>NZ_JAHMSB010000001.1:0-352936 GCF_018986355.1 Staphylococcus sp. CWZ226 | reverse complement strand
TTAGACATAGGCGCATTATCTCCTTAATTATTGGTTGTAGGATACTTCTAATTATAGAGATAATTGCGCTTTTTTTGTATCAAAAATAGGACTAGTGATTATCACCAGTCCTAAATAGTATAGAGCCCTCTTTTTACATTCATAAGGGAAGAAGCACGAAACTATGAGAACATATGTGCTACAATAAATGACAAAGAGGTGAGAAAGGTGACTGAATTTAACGCATATATCGGTCGCGCGGGAACTGGAAAATCCCATGCGATGTTAGACGAAATCAAACAAAAAATGAAACAAGACCCTTTAGGTGATCCGATTATTATCATTGCGCCGACACAAAGTACATTCCAAATTGAACAAGACTTTGTGAAAGATCCAGAGTTAAACGGGAGTTTACGTGCAGAAGTCCTTCACTTTGAACGACTCAGTCATAGAATCTTTCAAGAAATCGGTGGTCTGACAGAAGATTACGTTTCAAAAGGTGCTATGGAAATGATGGTCTTTGATATCTTGCAAGACCAACGTAAATCATTAAATTTATACCAATCGCAAGTTAAGTATTATGGTTTCAGTTCTAAATTGACAGAACAAATCCAAGACTTTAAAAAGTATGCGGTCACACCTGACCAATTAGATTTATTTATCGCTGAAAATCAGCTTCAACCGAGAACACAAGATAAGCTGCATGATATTGCGTTAGTTTATCATCATTTAGAAGAACGATTAAAAGGCAACTTTGTTTCTTCAGAAGATACACTTTATAAGTTTGTAGAATGTATGGAAAACTCTGAGTGGTTAAAACATGCTGAGATATACATAGATGGTTTCCATAACTTCTCAACACTTGAGTATTTAATGATTGAAACATTAGTTAAACATGCCAAGTCTGTAAATGTTTTACTGACAACTGATGGCAATAAAGACCCATTTAGTTTATTTAGAAAGACATCATCTGTATTAACGCATTTAGAAGAGATTGCGAATCGATTAAATATTAACTTGAACCAACGTCTGTTTACGACACAATATCGTTTCGACAATTCAGATTTAAACCAATTAGAAACACAATTTGACGCACTTCAAGTTAATCCGCAACCAAACAATGGACACGTTAATATTTTAGAAGCTTCTAATGTACGTGAAGAAGTGAATGCGATTGCGCGAGATATTATTCGTAAAGCACGTGAAGAAAATATTCGCTTCCAAGACGTCGCTATTCTCTACCGTGATGAAGCCTACGCGCATTTAATGGAAAGTGTCATGCCTGAATACGATATTCCATTTAATATTGATACAAAAAAATCTATGACGCATCATCCAGTGATGGAGATGCTACGTTCACTCATTGAAGTTATCGAAACAAAATGGAGTTTTGAACCATTGATGCGCTTATTTAAAACACAAGTGCTGACACGTAAATACGAAGATAGCCGTTACCTTACAGATATCTTAGAAAACTTTGTCTTAGAAAGAGGTATTTATGGAAAGCGTTGGATAGATGACAGCTACTTCAAAATCGAACAATTTAATCAAATGGGCTTAAAGCGCCAACCGATGACAGAAGAAACAGAAGAAGTGTATCGTCGTGTCATTGATTTAAAAGATTTTGTGATGCATCATATTTTAAAATTTGAACAAGCTTTAAGTGAAGCACATACCGCAGTAGAATTTGCGGCTGCTTTCTATAAAGTATGCGAAGCCTTTAATTTACCGAGTCAATTAATGACTGAACGTGATGAGTTAGATTTAGCAGGCAAACATCAACAAGCTGAAGAACTTGATCAAGTTTGGAATGGTTTGATTCAAACATTAGATGATCTTGCGACAGTCTTTGGAGATACTGAAATGTCACAAAAACGCTTCTTAGAATTATTCGATGTCGGCTTAGAACAATTAGAATTCGTCATGATTCCACAAACTTTAGACCAAGTGTCTATCGGTACGATGGACTTAGCAAAAGTAGATAATAAAACGCATGTCTATATTGTGGGTATGAATGACGGCATTATGCCCCAAGCAATCTCTAATTCAAGCTTAATCAGTGATGAAGAGAAAAAATACTTCCAAGAAGAAACGCAATTAGAACTGAGTCCGACAGCAGATATCTTACAAATGGATGAAGCCTTTGTGTGCTATATTGCGATGACACGTGCAACTACTTATGTGACGTTCTCATATAGCTTAATGGGCTTAAATAATGATGAAAAAGAAGCAAGTCCATTTATCCAAAGTATCAAAGATTTATATACGAATTTAGAGGTGCAAAATATCGCCTTTATTGCACAACAAAATCCATTAACGTTAATGGAACACCCACATCAAACAAAAATCAATCTATTTGAAGCTCTTCAAAGTTGGTTGCATCATGAATTAACCGCAGAGTCTTGGTTAGATGCGTATCAAGCAATGATGCATCACGATAAATTGAAACAAGGTTTAAACTATCTGACATCTGCATTGACGTATGATAATAAAACCGTACAACTGAATGAAACACAAACAAAAGATTTGTATGGGTCAACTATTAATGCCAGTGTATCGCGTTTTGAAGGTTACCAAAATTGTCCATTCAAACACTATGCCTCTCATGGTTTACGCTTGAACGAACGTACAAAATATAAACTAGAGAACTTTGATTTAGGAGATATCTTCCATGCGGTTTTAAAATATATTGCGGATAAAGTTCAAGGGGATTTCAAAAACCTGACAAATCAACAGATACGGCAATTAACAACAGAAGCTTTAGAACAAATATTGCCGACAGTGCAATACAATCTATTGAATTCTACTGCGCATTATCGTTATATGTCTCAACGTATCGGTGCGATTGTTCAATCTACATTGACTGCGTTGAAATACCAAGGCAGTTTCTCTAAATTCAGACCTCAAGCGTTTGAAAAATCATTTAGAAGAAAACCGAAAAATCCAGATCAGCTTCAAGCAGAAGCGTTATATACAACACAAGGCATACCGATTAATATCCGTGGCCAAATCGACCGTATTGACACGTATACGAACCAAGACCGCAGTTTTGTGAATATTATCGACTACAAGTCATCAGAAGGCAGTTCAGAATTAGATTTAACTAAAGTGTATTATGGACTCCAAATGCAGATGATGACGTATATGGATGTCGTGCTTCAAAATAAAGAAAGACTAAACTTAGCAGCACAAACTGAACCTGGCGGCTTACTTTATTTCCATGTCCATGAACCACGTGTAAAGTTCTCAAATTGGGCAGATATTGATGAAGAGAAACGTCAAAAAGAATTATTGAAATCCTTTAGATTAAGCGGCTTGGTCAACAATGATCCAGATGTGATTGAGGCAGAAGATTCACGCTTAGAACCTCAATTTACTTCTGATATTGTTCCGTTGAATATGTTGAAAAGCGGCGCATTAGGTAAAAGCAATCCAGTCGCAGATACAGATACAATTTATAAATTTATTGAACATAATAAGCAGAACTTCACACAAATTGCATCTGATATTATGGATGGCCATACGGAGGTCGCTCCGATGAAATATGACCAAAAATTACCGTGTCGTTTTTGTAATTATCGTTCCGTGTGTCATGTGGACGGCATGATTGACAGTAAACGTTATCGTACAGTAGATGAAACGATCAACCCGATAGAATTATTGAAAGTAGCATCAGAAGAAGAGGAGGATGACGCATGATACCAGAAAAACCGAATGATGTGATTTGGACAGACGGCCAATGGAAAAGTATTTACGCGAAAGGCCAAGATACTTTAGTAGCAGCTGCAGCGGGTTCTGGTAAAACGGCTGTATTGGTTGAAAGAATTATTCAACGTATCTTACGTGATGAGGTTGATGTTGACCGTTTATTAGTTGTGACGTTTACCAATTTAAGTGCACGTGAGATGAAGCACCGCGTCGAACAACGTATCCAACAAGCATCTTTAGAAAATCCAAGTAATACACACTTGAAAAATCAACGCGTTAAAATTCATCAAGCTCAAATTTCGACGTTGCATAGTTTTTGTTTAAAACTTATCCAGCAACATTATGATGTGCTAGAAATTGATCCGAATTTCAGAACCAGCAGTGAGGCTGAAAACATCTTACTCTTAGAACAAACTATAGATGAAGTATTAGAACAATATTATGATGCGTTAGATCCAGCCTTTATTGATTTAACAGAACATTTATCTTCTGATAGAAGTGATGACAAGTTCAGAAAAATCATTAAGAATCTGTATTATTTCTCAGTTGCGAATCCACAACCGATGGCTTGGCTGTCATCATTAGTAGAACCTTATAACAATACTGACACTCAAGATGAGTACTTAGACTTATTGATTAATATTGCGAAAGTCTATATGTATACGGCACTTGAAAATTTAAATAAGAGTTACGACTTATACCATGAATTCGCAGGTGTTGAAAAACATTTAGAAGTGGTTGAAGGTGAGCGTGCGTTTTTAGCACGTGCTATGGAAGGAGATGTGTTAAACACTGAGTTAATCAGTGAACATCAATTGCCAAAGCGTTTTCCAAGTATTACCAAGAAGCTTAAAGAAGCGAATGAAGGCTTTGAAGACGGCTTAAAACTCGCAAAATCATATTATGATGACTATAAAGCAGCAGTTGAGAAAGTGAAAAAAGATTATTTCTCACGTTCAGCAGAAGATTTAAAAGCAGATATGCAGACGCTAGCACCTAGGGTAGCGGTATTAGCACAGATTACACAAGATGTGATTGAACAGTTCAGCCTCAAAAAGCGTAGTCGTAATATCTTAGATTTCTCTGACTATGAACACTTTGCGTTGCAAATTTTAATGGATGAAGCAGGGAATCCGACTGAAATTGCACGCCATTACCGTGACCGCTTCGACGAAATCTTAGTGGACGAGTATCAAGATACCAACCGCGTACAAGAACAGATTTTAAGTTGTTTGAAACGCGGCGACGAAACAAATGGTAATCTCTTCATGGTTGGTGACGTGAAACAATCGATTTATAAGTTCAGACAAGCGGATCCTAGTTTGTTTATTGAAAAATACAATCGTTTCAATATAGATGGCAGTTCTGGCATGCGCATTGATTTATCGCAAAACTTCCGTTCTAGACCTGAAGTATTATCTACAACCAACTATTTGTTTAAGCATATGATGGATGAAGCAGTCGGTGAGATTGTTTACGATGAAGCGGCACAATTGTATTTCGGTGCACCGTTTGATGATAGACCGCATCCATTACATTTAAATGTTTTAGTAGAAGAAGCAGAATCTGAACTTACAGGTGATGAACAAGAAGCGGAATATATTGCAGATCAAGTTGAAACCATTTTAAATCAACATGAAGTCTATGACATTAAGAACAAGACTTATCGTAAACCGACGTATAAAGATATTGTGATTTTAGAGCGTGGATATAGTCGTTCTCGTGCATTGCAGCAGGTGTTTAAAGACCGAGATATTCCGTTTCATGTAAATAGTAAAGAAGGGTACTTTGAACAAACTGAAGTCAGACTGGTCTTATCTTTCTTAAGAACGGTAGATAACCCGCTTCAAGACATCTATTTAGTCGGTCTGATGCGTTCTGTTATCTATCAATTTACAGAAGATGAACTCGCAAGTATTCGTATTGTCAGTCCGAATGATGATTATTTCTATCAATCGATTCAGCATTATATGCAGAGTGAAGAAGCGGATGTGCGCTTAGTTCAAAAACTTCAAGACTTCTTAGATGATTTAGCATTTTATCAAGCGTTCAGTTTAAAACATCCGGTCTATCAATTGATTGACCGCTTCTACAATGATCGCTTTGTGATTCAATATTTCAGTGGCTTAATCGGCGGTAAAGGCAGACGTGCAAACCTTTATGGTTTATTCAATAAAGCTGTAGAATTCGAGAAATCCAGCTTCAGAGGACTCTTCCAGTTTATTCGATTTATTGATGAATTAATCGAAAGAGGTCAAGACTTCGGTGAAGAGAATGTCGTTGGTCCGAATGATGATGTGGTACGTATGATGACCATTCACTCTAGTAAAGGTTTAGAGTTCCCATTTGTGATTTATTCTGGATTAAGTAAACAGTTTAATAAACAGGATTTAAGTCAACCAGTGATTTTAAATCAAAAATACGGATTAGGTTTGACTTACTTTGATACTGAACTAGATATCACGTTCCCATCACTTGCCTCTGTGACACTTAAAGCCATTAATGAAAATGAAATCATTTCTGAAGAAATGCGTTTAATGTATGTAGCCTTAACAAGAGCCAAAGAGCAATTATTCTTAATTGGACGTGTGAAGAGCGAACAAGCATTAGATAAAATGGTTGGTACAGCGATTGCAGGAGATAAATTGCCTGTTAGTTACCGTTTGAGTGCGAAAACGCCATTTGAACTGATTTATCCGATTTATGCGAAACATCAATCTCACAGTATTACTAATGATTTGAAATTTGAACAAGATATTAATGATTTAGCATTACCGCTTCAACCTAAAGTAGAAATTCAAATCGATGATTATAGTGATATCAAACCAGATGAAACAGAAGAAGACAAAGAAGATTATCGTACGGTGGCAGATATTATTGATTATCAGTCTGGTCAACCAGAAGTAGAACGTCAAATTGAACAACAATTAGCGTTTGAATATCCATATCAAAAAGATATGGTCAAACCGACGAAACAATCTGTATCTGAATTGAAACGTCAGTTAGAAACAGAAGAAAGCGGCACAAGTTATGAACGTGTCCGCCAATACCGTTTAGGTGCTTCGACTTATGAACGTCCGCAATTTTTACGTCAACATCAAAAACGTAAAGCTAATGAAATCGGAACATTGATGCATACAGTGATGCAGCATTTACCGTTTAAAACTGAGCGTATGACTGAAGATGAATTAGATCAATATATTGATCATTTGATTGAGAAGAATATTATCGAAGATGATGCGAAACAAGACATTCGTATGAAAGAAGTTGTTAAATTCATCAATAGTGATCTTTATATGAAGATTGCGCAAAGTGATCAGATTATGCGCGAAGTACCTTTTGTGGTCAACCAAAGTAAAGTTGATCACGAAATGGATCAAAATGAAGATGTTTCTATTATCCAAGGGATGATTGACTTGATTTACCGACAAGATAATCAGTATTACTTTGTGGACTATAAAACTGACGCCTTTAACCAACGAAAAAGTGAAACAGATGAAGAAGTCGGCGAAAAATTAAAAGCGCGTTATAAAGTACAAATGTACTATTATCAAGCCGCACTTGAGACGATTTTAAACACGAAAGTCAAAGGTTCGCTGTATTTCTTCCAATACGGTGAATTAAGATTAGATGACACTTCGCATTAATTCCAAATGGACAGGGTAGAGATAATTAAGAGGATTAGACGTTTAGTTTGTATTTTCATATTATCACTCCCTATATTTGGAAGTGTTTATTAAATATTTGTTATTTTTCTGAAAATACAGTTATAATGTAAATTAAGATTGAGATGAGGAGCTGATATTGAATGAAATTTTTATCATTCAAATATAATGATGAAACATCGTATGGTGTGAAAGTAAAACGTGAAGAAGCAGCTTGGGATTTAAGAAAAGTTTTCGCAGATTTTGGTGAAGGCGACTTCCATCCTAAGACTTTATTAGAAGGTTTAGAACAAAACCATACATTAGATTTCCAAGAGCAAGTGCGTAAAGCAGTTGTCGCAGCAACAGATAGTCCAAATTCAGAAGACTATAAAGTACAATTTGCAGACTTAGAATTTTTACCACCTGTGACACCGCCGAACAATGTGATTGCATTCGGACGTAACTATAAAGAGCATGCGGATGAATTGAATCATAGTGTAGAACGCTTATACGTGTTCACAAAAGCAGCATCATCTTTAACAGGTGATGAATCAACAATTCCTAACCATAAAGATATTACAGATACATTGGATTATGAAGGTGAATTAGGGGTTGTTATCGGTAAATCAGGCGAGAAAATTCCTAAAGGTTTAGCATTAGACTATGTATACGGTTATACAATCATTAACGATATCACAGACCGTACAGCACAACGTCAACAAGACCAAGCCTTTTTATCTAAAAGCTTAACTGGCGGTTGCCCAATGGGTCCTTATATCGTTACTAAAGATGAATTACCGACACCTGAAGACGTAAATATCGTCACAAAAGTAAACAATGAAATTCGTCAAGATGGCAATACAAGTCAAATGATTCTTAAAATTGATGAATTGATCGCAGAAATCTCTAAATTTGTTGCTTTACATCCAGGTGATATCATTGCGACAGGTACACCATCAGGTGTTGGGGCAGGTATGAATCCGCCTCAATATCTACAACCTGGTGATGAAGTTAAAGTTACAATCGATAATATCGGTACTTTAACTAACTTTATCTCTAAAGAAGAAGAGTAATTAATAATTATCATGCTTTTTAATTAAGCATATTATTATAATAAAGCCCGAGTTGAAATGAATTTGTTTCAACTCGGGTCTTTTAATATCCAAAATAGAAAAATTAATTTTCACTTAAAGTTTAAAAGCAATAAGAAAAGCTCATCACATGTAGTGACGAGCTTTAAATAGTTTATTAATTACCAATGCCGAATAGGCTTGAGATTGGTCCTTCTGGTAAGATAATGCCTAATGCCATTGTGATAATGATTAGAACAATCGTACCCCAGAATAAACCTGTGTGTGAAACTGAACGTTCTTTACGGATTAATGTCACTTCCATTAAAGCAACAACTGCGATACCGCAAATCATTTTTAATGTGAGTAACATATGTGCACTACCTGTTGCAGTAGCGAATTCTACAACAACTTGCCACACACCACTGAATAAGATCAGTACTAAGAACAAACGTAATGCCATGTGCAACGGTTTGTAAGCTTTCTTAGGTGCACCGGGTGATTTAAAACTGAAATAAGCTGCGATAAATAAAATGATACCGATGACCCAGCTGAAAATGTGTAAATGTAACATGTAACTTCCCCATTTCTTCAATATTCCGTATCTATGATAACATATAACCTTAGCTTAATTATAATGATTATAATTATTTTGAATTTATTTTTGAATACTTGATGGTTTTATGGATTTTCTCTAAATAATATATATTATTTAGATTGCGCTTTATAACCCACCATATTAATAATATCTTTAGGTGAACTATAAGGCGGCGCATAAGCTGGTTCAAATTCAGTTAGTTCATCAATGGTCATATTGTTTTGCATGGCCATAGATAGTACATCAATACGTTTATCTGCACCTGCTTTACCGACTGCGGCAGCGCGTAAAATACGACGTGTATCTTTGTCGAAATAGACACGTAAATGGACACGTTCTGCGCCAGGGAAGTAGCTGGCATGGTTGTATTGTTCATTTTCAGTCATACCATAATTAAAGTGTTTCAATTCGTTTGGTGAGATACCGACACTCGTTAAAGTATAATCAAAGAATTTCACCGCATTTGCGCCTAAGAAGCCTTTAAATGGCGGAGCACTGTTTAAAGCGATATGTTGTGCTACAATGCTGGCAGCACGATGTGCACCCCAAGCTAGCGGTACACGTGTTGGTAAGTCAACATGACGATAATAGTAAGAGGCAATGTCGCCAATCGCATAAATGTCTTCAAAGTTCGTTTGGAAGTATGCGTTGACAGGGACATAACCATCGTCATCTAATTTGATGTCAGTATCTTTAAATGATTCATTGTTCGGTACAATTCCGAGACCTTCAATAATCATGTCGAAGTCTTCTTGTTTACCTGATTTGAAGTGCACCGTTTTACCCTCTACAGTGTCAATTTCTTCATTGAGTCGATAATCAATTTTGCGTTCATCCATCGCATCGAAAATCACTTGGTTCATATCTTGATCCATGAATTTATTGACTTTATCTGAGCGGTGGATTAATACCGTTTCTAAACCGTGATGATATAAGTTTTCTAAGACTTCTAATGAAATGTAGCCGGCACCGACAATCAGCACCTTTTTAACATTATTTTGTTTAATGTAGTTTTCAATCGCATCTGTATCTTCTAGGTTACGTAGTGTAAAGGCCATATCAGTGTCCAGTGGGAGTGAGTTTGCGCGACAACCTGGACTTAAAATTAATTTATCGTAATTGTCTGTGAATGTTTCGCCAGTCTCTCTGTTTTTGACTGTCACTTCTTTTTTAGAAGGATCAACATGTGTGACTTCGTGATAGACATGTGCATCGATATCTTTTTGTTCTTTTAAACCTTCAGGTGTGTAATTGAGCAATTGCGAACGATCTGGAATAATACCGCCTAAATAATAGGGAAGACCACAGTTCGCAAAAGTCACATCGCGATCTTTCTCATACACCGTTATCTTATAGTCTGAATTTAATCGGCGTAATTGGCTTGCGACTGTTGCGCCGCCAGCGACACCGCCGACAATAATAATATGTGTCATGTTTTTACCTCCAATATGATGTAATAAAAAAACAAGGTTGATACAAAGTGTCATAATAGATTGTCTTTAAAACACTTGCAAACCTTGAATTGATAAGATTTATATTAACAAGAATGCACGTTTGCGTTTTCTTGATAAGGAATATTTAAACTGAAAAAGTCATTTAAATAACGGCCGATACCGTCTTGGTTGTTAGAATAAGTTGTTTCTTTTGCGATGTGTTTCAGTTCATCTAAGCCGTTATCCATCGCTACGCCATGTTTCGCGTATTTAATCATTTCGGTATCGTTATCTTCGTCGCCGAAAGCGATAATGTGATTACGGTCTACACCGAGTGCATCTTTCACACTATCAATTCCTCTCGCTTTACTTATACCCCGTTTAACAATCTCTATAACTGGGAATGGCGCACCCCAGCGGCGATGTTCAATACTTTCTGCGAAGAAACGTGACAACATTTGTTTTACTCTTGGAATCATATGCTCTTCGGCTTCGATTAAAATAGAAGTCGGTGATTCATTTAATTGGCTGACGATATCTCCAGTCTCAATTTTAGGATTGCCCATAGAGAAACCTTCGAATAGATGTTCATCGTACGTATCGATAAAGACATGGTCTTTTACTTCTGCGATAATATTTTTTACCTGCATATTACGTAATGCGTCAATAATACTTGAGGCCAAGTCTGGATCTAATGTCTCATGTGTGACAGGGAAGTCAGCATCTGTCGGATTATGAACATAGGCGCCATTGAAGTTGACAATCGGCGTATTTAAGCCTAATTGGTCATAATAAGGACGACTGGCTCTGAAAGGTCTGCCTGTCGCAATCATGATATGGTGGCCTTGTTCTTTTAACGTTTGTAAAACTTTAAATGTATATGGTGAAATTTCTTTTTCATCGTTTAATAATGTTCCGTCTAAATCTAAACAAATTAAATAAGGTTCCATAGTATAATCTCCTTGTGCTTAAGTTGATAAATAAATCTAAATGCGGTTTGACGCATGAAATGGATGAATTGAGTATAAACACTGCTCAATCTCCTTATATGAAACATTGTCTATAAATAGGCTGATTCATTTTTTTGTGAATGTATTCCTATAATAGCATTTTATTGGAGTTTTGTCGGATATTTGATATATTGATAATAACCATAATTGCATAAAAGAGGTGAATATAATGGATGAAGCATTAAAAGATAATATCTTAGGTGCATTAGAAAACGTAATTGACCCTGAGCTCGGCATTGATATCGTCAACTTAGGTTTAGTATATAAAGTCAATCTCGAAGACGATGGTTTATGTAAAGTAGAGATGACACTAACATCAATGGGTTGTCCTTTAGGACCGCAAATTATTGAACAAATCAAAATGGCGCTTGCAGAAATTCCAGAAATTCAAGATACTGAAGTGAATGTTGTTTGGAATCCGCCATGGAATAAAGATATGATGTCACGCTATGCGAAAATCGCTTTAGGCGTGAGCTAAGAGATATCATGCCAATGATATAAGAAATGAAACGACTTATTTGTTTAAAGCTAATGAAAAATAGCTGAAGACGATAAGTCGTTTTTTTTATCCCGAATTGTACTTGTTCACAAAATTGTTATAAATGAGTTGTGCGATTCATGCTAAATAAAAGATTTATTCAAATAACTATAAAATATCTTGATATTGCAAGAATATTACATTAATATTACAATTGGTAATTATGACACTCACGTGTTCTGTCACATACATAGAGCACAATGAACCACGCAAAATCTTAAATCAGAAAGAAAGGTAAATGCATGACTAATTTGAAACGCAGTTCAGCTCAGAACAGTGCATCACCTGAAAAACCTAAAAAAATGAACTATATGCCTGGTTTAGATGGGTTAAGGGCAATTGCTGTGCTCGGTATTCTTATCTACCATTTAAATAAACAATGGCTTTCAGGCGGATTTCTTGGTGTAGATACGTTCTTTGTTATTTCTGGATATTTAATCACAAGTCTTTTATTAATAGAACATCATCAAACAGGAACGATCAGTTTAAAGCGCTTCTGGTACAGACGTATTAAACGTTTGATTCCAGCAATGTTATTTGTGGTCAGTGTAACTACGATATTCACGTTGTTATTCCAAAGAGATGAAATACTTCGTGTTAAACAAGATGCGATTGCGGCTATTTTTTACGTCTCTAACTGGTGGTATATCGCTAAAGATGTCAATTATTTCGACCAATTTTCATTTGAACCTTTAAAACATTTATGGTCTCTTGCGATTGAAGAACAATTCTATTTATTCTTTCCTTTAGTTTTGATTTTATTACTGGCTAAAGTTAAGAAACATAAACAAATTGTATTGATATTTTGGATTATCTCATTAGCTTCATTATTAGCAATGGTGTGGATTACACATCCTGGCATGAACTTCTCACGTGTGTACTTCGGTACAGATACACGCTTGCAAACGTTATTACTCGGTGTCATTCTTGCATTTTTATGGCCGCCGAACCGTTTGAGAAAAGATCCACCACTTGCGGTACGTATGTCAGTTGATTTGATGGGAGTTATCTCATTAGCAATTTTAATGGCTTTATTTGTCGTTGTAGAAGACCAAAGTTACTGGATTTATAACGGTGGTTTCTACTTGATTTCAGGGATTACACTCTTCTTAATTGCAAGTGTGGTACATCCGAGCGGCTTATTAGCACGCTTTATGGGCAATCCATTATTTGTATATATCGGACAACGCTCATATAGTTTATATTTATGGCATTTCCCAATTATCGTATTATTGCATCGCTACTTTGTAGCAGGACAAATTCCAGTATGGGTGTATGTCGTAGATGTTGTTTTAACATTCATTATGGCCGAAGTGTCTTATCGTTATGTTGAAACACCATTTAGAAAACAAGGCTTCAAAATGTTGTCATTTAGAACGAAATCAAAACGTATTTGGGTTCATTGGCTGGCATTATTAGTCATTGCGATTCCGTTTGCGGTAATTTTAGCAGGTGTCTTTGATCATTACGGTAAAGATAAAACTGCGGATAAAGCGACTCAATTCAATACAAATTCAATTGATAAATATGTGGTACGCCCAGTGCCGTATGGCAAAATTGATTTCTTAGGCAATGGCGGCGGTAAGCAGCCAGAAGAACAAGTTGAAGTATACAATAAAGTGAAACCTTTATTAATCGGTGACTCTGTTATGGTAGATATTGGTGAACGCTTTAAAGAACAAGTACCGCATTCAGTCATTGATGGTAAAGTCGGACGTAATATGTACCAAGCTAAACCATTAATCGAACAAAATTACAGTCACTATAATAAAAAAGGCGACCAAGTCATTATTGAATTAGGTACGAATGGTGACTTCAATAAAGAACAATTAGATGATGTCATCGCATCATTCGGTAAAGCGGACATCTATTTAGTCAACACACGTGTGCCGCGTTCTTATGAAGGACACGTTAACCAATTGATGAAAGAAGCGGCTAAAGAACATAAAAACGTTAAACTCGTAGATTGGTATAAACGTTCTGCAGGACATCCTGAATACTTCGCATATGACGGTATTCATTTAGAGTATCCAGGTGTTAAAGCATTATCTGATGAAATCATTAAAACAATGGGTCTCAGTAAAAAAGACAAGTAAATAGAAACGAATACAAGAACTGAAATCGGAAAATGAACGCTGATTTCAGTTCTTTTCTTATATTTAGAGTGAGTTTGTTATAGGTAAAAGTTTTGTGGTAAAGCATATGAATAATGATTTAAAAAGAAGAGAAAAATTTACTGAAACGAAGCGTTATAAGTTGAAAAATAAAGGGTCGATGCTCTATACTATGTATAAGGTCAAAGAAAGTCAAAGTCAAAAGGACTTGCAAGCATACTGAGTAACAGAGGTGAAGAGAATGGATGCAAATAAGATGACCTATGCCGTGCAAGAAGCGTTACAACAAGCGATTCAACTTGCACAAGACTATGAACAACAAAATGTAGAAATAGAAGCGGTGTTATTAGCTGCCTTAAAAGAAACAGATAGTTTATTTAATAGTGTATTAGAACGTGCCAATATTGATACGAGTGAGTTAGCGAACGCATATGATTCAAAATTAAAACGCCATGCGACAGTTAAAGGCGATAATATTCAATATGGTCAATATATCGGCAATGAAACCAATACGCTTTTTAATAAAGCAGAAGCTATTATGAAAGACTATGATGATGAGTTTGTATCAATGGAACATGTGTTGTTAGCAGCCATGGAAGTTGATGAGACAACTAAATCATACGTCGGAAATAAAAATGAAGTAATCAAAGAAATTATTAAGAAGATCAGAGGAGGAAATCACGTGACATCACAAAATCCAGAAGCGAACTATGAAGCACTTGAAAAATATGGTCGTGATTTAGTAGAAGAAGTCCGACAAGGAAATATGGATCCAGTTATCGGAAGAGATGAAGAAATTCGTAATACGATTCGTATCTTAAGTCGTAAAACGAAAAATAACCCTGTCTTAATCGGGGAACCAGGTGTCGGTAAAACTGCGATTGTTGAAGGATTAGCACAACGAATTGTGAAAAAAGACGTGCCGGAATCCTTATTAGATAAAACAATCTTCGAATTAGACTTAAGCGCATTAGTGGCTGGTGCAAAATACCGTGGTGAATTCGAAGAACGCTTAAAAGCAGTCTTAAAAGAAATTAAAGATGCTGACGGTCGTATTATTCTCTTTATCGACGAATTGCATATGCTAGTCGGTGCAGGTAAAACAGATGGTGCGATGGATGCAGGCAACATGTTGAAACCGATGTTAGCACGTGGTGAATTACACTGTATCGGTGCAACAACTTTAAATGAGTATCGTGAATATATTGAAAAAGACTCAGCATTAGAACGTCGTTTCCAAAAAGTAAACGTGTCTGAACCTGATGTAGAAGATACGATCTCTATTTTACGTGGATTGAAAGAACGCTATGAAGTGTATCATGGTGTACGTATTCAAGACCGTGCATTAGTTGCTGCGGCAGAATTATCAGATCGTTATATCACAGATCGTTTCTTACCAGATAAAGCAATTGACTTAGTAGACCAAGCATGTGCGACAATTTGTACAGAAATGGGTTCTAACCCAACAGAACTCGACCAAGTCAACCGTCGTGTAATGCAGTTAGAAATTGAAGAAAATGCGCTACAACATGAATCAGACAGTGTCAGCCAACAACGTTTGAAAGAACTTCAAGAAGAGCTTTCAAATGAAAAAGAAAAACAAGCAGCGTTACAATCTCGTGTAGAACAAGAAAAAGAAAAAATTGCGAAACTACAAGAAAAACGAGCAGAGCTTGATGAAAGCCGTAAAGCATTAGAAGATGCTGAAAATAACTATAATCTTGAAAAAGCAGCGGAATTGCAACACGGTAAAATTCCTCAATTAGAAAAAGAATTACGTGAATTAGAAGATGCGTTCCAAGATGATCAAGTTGGTGATGAAGAACGTATTATCCGTGAAATTGTGACAGATGAAGAAATCGGAGATATCGTCAGTCAATGGACAGGTATTCCAGTTACAAAATTAGTGGAAAGTGAACGTGACAAATTACTACACTTAAACGATATCTTGCATGAACGTGTCGTAGGTCAAGATAAAGCCGTTGATTTAGTTGCAGATGCGGTTATCAGAGCACGTGCAGGTATTAAAGACCCTAACCGTCCAATCGGAAGTTTTTTATTCCTAGGACCAACAGGTGTCGGTAAAACAGAGCTTGCGAAAGCTTTAGCTTCTAGCTTATTCGATTCAGAAAAACACATGATTCGTATCGACATGAGTGAGTATATGGAAAAACACTCTGTCTCTCGTTTAATCGGAGCGCCTCCAGGCTATGTCGGTCATGATGAAGGCGGTCAATTAACAGAAGCAGTGCGTCGTAATCCTTACTCAGTTATCTTATTAGATGAAGTAGAAAAAGCACACTCTGATGTCTTCAACGTGTTATTACAATTATTAGATGAAGGTCACTTAACAGATTCTAAAGGCCGTAACGTAGACTTCAAAAACACAATCATCATTATGACAAGTAACATTGGTTCGCAAATCTTACTTGAACAAGTGAAAGAAACAGGTGTAATTACAGAAGACACAGAAAAAGCAGTCATGAATAATTTAAATCAATTCTTCAAACCTGAAATCCTGAACCGTATGGATGATATTGTATTATTCCGCCCATTATCAGTAGATGACATGAGCTTGATTGTAGAAAAAATCTTAGCAGAATTGAATATCCGCTTATTAGATCAACGAATTTCAATTGAAGTGTCAGACGCAGCGAAAAAATGGTTGGGTGAAGAAGCATATGAACCGCAATTTGGTGCGCGTCCATTAAAACGTTTTGTACAACGTCAAATTGAAACGCCATTAGCACGTATGATGATTAAAGAATCATTACCAGAAGGTACAACAATTAAAGTTGACTTAGATGATGATGGTTTACAATTTGATGTAGAAAAAGCACAAATATAATGATTAATATAAAGAAACAGCCGTATCGCATTTGATACGGCTGTTTTCATACATAAAAAATCCAGCAAGAACTTTTGCTGGATGCGAAATGCGGGCTGTTATTGTTTACTGTCTTCTTCTGCAGCAGATGGCTTAATAGGTTTCATTAGTGCGTCTAAAGCAACGATAGCAAGTGTAAAGACAACTGCTAAAACTAATGGAAGAACCATATCTAATGTTCCGCCGCCGGCTAAACTGTTTAACACGAAGTTAACCATTTGAAGCAGCAAAACAGACCAGAATAGTACCATAATGTATTTCATCTGTTGTGCCTCCATATTTCATCTTTAGTTCAATTATAAAATAGAGTGATTGCTTTGTATAGTGAAATCAGGAAATTCGACACAAGAGCCAAGTTGTAGAAGATGAAACAACATCACATTTATTGTGATACGCGCGTTCAAATATTATAATAGTGTAAGCAATGTCATGATGGATACGAATAAAGCACTTGTATTCAAAAAGTAGAATATGATAAATTAATACCTGGTATTAAAATTATTTTTAAGAAGGTGTAGAACCATGAATGTGGGTATTAAAGGTTTTGGAACTTACGTTCCAGAAAAAGTAGTAGACAATGCCTATTTTGAATCGTTTTTAGAAACATCTGATGAATGGATTTCTAAAATGACTGGAATCAAAGAACGTAGATGGGCAGGCGAAGACGAAGAAACATCAGATCTTGCTTATGAAGCAAGTGTGAAAGCAATTGAAGATGCAGGAATTAAACCTGAAGATATAGATATGGTAATTGTCGCAACATCAACAGGAGACTTCCCGTTTCCAACTGTAGCTAATATGTTGCAAGACCGTTTAGGTTTAGGAAAAGTTGCGACGATGGATCAATTAGCAGCATGTTCAGGATTTATGTATTCCTTGATTACTGCCAAACAGTACATACAGTCAGGTGACTATCATAATATTTTAGTAGTCGGTGTGGATAAACTTTCTAAAATTACTGATTTAACAGATCGTTCGACTGCTATTTTATTCGGTGATGGTGCAGGTGCAGCAGTAATCGGTGAAGTATCTGAAGGACATGGTATCTTAAGCTACGAAATGGGTTCTGACGGCAGTGGCGGCAAGTATTTATACTTGAACCACGATAACGGCAAAATCTTTATGAATGGTCGTGAAGTGTTTAAATTTGCGGTTCGTATTATGGGAGAAGCTTCTCGTAATGTAGTGGATAAAGCCGGATTAACTGCTGATGATGTCGATATGTTCGTACCGCATCAAGCGAACATCAGAATCATGGAATCTGCTCGTGAACGCTTAGGTATTCCAAAAGAAAAAATGAG
Organism: Staphylococcus sp. CWZ226; assembly: GCF_018986355.1. NCBI lineage: Bacteria > Bacillati > Bacillota > Bacilli > Caryophanales > Staphylococcaceae > Staphylococcus > Staphylococcus sp. CWZ226. The sequence continues at coordinate 334,651 of NZ_JAHMSB010000001.1, read as the reverse complement.
TGTATCAGTAGATAGATTCGGCAATACTTCAGCGGCTTCTATTCCGTTAAGTATTGGACAAGAACTCGAAAACGGCAGAATTAAAGACGGCGATGTCTTAGTGCTAGTCGGTTTCGGCGGCGGCCTGACTTGGGGCGCAATTACATTAAGATGGGGAAAATAGGAGGATAAGGTATGAGCAAAGAGCAACGCGTTGTAATTACAGGAATTGGCGCATTATCTCCATTAGGAAATGATGCAGAAACGTCATGGGAAAACGCTTTAAAAGGTGTTAACGGAATTGATGAGATTACTCGTATTGACACATCTGATTACAATGTTCATTTAGGCGGAGAATTAAAAGACTTCAATGTTGAAGATTATATTGATAGAAAAGAAGCACGTCGTATGGATCGTTTCACACAGTATGCGGTAGTAGCGGCACGTGAAGCGGTACAAGATGCGAAGTTGGATATTAATGATAAAACAGCTGACAGAATCGGTGTATGGATTGGTTCAGGTATCGGAGGCATGGAAACTTTCGAAGTGGCACATAGCCAATTGTTAAATCGTGGACCACGCCGTGTCAGTCCGTTCTTCGTACCAATGTTGATTCCTGATATGGCAACAGGCCAAGTATCAATTGATTTAGGTGCTAAAGGACCAAACGGTTCAACAGTGACAGCTTGTGCAACAGGTACTAACTCAATTGGTGAAGCATTTAAAATTATCCAACGCGGTGATGCAGATGCGATGGTAACTGGCGGTAGTGAAGCGCCGATTACACATATGGCAATTGCTGGATTCAGCGCAAGCCGTGCGTTATCTACAAACAATGACAAAGAAACAGCATGTCGTCCATTCCAAGAAGGCCGTGATGGCTTCGTAATGGGTGAAGGTGCAGGTATCGTAGTGCTTGAGTCGTTAGAATCAGCACAAGCACGTGGTGCGAAAATTTACGCTGAAATCGTTGGTTATGGCTCAACAGGTGATGCGTATCATATCACTGCACCAGCGCCTGAGGGTGAAGGCGGTTCTCGCGCAATGAAAGCTGCGATGGATGATGCAGGTATCGAACCGAAAGATGTACAATACTTAAACGCACATGGTACAAGTACACCAGTAGGTGACTTGACTGAAGTTCTTGCGATTAAAAATACATTCGGCGATGCTGCGAAAAACTTAAAAGTCAGCTCAACTAAATCAATGACTGGCCACTTATTAGGTGCTACAGGTGGTTTAGAAGCTATCTTCTCAGCACTTTCTATTCGTGATAGTAAAGTTGCGCCAACAATCCATGCGGTAACACCAGATCCTGAATGTGATTTAGACTTCGTGCCAAATGAAGCACAAGACTTAGACATCACATATGCGATGAGTAACAGTTTAGGTTTCGGTGGTCATAACGCAGTTTTAGTATTGAAAAAATTTGAAGACTAATTTTAAATAGACCTAAAAATAAGCCAGATGTTTGGACTCTAAATCAGAGTGCAAATATCTGGCTTTTGTCTTTCCTGAAAATACAATTGTATTTTGTGCAGGAGCATTCATATTGAATATACAGATGCGATAGTGTAACAAAACGAATGGATTTTTCAGGTTTAATATACAAAAAGACATGCGATTATTACTATATTTCACTGAAAACCCTACAATGAACGTATTAAATTAATAAGAAATACAAAAAATAGATAAATAACTTATGTTAAATTTTCTTGTTTAGTACTAAAAATTTAGATTTTGTCAATGATGTATAATATGTGAAAAGTTTCCTTTGTATATCCTGAATAGACAATTGAAATTAAGTGGTAAATAAAACTAGCAATTAAATAGGTAGAAAAAACGGCAAAGTGAAATCACTCTGCCGTTTTTTTGTGGTTAAAAAGTGAAAGTCGCCAGCAAACATAAAATGACATAAACCACATTGACTAAAGTTAAATAGATCGTCCAACGTTCTACAATATAGACCTCTCTTTTAACTTGTTTAGGATTAATAAATTCATCATCAACATGTGCTTTACGATGTTTGGCACTAGACATTTGGTAGCGCAAACGCCTGAAACCATAGCTTGTCGCATCAAAGATACCATCTTGAACTAAGATGAAAACGAAGCCGACAATAAAAAGCATCATACTGACAATGAATAAGATGTCGATAAATTGGGTCCACGTATGTTCGCGAAATAGCCAAATAATCAAACTTAAAACAGGTGAGAATATTGCCCAGAAAATCCATCGGAAATGTTTATTCATATCACGATTACCTCTCGATTCATTAAAAATTTAAAAGTAATTCATCAGCATTTATTTAGTAATAACTATAAAGTTTTTTTAATAGAAATACAAGAAACAAAAAGCACGTAATCTATTGATATTGCTATATTTGTTACACATGTGTGACGGAACTTTTTGTTATAACATTTAAATTATTCAAAAAATTGTGTTGATTTTAAATGTAAAGTACCGATATACTAATATTAAAATATTTCTGATAATTAGAAGGGAATGTTTAATTTGAATCTATAAGGGGGATTGTCAATGCTTAGATATATACTCAAGCGTTTTGGGTACATGCTTATTTCTTTGTTTATCATTATGACTATCACTTTCTTCTTAATGAAATTGATGCCAGGTTCACCGTTTAATGATGCAAAGTTAAGCGCAGATCAAAAGGAGATTTTGAACGAGACCTACGGTTTGAATGATCCAGTCATTGTACAATATTTGCACTACTTAAAGAACGTAGTCACAGGAGATTTTGGGGTTTCATTCCAATATCATAACCAACCAGTGTGGGATTTAATTCAACCTCGTTTGATTCCGTCAATTGAAATGGGACTTGCGGCGATGGTCATCGGGATTGTTTTAGGATTGATTTTGGGTGTTGCAGCAGCAACAAAACAAAATACATGGGTGGATTACTCAGCGACAGTTATTTCAGTTATCGCTGTTTCAGTACCATCATTCGTATTAGCAGTATTATTACAATATGTGTTCTCAGTAAGATTAAGATGGTTCCCAGTAGCAGGTTGGGAAGGTATTTCAACAGCTATTCTGCCATCACTCGCACTTTCAGCAGGCGTACTTGCGACAGTCGCACGATACATACGAGCGGAAATGATCGAAGTGCTGAGTTCTGATTATATTTTACTTGCGAGAGCCAAAGGGAATTCAATGATGCGTGTGCTATTCGGCCATGCATTACGAAATGCGTTGATTCCAGTTATCACAATCATCGTGCCGATGTTAGCTGGAATTTTAACAGGGACACTTACAATCGAGAATATCTTCGGGGTTCCAGGACTAGGGGATCAGTTCGTAAGATCGATTCAAACGAATGACTTCTCTGTCATTATGGCAACCACTCTTTTATTCAGTACGTTATTCATCGTATCGATTTTCATAGTGGATATTTTATATGGAATTATCGATCCGCGTATTAGGATACAAGGAGGTAAGAAATAATGGCAGAAGACAAAAAACAACACTTGCATGGAGATTACTCCAATGCAACGTTATCACATACGACAGATGGCGAGAATGCGCCTGACTTTATCTTAGTAGAACAAGATATTGATAAAGAACCAGAAATTCAACGTGAAAGTAAAAACTTCTGGCAAGATGCTTGGAGCCAATTAAGACGAAATAAACTTGCAGTAGTCGGGATGATCGGATTAATTTTAATCATCATCATGGCACTTGTCGGTCCTTTAATCAGCAGCCATGATTATGCTGAACAAGATGTAGACCGCAGAAACTTACCAGCAAAAATACCTGTCTTAGACAAAATACCTTTCTTACCGTTTGACGGTGTAGGTGCAGATGGCAAAGACGCATATAAAGAAGCTGGTGTGAAAGAGAACTTCTGGTTTGGGACAGACCAATTAGGCCGTGACTTATGGTCACGTACTTGGCAAGGTGCACAAGTATCATTATTCATCGGTGTTGTTGCCGCCGCATTAGATATCTTTATCGGTGTAGTTTACGGGGCAATATCCGGATTCTTTGGAGGACGAACTGATGACGTCATGCAGCGGATTATAGAAATCATCGCTTCTATTCCGAACTTGATTGTCGTAATTTTATTCGTATTGATTTTCGAACCTTCAATTTGGACAATTATTTTAGCAATGGCCATTACAGGATGGATTGGCATGAGCCGTGTTGTTCGTGGTGAGTTCTTAAAATTAAAAGGACAAGAATTCGTATTAGCATCACGTACATTAGGGGCTTCTAAAGGGAAATTGATTTTCCGTCATATTTTACCAAATACATTAGGAGCAATTGTTGTAACTTCAATGTTCACAGTACCAAGTGCAATTTTCTTCGAAGCATTCTTAAGCTTCATCGGTATCGGTGTACCAGCACCTAAAACATCACTTGGTTCATTAGTAAATGACGGACGCGCGATGTTATTGATTCATCCACATGAATTATTTATTCCAGCATTGATTTTAAGTTTATTGATTTTATTCTTCTACTTATTCAGTGATGGATTACGTGATGCATTCGATCCGAAAATGCGTAAATAAGGGAGGCAAAAAGGATGTCAGATAAAATATTAGAAGTAAACGACTTGCATGTCTCCTTTGATATTGATGCTGGAGAAGTGCAAGCTGTACGTGGTGTAGACTTTTATTTGAGAAAGGGAGAAACCCTTGCGATTGTAGGTGAATCAGGTTCTGGTAAATCAGTGACAACGAAAGCACTGACAAAACTCTTCCAAGGAGATGCTGGCCGAATTAAAAAAGGCGAAATTTTATTCTTAGGTGAAGACTTAGCACAAAAACCTGAAAAAGAATTAATCAAATTAAGAGGTAAAGACATCTCTATGATTTTCCAAGATCCGATGACGTCGTTAAATCCAACGATGCAAATAGGTAAACAAGTGATGGAACCTCTGATTAAACATCGTAACTATAGTAAATCACAAGCAAAAAAACGTGCGCTAGAGATTTTAGAAATGGTAGGTTTACCAAACGCGAAACAACGCTTTAAAGCTTATCCTCACCAATTCTCAGGTGGGCAAAGACAACGTATTGTCATTGCGACAGCACTCGCATGTGAACCAAAAGTATTAATCGCAGATGAACCGACAACAGCATTAGACGTGACAATGCAAGCACAAATTTTAGACTTGATGAAACGTCTGCAACAAAAAATTGATACATCAATTATTTTCATTACGCATGACTTAGGTGTCGTCGCAAATATCGCAGACCGTGTTGCAGTTATGTACGGTGGACAAATGATTGAAAGAGGAGAAATTGATGAAATATTCTATGACCCTCAACATCCATATACTTGGGGACTGTTATCTTCAATGCCTGACTTAGAAACAGGTAATGATATTGAATTAACAGCAATCCCAGGAACACCGCCAGACTTACTGCACCCACCAAAAGGAGATGCATTCGCACCACGAAGTCAATATGCATTAGATATCGACTTTGAAGAAGAGCCGCCATGGTTCAAAGTATCACCGACACACTTTGTGAAATCATGGTTGTTAGATGAAAGAGCGCCGAAAGTTGAACCGCCAGAGCTTGTGAAACAACGCCAAAGAAAAATGGCGAATAAGTTTGATAAACCACAACGACAAGAGGGGGTGGCGTTCAATGAAGGATAATCGTGAACAAAAATTTAACGAATCAAATACAGCGCTAGAGCAACAAAAAAATATTGAACAAGAACAAAGGGAAACAGCTGAACAACGTCATCAAGAACCGTCACAAGAAGTGTTGCTTGAAGTTAATAACTTAAAACAATACTTTAATGTCGGAAAGCGTAATGAAGTTCGTGCTGTTGAAGGTATCTCATTCAAGATATTCAAAGGGGAAACATTCGGCTTAGTAGGAGAATCTGGTTGCGGGAAGTCAACCACTGGTAAAGCCTTAATTAAGTTGAATGATGCGACAGCTGGAGAAGTTTATTACGAAGGGGTTAACATACAAGATATTAAAAAGCGTAAAGATATGTTGAAATTCAATAAGAAAATCCAAATGATTTTCCAAGATCCATACGCTTCATTGAACCCGAGATTAAAAGTGATGGATATCGTTGCAGAAGGTATTGATATTCATAAATTAGCAAAGAATACGAAAGATCGTAAAAAACGCGTATATGACTTATTAGAAACAGTAGGTTTAAATAAAGAACACGCAAACCGTTATCCGCATGAGTTCTCTGGTGGACAAAGACAACGTATCGGTATTGCACGTGCTTTGGCAGTTGAACCAGAATTCATCATCGCAGATGAACCGATTTCAGCGCTAGACGTTTCAATTCAAGCACAAGTGGTCAACTTATTGTTGAAACTTCAACGTGAGAAAGGTATTACTTTCTTATTCATTGCCCATGACCTATCTATGGTGAAGTATATTTCAGATAGAATTGCGGTTATGCATTTCGGTAAAATTGTAGAATTAGGGACTGCGGATGAAATCTATAATCATCCTTTACATCCTTACACACAATCTTTGCTATCAGCAGTACCTCAACCAGATCCTGAAAGTGAACGTACAAGAACACGTATTGTCTATAAAGAAGATGCTGAAAAGAATGATGAACGTTCATTACAAGAAATCAATCCAGGACATTATGTCTTTGTGACAGATGAGGAAGCGCAAGAATTAAAACAAAGATTACAACAAACAGTGTAAGGGGGATAAAGCGATGAAGAAAAAATTAATTTCATTAGCCATGATGCTTGCTGCAGCAGCCCTCATACTCAGTGGGTGCAGTCAAGGCGGCGGTATTTATGATGATAAAGGGCAAGTTTATCGTTCAGTATTATCACAAGATATGAGTACACTAGATACAGTGCTTGCGACAGATACAGTTTCATTTAATGTTTATAATCAAGTTTATGAAGGGCTATATTCATTAGATGAAAAAGACCAAGCGATTCCAGCAATTGCTAAAAAAATGCCGAAGAAAAGTAATGGCGGTAAAACTTTAACAATTGAAATGAGAAAAGATGCAAAATGGTCTAATGGTGATCCAGTAACTGCGAATGACTTTGTGTTTGCATGGAAAAAGGCACTTAAACCTGAAACGGCTTCTGAGTATGCATATATTATGTATGACTTGAAGAACGCACAAAAGATTAACGAAGGCAAAATGTCTCCGGATAAATTAGGCGTTAAAGCTTTAGATAAACATACACTTCAAATTGAATTAACTAAGCCATTACCTTATTTCGACCAAATGCTTGCGTTTGGTACATACATGCCGCAAAATGAAAAAGTTGCGAAAAAGTATGGTAAAAAATATGGAACAACTGCTGATAAAGCTGTCTATAACGGACCTTTTGAATTAACAGACTGGAAAGTTGAAGACAAAATTTTAATGAAAAAGAACGACAAGTATTGGGATAAAAAAGCAGTCAAGCTTGATAAAATCAGCTTTAAGGTTTTAAAAGACCAACAAGCAGGTGCATCATTATATGACACTGGTTCTGTAGATAATACTGGTATTACATCAGAACAAGTGGAAAAATATAAAGATAGTCCCGCACTCTTTAAACGCTTAAAAGCTTCAACGTTCTTCTTGAAACTCAATGAAAAAGAACAAAAAGAATTCAAAAACAAAGATATGCGTTATGCAGTAGCACAATCTATTAATAAAAAAGCATACGTAGATAATGTTTTAGGAGATGGTTCTAAACCATTTGATGGCTTTACAGCGAAAAAGACAGCTTTATTACCTGACGGCAAAGATTATGCGACGACTGTAAAATCACCCCTTAAGTTTAATCCAAAAGAAGCCAAAGCTCATCTTGAGAAAGCGAAAAAAGCTTTAGGCAAGGATGAATTCACATTCACATTAAATACTGAAGATACACCAAGTTCTAAAATTTCAGCGCAATTTATTAAGTCGCAAATTGAAAAGAACTTACCTGGTGTCACAGTTAATATTAAACAATTACCATTCAAACAGCGTGTTACAGCAGAGTTAACAATGAACTATTCTATGTCACTTTCAGGTTGGGGGCCTGACTATCCAGACCCAATGACATTCTTAGATACGATGACAACTGGTAACGCGCAAAACAATACTGACTGGAGTAGTAAAGAATATGATAATATGCTGAAAGAAGCAAACAGTTCTTTATTAAAACAACCAGAAAAACGTATCGATAAATTAAGAGAAGCGGAAGAGTTAATGTTAGGAGAAGCACCAGTTGCGCCGATTTACCAACAAGGTGCTGCTAGTTTACGTAATCCACAACTGAAAGGGATTGTGTATCACCAAATCGGTGGTGAAACTACATTAAAACACGCTTATATCGATAAGAGTATCGATAGAGAAACAGGTAAGAAAAAGAAAGACAAAGAGTAATAAACAAAGGGATAATTTTTCACACAATAAGGGGATTTAAATATTGAAACACGGTCAGTTTTGGCCGTGTTTTTCTTTATGCATAATTTAAGAAAATCGTAGTCTTTGACTTTATGTACGCTTAACCCTAGCATGACAAGTAAGAGAGACAAGAACAGGAGAGGGTTATATGTTGCCGGTCAGTATATTAGACCAAACGCCCATTACTAAAAATCAAACGTCACAAGAAGCTTTAAAACAAACGATAGAACTTGCGCAACTTGCAGATCAATTAGGATATACACGTTATTTAGTCGCAGAACATCATAATTTGAAAGATGTGATTGGAACATCTCCAGAAATCTTAACGATGCATTTATTGAATCAAACTAAAAATCTACGCATAGGTTCTGGTGGTGTTATGTTGCAGCATTATCATCCGCTTAAAATAATCGAACAGTTTCATTTAATGGATGAATTATCTAACCATCGTGTAGATTTGGCGGTAGGAAAAGCACCAGGAGGATATCCTAAGGTAATTGAAATCTTAAAAGAAGAGTTGAAAGAGCACTACTTTTCATTTGATGAGAAATTTGAGATATTGAATCGCTTGAACACTCAAAATTTTGATAATACATCTAAATACGCAGGATTAAAAACGGCCAAACGTCAAAGTGAGACCTCAAGTGTACCTGTATATTTACTGGGCACGAGTTTAAATTCAGTAATACAAGCTGCAGAAGCTAAAGTTGGTGTCATCTATGCATTCTTTATTAACGCTGAACAAGAAGCGCTAGAGGAGGCTTTAGAGGCTTATAAATCACGCTTCCCAGAAGGACGCTTTATTGTAAGTATACCCGCTATGGTTACAGCAGTTGGTGATAATCAATTACCATTTCGATTTTCACAACGTCATTTTGAATTGATTTCTAAAGATGGCAGACGCACGGTTTTAAATACTAAAGCACAAGTTGATGATTATTTATCACAAACTGATGAAACATTTGAAGTGACAGAAAAACGTATGCATATTATTAGTGGGAATAAGGAAGAAGTCCAAAGCAAGTTAGGTGAAATTAATAGGAAGCATATGATTGATGAGTGGATGTTGCACATGCCGATTCCAAATCATAAATTGCGAATGAATACAGTAAGACAACTTGCACCAGCAAACTAGAAAAAAGGAGCGCTACGCGTGAATGATACTATAAAAATAACTTCAGCATCACGTGATTTTGATCAAGCTGGACATTTAAGCTATGTCGCGATTGGTGATATGTGTCATGCGATGTTAGGGAGTCAGAATGACCGATTAATTGAACACTATATGCAGAAAATGTATCGCAAGAAAAAGAATCGCTTCAGCTATGAACTTACACTTCAAGCAACGATTAATGATAAAGTAGCAGGGTTGATGACATGTATGCCATATCGTGACTTAGAACGAAGTTTAGTTTCGACAGTCATTCAAATTGCTTTGTTAAAACACATTTTTGTGTTTCCGCATATTTTGAATTATTATCAATCTATCTTGTCATTAATTCGTATGCAAGAGGGTGAAGATGATGAGTATCATGTCAGTATGTTATCTGTTTCATCCGAGTTTCAACGTAGAGGTGTCGGACAAGCTTTGTTAGAAGAAGCGGAACATAAAGCTAAAGCAGCAGGATTTAATAAGATTTCGCTAACTGTAAATCAAATCAATTACAAAGCAAATGCCTTATATCAAAAGTTAGGTTATGAAAAAGTGGGTGAAGCAAAGGCCTCAATGATTACATTAAATAGAATGAGAAAACACTTAACTTAATAACATAACTATGACTTTTAAAATGTGATACCGCACATTGACTTGTATAATAGATTGTTGAATGTTAGTATAAAAATGTAAATTAAATATCTCATTGCTAGGGGTGCCGAAATGGCTGAAAGATATACCATCAACCCTTTGAACCTGATCTAGTTAGTACTAGCGTAGGGAAGCGTACATAGATGATTAAGAAACAGAAATTCAATATGACGATAGATGGACATAGAGATATGTTTATTTTTAGTTGTATATGTATAAAATCCTTACGCATTCATAAAATTATGAATGCGTTTTCTTATTTGTCTTGTCTTGATGTTTTATAGGCCTCCTAGCAATGATGCAGGGAGGAATTATTTTATGAAACAAGAAGAAATTGAATTGAAAAAAGGTTTTCCAGCAAGCAGACGTGTCTTTAAACAAGGGGCAGATGAAGATATTCGTGTGCCGTTTCGTGAAATTGAACTCAGTGATACGGTGACAGATTACAGCACACAAAAGAACGAACCTCTTACAGTGTATGATACAGCGGGTGTATATCACGAAGAAGGTTATGATGTAGACGTCCAAAAAGGTATTCCGAAATTACGTTCTAACTGGATTGAAGCGCGTGAAGATGTAGAAGCATATGAAGGACGTAAGGTGCAATCGATTGATAATGGCTTTAAAAAAGAAGGTCATCATAAATTCGTTGAAACGCCATTTAAATATCAGCCTAAACGTGCGCAAGAAGGTAAACGTGTGACACAAATGTATTATGCAAAACAAGGTATTATCACAAAAGAAATGAAATTTGTGGCTGCACGTGAAGGTGTGGAACCAGAATTTGTCAGAGATGAAATTGCGAGAGGTCGCGCAATTATTCCTAATAACGTGAACCATCCTGAATCTGAACCGATGATTATTGGTAAAAACTTTCAAGTAAAAATTAATGCGAATATCGGTAATTCTGCAGTGTCTTCATCGATTGAAGCGGAAATTGAAAAATTAGTATGGGCTACACACTGGGGTGCAGATACAATTATGGATTTATCTACAGGTAAAAACATTCATGCGACACGTGAATATTTATTAAGAAATTCACCTGTTCCTGTAGGTACAGTTCCAATTTATCAAGCATTGGAAAAAGTGAATGGTATTGCGGAAGATTTAACATGGGAAATCTATCGTGACACATTAATTGAACAAGCAGAACAAGGTGTAGACTACTTTACTATCCATGCAGGTGTATTACTACGTTATGTTCCATTAACTGTTGATCGTTTAACAGGCATTGTTTCCCGTGGAGGTTCTATTATGGCGCAATGGTGTTTAGCGCATCACGAAGAAAGCTTCTTATATGAACACTTTGATGATATTTGTGAAATCTTAAATCGTTATGATATTGCGGTCTCTTTAGGAGATGGATTAAGACCAGGTTCAATTTATGATGCGAACGATGAAAGCCAAATTTCAGAATTAAAAACATTAGGTGAATTAACAGATATCGCTTGGAAACATGATGTTCAAGTTATGATTGAAGGTCCAGGACATATTCCAATGCATAAAATCAAAGAAAACCAAGATTTAGCAGATTTTTACTGTAAAGAAGCACCGTTCTATACATTAGGACCACTTACAACAGATATCGCACCAGCTTATGACCATATCACATCTGCCATCGGAGCAGCACAAATCGCAAGTCATGGTACCGCAATGCTTTGTTATGTTACACCTAAAGAACATTTAGGTTTACCAAATAAAGACGATGTACGTGAAGGTGTAATTACTTATAAAATTGCAGCACATGCAGCAGATTTAGCGAAAGGCTTGAAAGGTGCATCAGAACGTGATGATGCAATTAGTAAAGCACGTTTTGAATTCCGTTGGATTGACCAATTCAATTTATCTTTAGATCCAGAGCGTGCGCGTGAATATCATGATGAAACCTTACCAAAAGAGTCAGCAAAAGTTGCACACTTCTGTAGTATGTGCGGACCTAAATTCTGTTCAATGCGTATTTCTCATGATTTACGTCAACATCATTTTGATGAGCAAGAAAGACAAGATGCGATGAAAGAAAAAGCGAAAGATTTCGTAGAACAAGGCAGTAAGATTTATCAATAATTAGAAGCAAACTAATAAAGATAGCACCAGTACAAGAAAATTAATGTACTGGTGCTGTTTTTTACTTATAGCGCATGGAAAACCGCAATAAAAACTGTACCGATATAAAAAGTCAAACTCGCGTAAATCCAAAAGTAATTCGTACCGATAGATTCAGCACGTTGTTGAGCATTATGAAAGAACGGAAGGTTACCGTTTTTAATCAATGAAACACCCACAAAGAATGCAAAAACGATAAAGGAACCAATAAATAAAATTGTGTTAATAACCATATCGTAATGTACAAAAAGACTATACCCCACATAAATCGTTGCTGCGATACAAGCTACTGTTCTTATTATTGTAGAAAGCATGTGCTACACCTCTCATTCATCTTATATCGTTATTATATAACATTTAAGTTAATAGAGGTATTACTATTTAGATTGTTCAAGGTTTAAAAAGAGGCAAATAGAAACCGTATACTCAAGAGAAGAATATACGGCTTAAAATACTATTTATCTTTTGCGTTTACGACCTAAGCCCATCGCGTTTTCCATTTTTTGTAATGTACGTGAAGAAGCTTTAATAGCTTTGTCTCGACCAAGATCTAAGATTTCATCTAGTTTATCTGAATGGTAGTAATCGTTATAGCGTTCTTGGAATTCTGTTAAGAAGTTTTTAACGACTTCTGCTAAATCACCTTTAAAGTCACCATAGCCTTTACCTTCATAACGTTTTTCAAGGTCTGAGAATGATTCGTCAGTTAGGCTTGAATAAATAGAAAGAAGATTGCTGATACCTGGTTTATTATCTTTGTCATATTTAATGATACCATCTGAGTCAGTTACAGCACTTTTGATTTTTTTAGCTGCTGTATTTGGATTATCTAATAAAGAGATGTAGTTTTTCGTATTATCATCACTTTTACTCATTTTTTTAGTAGGGTCTTGCAGACTCATGACACGACCACCGATTTTCGGCATACGTACTTCTGGTTTTACTAAGACATCGTTGTAGCGGCTGTTGAAGCGGTCTACAAGATTTCTTGTTAATTCAAGATGTTGTTTTTGGTCTTCGCCGACAGGTACGATATTCGTATTGTAAAGTACGATATCAGCTGCCATAAGTGGCGGATAAGTTAAAAGACCAGCAGGGATACCTTCTGTTTGTTTAGATGATTTATCTTTGAATTGTGTCATACGTTCTAATTCGCCTACAGAAGAAATAGTTGTCAGCATCCATCCTGCTTGAACGTGTGCAGGAACCTCTGATTGAATAAATAATGTTGATTTTTCTGGGTCGATTCCTGATGCTAAGTAAATTGCGGCTAATTGACGGATGCGCTCACGCAATTTCAGTCTGTCCTGCGGTACTGTAATCGCATGTTGATCTACGATGCAGAAGAAACAATTATAATCATCTTGGACTTCACTGAATTGTTTAAGTGCACCGATGTAGTTGCCTAATGTTGGAATTCCACTTGGTTGAATTCCTGAAAATAGAGTTTCCATTTAAGATGCCCACTTTCTTACGTAATATAGTAATGGTTTCATTATAGCAGTATTTTAAATATTTGTAATGTGTGTTAAAATATAGATGTAGCTAAATTTTTAACCTCATACCCGTGTGGCATTTTATATTCAAAATATTGAAAAGCTATCGTCATTTTAGCTATTCGATCTCAAGAATTCGGTATGTTTTAAATTTTCTATAAATAATCCCTTTTTTCTCATTTAATTTTAATGTTGAAAGGGTATACTTTAATCATAGAGTTAAGAGAAGGAAATTTTAACGTGTAGACAAAGTTTAAGTTGAAAGTAACACGAGTTATTTGGACATAGATGAGTACTGCGTTTTGATTTTAGATAAATTCCTTAACTAAATCAACAAAATCAATGAATTTAATTCATGATAAATAGGAGAGTGAGATGTATGGTAACACTATTCACATCACCAAGCTGCACATCTTGCCGTAAAGCGAAAGCATGGTTACAAGAACATGACATTCCGTATACGGAGCGTAACATTTTTTCAGAACACTTAACAATTGATGAAATTAAACAAATCTTAAAAATGACAGAAGACGGAACAGACGAAATTATTTCAACTCGTTCTAAAACATATCAAAAACTAAACGTGGACATTGATTCATTACCACTACAAGAATTATATACAATTATTCAAGATAACCCAGGCTTATTACGCCGTCCGATTATCTTAGATGAAAAACGTTTACAAGTTGGTTATAACGAAGATGAAATTCGTCGTTTCTTACCAAGAAAAGTGCGTACGTTCCAACTACAAGAAGCGCAACGTATGGTAGACTTATAGGATTTAAAATCCAATTAAATGAATGTGAGGGGCTGCAGTGCAAAAGTACTGTGGCTTTTTGCATGTAATAAAAAAGATCAACTACTGATATAAGTAGTTTTTATAGAGTGTTTTCAGGGAATATGTTATTATAATAGGCCAACGGTAGAGCAGTTATGCCTTTATAAACAAATAAATTGTAATTTGCACACCGTTTTTATACAATATGGGTACTATTCTAGGTTGTCGACAAAGTAGACGCTGCCTAGACTCTAGAAAAGTTTGTCTAAAGTCTAGATATTGCTATTCATCGACTGTAAGGAGTGAGATGATATGAGAATAGAGCGCGTAGATGATACAACTGTTAAACTTTTCATAACGTATGGTGACATTGAAGCAAGAGGTTTCAAAAGAGAAGACTTATGGACAAACCGTCAACGTGGTGAAGAATTCTTCTGGTCAATGATGGAAGAAATCAATGAAGAAGAAGACTTTGTAGTTGAAGGTCCATTATGGATTCAAGTACATGCTTTTGAAAAAGGTGTGGAAGTCACTATTTCTAAATCTAAAAACGAAGAAATGATGAACTTAAATGATGATAGTATGAACAGTGAATTCGATCGTCAATTAAACGAATTGCTTGAACAGACTTTCGAAGAAGAGCATGAAGAAGCTGAACAAAAACAGCAATCACGTTCAAATCGCTCTCAAGCAAGAGATCGTTTCCAACAACCACGTCGTACTAATGGTCGTTTAGTTATTGTTAAATTTGAAGATTTAGAATCTGTCATTGATTATGCACATCACCATAATCAACCAACTGATGACTTTGAAGATTTATTATATATGTTGAATAACGATTATTATTATGCAATTCATTTTGATGACAGCGTAGTAGAAGAAACAATCAATGACTTCTACAGTCAATTGTTAGAATTTGCAACGCCAAGTGATCATTCTGAAGTTTATTTAAATGACTACGGTAAAATCATTATGAGCCATAATGTAACTGCACAAGTACGTCGTTTCTTTAACGATACAACAGAAGCATAATATAAATTTAATTGATTAAACCTGTCCTTGTTGGACAGGTTTTTTCTATTTCCTGGGAAATGGAATGACAACGTTGAGGTGTAGAAGTTTTGTTTTGAATTTGTATTGTTTCTTCTATACAAGTTAATAGAGGTAATGACGTGCAAAATAAACGAAATAATGAGAAAATCTAAGTATTGACATTAGCATAAGAGGAGGCTTTTTTTATGAGTCAACAATTAACAAGAGAGCAACAAGAACAAAAATATCCTGAGTATACTTGGGATCTAACAACAATCTTTGAAAGCGATGAAGCATTTGAAGCAGCGTTTAAAGAAGTAGAAGGCTATTTAGGTGCTGAAGAGAAATTCAAAGGGCACTTAGGTGACAGCGCTGAAACGCTATATGAAGCATTAGCTTTAGAAGATAAAATTGAAACTGAACTTGAAAAGGTCTATGTCTATGCACACTTAAAACAAGACCAAGATACAGGCAACGATAAATATACTGGCTATGAAGCTCGTGCGCATCAACTTGCGATTAAATTAAGCTCAAGCTGGAGTTTCTTAGTGCCTGAAATATTACAAATTGATGAAGAGACAATTCAAAAATTCATCGATGAAAATAAAGACTTAGAACGTTATGCCTTTGATTTAAAATTAATCAATGAAGAACGTCCGCATGTCTTAAGTGCAGATAAAGAAAAATTATTAACAGAAGCGCAAGATGCTTTATCAACACCATCTAACGTATATGGTATGTTCAGTAACGCAGATTTAGAATTTGAAGATGCGGTAGATAAAGATGGTAATAAACACCCATTAACTCAAGGTACGTTTATTAAATATTTAGAATCTGATGATCGTGAACTTCGTCGTTCAGCATTCAGAAACTTATATAAAGCTTATGGTGCTTACAACAATACTTTAGCGGCGACATTAACAGGTGAAGTGAAAAAACATGTGTTCAATGCGCGTACACACAATTATAAAACTGCTCGTGAAAAAGCTTTAAGCAACAACCATATTCCTGAAGCAGTTTATGATAACTTAGTTAAAACTGTACACAAATATCTGCCATTATTACATCGTTACACTCAATTACGTAAAGATGTTTTAGGTTTAGAAGATATGAAAATGTATGACCTCTACACACCATTAGTGAAAGATATCAAATTTGAAATGCCTTATGATGAAGCTGTGGAATGGATGTTAAAAGCTTTAGAACCAATGGGTAATGAATATTTAGATGTCGTTAAAGAAGGTTTAAATAATCGTTGGGTCGATGTGTATGAAAACAAAGGTAAACGCTCAGGCGGTTATTCTTCAGGTGCACATTTAACAAACCCATTCATCTTATTGAACTGGTCAGATACAGTCTCAGCCTTATTTACATTGATTCATGAGTTTGGTCACTCAACGCATAGCTACTTCAGCAGAAAATTCCAACCATCTAATCACAGTGATTACTCAATCTTCGTCGCAGAAGTTGCTTCTACAACAAACGAAGCATTGTTGAGTGATTATATGGAGAAAAATTTAGATGATGAGCGCAGATTGCTCTTATTAAACCAAGAATTAGAACGTTTCCGTGCGACATTATTCCGTCAAACAATGTTCGCAGAGTTCGAGCATAAAATTCACCAAATTGAAGAAGCAGGGGAACCACTAACTGCAAATCGCATGAATGAAGAATATGCGAAATTAAATCGTGAATACTTCGGTGATATTGTAGAAACTGATGAAGATATCAGTAAAGAATGGTCACGTATTCCGCACTTCTATATGAATTATTATGTTTATCAATATGCGACAGGTTACAGTGCAGCACAAAGTTTAAGTTATCAAATCTTAAATGAAGGTAAACCTGCAGTAGATCGTTATATCAATGAATTCTTGAAAAAAGGAAGCTCTAATTATCCGATTGAAATCTTAAAAAATGCAGGTGTAGATATGACAACACCAGAACCAATCGAACAAGCATGTAAAATGTTTGAACAAAAATTAGATGAATTTGAAAAACTAATTAAAGCGTAAAGTTTGTGAAATCGTTTACAATATGACAAGTTTGTGACAAAAACGTTTTCATGGGTTAAGCGCCTTGAAATAGGGTTTGGCACGTGGTATATTATGATCATGAAATTAATCACATAACAAACATACCCCTTTGTTTGAAGTGAAAAATTTCTCCCATCCCCTTTGTTTAGCGCCGTGTATTCAGACACGGCGTTTTTTTATGCATAAATTTAATAAAGTGAATTTTAAAGTTTTATAGATACATATAGAAAAGCGCCGGCAGTCATGGTAGGGGTTACCATGAAACTGCCGGCGCCTTGTTTATTGCGCGATAGGTGTAGAGAGATGTATTTTAGATAAGGATTAACCTTTTTCTAAAATGTAAGGCTGAGAACTGCCCATACGATCAGCGTTGATCACTTGATAGCTGACGTGTTGTAAATCCTTTTTCTTTAAACAAATGACAAAATCTGAGTCAGATGTCGGCGTTAAGGCGATTTCGTCATCTGTTGTACTGATAGATTTAATTTCATAAACATCTTCTAAAGTGCTTGGGATTGAATAAAGTATACGTATATCTAAAGAGAGGGTATCGTCTTGACTTAGCCACTCTCCTTGAAAATGATTTAACAGCGTTTCTTCTGAATCAGATAACGAGTTGAGATATTTCACATTAATACTAGTTGTTTCCATATTAGCTATCCGTCCTTTTAGAAACCAACAACAGAACCGTACCAGTGGTAATGGTCACCATTAGACACAGGAATCACGTTACTGTCTGCTGGTTGTAATGAATAATCACGATCCCAAGGATTCCAGAATACAATGACTTGTTGGTTATCTGCAGTAACTGCGTTACCTACAACTGCCATTGCATGTCCAGCATGCATACCTTGAGTCGCTTCAATTTGTTTTCCTAGTATTGCTATACCCTTATTGTCCTTAGTATATTGGTCTACCATATTAAAACTTGGCATTCCATTATAATAAGATGTATTTTTACCTTGAGCACGGCCGTATTGAATCATTTCATCTGCAGTCAAACCAGTGAATTGGAATGCTTGACCAGATAGTCCAGGGTGGATTTGATGCATAACGTCTTGTGCTCTATATTGGCTTGTGTTTTTAGTAGCGTTTAATAATGCAGCCATTGTATAACCTGCACACCAACCATTGTTGCCTTGTTGTTCACGAATTTGGAAGTTAGGTAGTAAGTTGACATATTTAGTCGCAACACTGCTGTGTGTAGCTTCTGTTTGTGTCGCATTAACGGTTTGTTTTAATTCTAAATTCGGAACTGCAGGTGTTGACGGTTTTGTTTTATCATCTGGTAATTTTGTTTGCATGACTAGATCTAAACGTTTGTCATGTTCAATGTAGTAACCGTCTTTATTTGTGAATATTGTAATAGGGGTATTGTTTTGGCGATATTGATTTAATTCGTCAGAGATGAATTTTGAAATACGCACACTATAGTTGGCATTATTTTTATTTGCGTGTACGTCATTTTCACTCTTAGGCGTTACAGTGAGGATATACTTAATTGTGTCGCCTTGCATAACAGGGTAGTAGAAGTTGCCGTCCTCTTGGCCATTGAATTTGTAGATTTTAAAGGAGTGACCGAGTTTGAATTCTCCGTTATTACCGGAACGATCAATTTGAGAAAGGGCTTGTGCATAACTTGAGAAGTGTTGTTTCGCTTCTTGTTTTGCTTGACCCGGAACATCGGTGTTATCAACTTTAATTTTAAGTGAATCGGATGAAGCATTTGCGGTAGTTGTTTGTTGTGTGACGTATGACAATGCACCGCTGATGACCATGATGGCTGCAAGCAGCAACATGGAAGCAGTTTTGAAAAATGTTTTTGCTATATTCAATTGCTATTCCTCCATTCAATAAAATTGATTTGTGAAATATCTCATTTTTAATATAACATAAAAGAATTTAAAAAATAGGGTAGTTTTTAAGTATTTGATATTACTATCGGTTTCTAGTTTGTGATAAGAATAATTGATAATTTTATTAAATGAAAACAATTGAATATGATTGGGTTGTGCGGGTTTTAATAAAATAAAAAAACACTTGTCGCAATGACAAGTGTTCCACTCGAGCTATTATTTAGCTTTCCAGAATTCTCCTTCTGGACTGCTTAATTTTTCGATTTTTTGTTGTAAAGCTAGTTTTTTCAATTCTTTTTGCAGCAATTTTTTCGGCCATTCATAGATTGTTAGTAACTCTTCTAGTGTAACGAATTGCTGTTCTTGAATATACGTTTCAAGTTTAGGCGGTAATTCCTTTTCTATAGGTGTGCCCATTAATTCATTAATGATATAAGTATAAATGTGGTAAGGATATAAGCCTTCGACTTTTAAACCTTCTTCGGTTACATCTTCATTGAAAAAGACAAGAGAAGGTGCATGATCGACTTCCATTTCTCTCGCAATATGCAAGTCGACTTTCAGACTTTCAGTGAGCTTTCCACTCTTTAAATCTTCTTTGAATACGTCATAATCCAAACCTGCATTCTTCGCAGACGCTTCAATCATATTTTCAGTGATAATATCACGTTTCGGTATAATTTCATTTTGCATTAAATGAATAAAACGTTCTGCACGTGCACGCCCTTGAAGTTCAGCAGCTTTATATGCCAATGCGATATTATCGTTTTCAGAACTACTTTGAGCTTGGCACTTCGTCAGTATGCGTAAGGATGGGTTTAATATATGACGAATACGGATATATTGTTTATATTCAACTCTTAATTTAGATAGTATTGCGGATAGTTTAAAACAATCTTCATCAAACGGATCGAAGAAAGAATAAATTTCTATCTTGCTCACAGGTGAAAGGTTCATTTCATCTTGTCTATGATTACATATTAACTTTAACTCTTCAGACATCTCATTCACCTACAATTAATTTTCAGAATTAACCATATGATTTGCGGTCAATCGCAATCTTTCATATAGGTATTCATCAACACCCGCAGGCAGCTCTGCATGTTGAATCGCTTTATTCATATTTTCTAACCAAGCATCTCGTTCAAAGGTTGTTATGCGAAAATCCATATGTCTCATTTTTAACATCGGATGGCCATGTTCTTCAGTATAAAGTGCTGGGCCTCCTAGAAACTGCGTTAAAAATTGTTTTTGTTTTCGACTGGTTTCCGCAAAATCACCAGGGAAGAGGTGGTTGATTCTTTCATCTTGTTCAACAAGAGAATAAAAGTAATCTATCATGTGATATAGACGTTCTTGGCCTATTACTTCGTAAGGTGTCAAAGCCATTTTCTCACCCTGTTTCTTTAATATATATCTAATATAACATGAATTTTTACAATTAAAAGTAATACGACTTTTGACTGAGTGCTACCGAATTGTGCTTAATGATTATTTGTTTTTTACTTCAAAAAAGCGAGCGACTTTATTTTTAGGAATATACGATTGAATATTGAAATCTTGTAAGATTTCTTGAAACTTCTTCAAACCTTCTTCGGGTTGTTCCACTTCAAATTCAAGCTCGAAATCCTCAGTACCAAGGTATTCGCTATGATCTAGTACAAGGAGACCTTCATCAATCTCTGTCTCCATGCGGTGGGTCGTTAATGCCCCTAATACATAAAGTTGTGTAACATCTATACCTGTTTCTTGTAAGACAGAATGAATCGGATCTGGCAGTTTGTCAGGTGTAAGATGCATGTCTTGTTTTGGCACGACTTCAGTCATGTGATTATATTCAGTTAAACCTACTTTAGCAGGTACTTTTAATGTCATTTCATACGTGTCATCAATTTCACGAATTCTGAGTGCCATCAAATGCTCAGCTAAAGCGAAACCCGGTGTATCAATATAATGATTTTTTTGCGTAAAAGGTTTTAATGTATTAAAATATCTATTTCTTAATGCTTCGTATTGATTATGTGTCAGTAGTTGCTTATATTCTATTTCTTGATTAATAGTCATCAGTTCACCTCTGTGACTATATATTATGGACGATTTGAAAACTATTTGAAAGTATTTCAATTTATAGGCTTCGTGATACAAAGCATTTAGGTTGTGTAATGAGTGATGTACATATGTTAAAATAAGTAGGAATAACACAAGGAGGATTTAGGTTATGCGTATTTATGTGAACGAAATAAAAGTGAAAGATGATGGCATTTATTGCTATACAGATAAATCGACAGAAGGGTTGACTGAAGCAGGGCAAATGCTCGTTGATAGTGACAATTACGGGTTTGCTCATATCCTTGATGATGGACAATCCTATTCCTATCTTATCTTTGTGCAAGAGACTTGGTCTATGCTTCATGAAAATAAGGGAAAAGCAATTTATGTAAATGACGATTTAAAATTAGAACAATTTGACCAAGAGTTAGATTATATCTTAAGTAATATCAAAGGGAACTCAAACTATGGTAAGGATTTTGTGGCGGAAGTCGAAAAAACGTTTGAGTTAGAGTGAAGCGGAGTGAATCGCAATGAATCAATGGGATCGATTTTTAGCACCTTATAGACAAGCAGTTGAAGAACTTAAAGTAAAATTAAGAGGTTTGCGTAAAATTTATGATTTAGAAGCCGATGCGTCGCCAATCGAATTTGTAACCGGACGTGTGAAGCCGTTAACAAGTATTATTGAAAAAGCGACTGAGCGCGATATATCATTTGATCATCTGCATGAAGAAATGTATGATATCGCTGGTTTACGTATTATGTGCCAGTTTGTGGATGATATACCCGTTGTCGTTAATCTGCTTAGACAACGCAGAGACTTTAAAGTTGTTGAAGAAAGAGATTATATCAACAATACAAAAGAAAGCGGCTACCGTTCATATCATGTGATTATTCAGTATCCGATTGAAACGTTGGATGGGCAACGTTCGATATTAGCTGAAATTCAAATCAGAACGCTAGCGATGAATTTTTGGGCGACTATTGAGCATACTTTACGTTATAAATACGATGGAGACTATCCTCCTGAAATTCAAAAACGCTTAGAAAATGCGGCAGAAGCTGCCTTTTCACTAGATGAAGAGATGTCTGAGATCAAAGACGAAATACAAGAAGCACAACGTTACTATTCTAAAAAACGTGCGAAAAAACATAATCAAGAGTGAGGTGCTTTATGCGTTATTATATTGTGTCTAAAGGGGACCACAAATCAAACAGCATCAAAGAAAATATGGAAGCACAAATGGAAGCGAGCAATATGATTAAAGATGCCGACGAACCTGAAATTGTTATTTCTGTCGGCGGGGATGGAACTTTATTAGAAGCCTTCCATCAATATTGTCATCGTGTGAATGAAACTGCATTTGTCGGTGTACATACAGGGCATTTAGGATTTTATGCAGATTGGCTGCCGCATGAAGTAGATAAATTAATAGAAGAAATTGCAGATGGAGATTACGAAGTCATTCAGTATCCTTTAATCGATATTATTGTGAACTACAACGATGACAAAGAACCTTCACATCATATCGCACTGAATGAAGCAACGATGAAAACTGAAGATAATACAACACTTGTAGCAGATGTTAATTTACGTGGACAACACTTTGAAAGATTTAGAGGAGACGGTTTATGTATTTCCACTCCTTCAGGATCAACTGCCTACAACAAAGCACTTGGCGGTGCTTTGATTCATCCTTCGTTGCGCGCAATTCAATTGACTGAAATTGCATCCATCAATAACCGTGTGTTCCGTACAGTCGGTTCACCGATTGTTATGCCAGAACATCATTATTGTCTGATTACACCAGTCGATCAACGCGTGATTATGACATCTATCGACCACGTTACAACGAAACATCACAATGTAGAAAGTATTGAATATCGTGTAGCTAAACAGCGTGTACGATTTGCACGTTTCAGACCATTTCCATTCTGGAAACGCGTCCACGATTCATTTATTTCTGACGGCAGAGACGAATGAAATTTCACTATGACATTGAAACACCGGTTTTATTAAAGACTTTTTTACAAGAACAATTTTATTCAAAGAAAATGATAAGTGCCATTAAACAAAATGGCGCTTTACTTGTAAATAAGCAACCTGTAACTGTGCGAAAACAAATGACAGAAGGCGATACGTTAGAAGTTGTGCTGCCTGAAGAGAGACCAAGTCAGAATTTAATCTATTATCATGCACCGTTAGATGTTTTATATGAAGATGATTATTATTTAGCCGTTTCAAAACCTGCACATCAAAATTGTGCGCCGTCTAGAGAACATCCGCATGAAAGTTTGATTGAACAAGTTTTGGCATATTTAAACCCAGATAGTAGTCAAACGGTTATCGTGCCGCATATTGTGACACGACTAGACCGTAATACACAGGGCATCGTATTGTTTTCTAAACATGGACATTTTCATCACAGAATGTCTGACGTAAAAATGGAGAAAATATATCAATGCATTTGTTTTGGATTATTATCTGGAGAAGGCGATATTATTGCGCCAATCGCACGAAAATCTGACAGTATTATTGAACGTCAGGTCAATGAAACAGGCAAGTATGCGAAAACCAGTTACCAAACCCTTTCAGCGTGTAACCGTTTTACATTAAGTCGCGTGCAGCTGCATACTGGACGAACTCATCAAATTCGTGTGCATTTTCAATATATAGACCATCCACTTGTCGGAGACAGTTTATACGGCGGCACACACCCATCCATACAAGGACAAGCGCTTGTATGTACGGATTTAAAGTTTATCCACCCTGTGACACATAAATCGGTAGTTTTAAAGGATAGCGTAAGGCAAAAAGCACTTGAGGACCTTTTTCAACAGCTTTGTAGAGAGAGTTAAGAAGTAAGGAGGAGGCCAAATTGGCAAAAGAAGATGATAAATTTGTAGATGAGCCAGAAGTCTATAACAAAGATTTATTAGATCAGCTCTTAATAGATAATGATATTGATGCATTTAGAGAAGAATTCTTATCCATGCATACGTATGAACAAAGTGAATTCTTCGAAGACAGTGATGATGAAATCAGACAGAAAATGTATCATCTCTTATCACCGAAAGAAGTCGCGAGTTTCTTCGACCAACTCGAGTTAGATGATGACGAGTACGATGAACTCTTTGAACAAATGAAAGCAAGTTATGCGGCGCGTATTTTAGAAGACATGTCTTATGACAACGCCGTAGATATTATGAGTCATTTGACTAAAAGTAAAGTCGCTACTTTATTAGCGTTAATGGATCAGCAAGATGCGAAAGAAATCAAAGCCTTGCTGCATTATGAAGAAGATACTGCCGGCGGTATCATGACGACGGAGTATATTTCTTTAAAGACAACTACACCTGTTAAAGAAGCATTGATGCTGGTTAAAGAACAAGCACCTGATGCTGAGACGATTTACGTTATCTTTGCAGTAGATGATGATAAACATCTCGTAGGTGTCTTATCTCTGCGTGATTTGATTGTCGCAGAAAACGATGCTTATATTGAAGATATTATGAGTAATCGTGTGGTCAGTGTCAACGTGGCAGATGACCAAGAAGATGTTGCGCAAAGAATGCGTGACTATGACTTTATCGCAATGCCGGTTGTAGATTATCAAGACCATTTACTGGGTATAATCACAATCGATGATATCGTCGATGTTATCGATGAAGAGGCATTAGAAGACTACTCTGGTTTAGCCGGTGTCTCTGATATTGATTCAACAGACGATTCAATTTTTAAAACAGCTAAAAAACGTCTGCCTTGGTTGCTCATTTTGACGTTTTTAGGTATGATAACTGCAACTATATTAGGGTCATTCGAGGAAACATTAGAAAAAGTCGCATTACTTGCGGCCTTTATTCCCATTATCAGCGGGATGTCAGGTAACTCAGGGACACAGTCCCTAGCGGTGTCTGTACGTAATATCACGACTGGCGAGATTGAAAATCAAAGCAAGTTCAAAGTGACGCTTAAAGAAGCGGGCTCTGGCTTTGTCTCTGGTTTAGTCTGTGCAACCGTACTCTTTACCATTATTGTAATTTTATATGGTACACCGTTATTAGCACTGATTGTAGGTGGCAGTTTAACGATTGCGATGACAGTCGGTACAATGATGGGTTCAATCATTCCATTGATAATGACGAAACTGAAAATCGACCCTGCTGTAGCTAGTGGTCCATTTATCACAACAATCAACGATATTATCAGTATGTTAATTTACTTCGGATTAGCTACATCATTTATGTCATATCTCACATAAGGAGGGACACATGGAATTTGTATCACTCGTCATTGTTGTCATGGCTGCGTTTTTAACGCCGATTATTGTCAACAGACTTAATATCAATTTTCTACCTGTCGTTGTGGCGGAAATTTTAATGGGATTAATCATCGGACAATCCGGTTTCCATTTAGTTGAACGCGACAACATCTTGAATATTTTATCAACACTAGGTTTTATTTTCTTAATGTTTTTAAGCGGTTTGGAAATTGATTTCAATGCGTTCAAAAGCGATAAAAATGAGCCTGAAAAAGCTAAAAATAAAAACAAGAAGAAAGCACCGGGTCATTTACAATTATCATTATTTGTATTCTCGCTGATTATGATTGTTTCAATCATTTTAGCGTATGCATTTAAATGGTTTGGCTTGATTGATGATGTCTTATTAATGGTCATCATCATTTCTACAATTTCATTAGGTGTGGTAGTACCAACACTTAAAGAAATGAATATCATGCGCACAACCATCGGACAGTTTATCTTGTTAACGGCTGTATTAGCTGACTTAGTTACGATGATTTTATTAACTGTATATGGTGCAATTAACGCTAAAGGCGGCGGCACATTATGGTTGATTTCGATTTTAATTGTCTTTACCATTATTTTCTATTTCCTTGGCGGGATTTTCAAAAAAGCACAATTCCTTCAAAAATTGATGGATGGGACAACACAAATCGGTATTCGTGCAGTCTTTGCGTTGATCATCTTATTAGTGGCATTAGCAGAAGGTGTAGGTGCTGAGAATATCTTAGGTGCCTTCTTAGCAGGTGTAATTGTATCACTGCTTGGTCCTGACGAAGATATGGTAGAAAAACTGGACTCATTTGGTTATGGTTTCTTTATCCCGATCTTCTTCATTATGGTCGGTGTGGATTTAAATATCCCTTCACTGATTAAAGAACCATCAATTTTAATCATTATTCCAGTGCTGATCATCGCATTCTTAGTATCTAAGATTATTCCTGTATATGCGATAAGACCTTGGTTTGATCAAAAAACCACATTGTCTTCTGCCTTTTTACTGACATCTACGTTATCGTTAGTAATCGCAGCAGCTAAAATCGCTGAACAACTTCATACGATTACACCAGAAATCTCTGGGATCTTAATCCTGAGTGCTGTCATTACGTGTGTATTTGTTCCAATTGTCTTTAAAAAGACATTCCCAATGCCGACAGAAGCGACACGTCGTATTAACGTCAGTCTGATTGGTAAGAACCAATTAACGATTCCGATAGCGCAGAACTTGATGTCTGATTTATACGCGATTACGTTATATTATCGTAAAGATTTAAGTGATAAGCGTAATTTATCAAATGATATTACTACTGTTGAAATTGCAGATTATGATGAAGCGATACTTGAAAAGCTTGGACTCTTTGATAGTGATATTATAGTGTGTTCAACCAACGAAGATGAATTAAACTATAAAGTCGCACAAATGGCTAAAGAACACGGAGTAAACCGTGTCATCTGCCGCTTTGAAGAGGGCGGAGAAACTGAAGCTGAATTACGTCAATCAGGTGTTGAAATCTTCAGTAGTTTCTTAAGTAATAAGATTTTGCTAACAGGTTTAATTGAAACACCGAACATGTTGAACTTATTAAGCAACGTTGAAACATCATTATATGAAATTAAAATGCTTAACTATAAATTCGACAACATTCAATTACGTAACTTCCCATTCGACGGCGATATTATCTTCGTACGTATTGTACGTGATAATGAATCGATTGTACCGCATGGTGATACGATGTTACGTTACGGTGACCGCTTGATTGTGACAGGTTCGAAAGAATATGTAGATGAATTGAAACGTGATTTAGAATATTATTCACTCGGTTCAATTTAAACTTAAAACGAAAGTCTAATGAGATGTTAGGCTTTCGTTTTTTATTTCTACGATGCATACCATAGATAATGGTTGAAACAAGTCTATTAGAACAAAAAATGTTATAATACTAATAATCAAAATTTGAATCATTAATTGAGTAAAAGGAGCGTTTTCATGTTTAGTTTAGAAGGAAAAACATACGTTATTATGGGAATTGCGAATAAACGCAGTATTGCTTTTGGGGTAGCCCAAGCTTTAGATGAATTAGGAGCAAAACTAGTCTTTACATACCGTAAAGAACGTAGTAAGAAAGAATTAGATAAACTTGTTGATCAATTAAATCAAAAAGAGCATCTTACGTACCAAATTGATGTTCAAAGTGATGATGAAGTAATCGATGGATTCAAAAAAATCGGTGAAGATGTAGGCCAAATTGATGGTGTCTTCCATTCTATCGCATTTGCGAATGTTGAAGACTTACGCGGTCGTTTCTCAGAAACTTCAAGAGAAGGATTCTTACTTGCACAAGACATCAGTTCTTATTCATTAACAATCGTTTCAAGAGAAGCGAAAAAATTAATGCCTGAAGGCGGCAGCATTGTTACTACAACTTACTTAGGCGGAGAATACGCAGTACCTAACTACAACGTAATGGGTGTTGCGAAAGCCAGCTTAGAAGCAAACGTGCGTTATTTAGCATTAGACTTAGGTCAAGACAATATCCGTGTTAATGCTGTTTCTGCAGGTCCAATTCGTACATTAAGTGCGAAAGGTGTTGGCGGTTTCAACACAATCTTAAAAGAAGTTGAAGAACGTGCACCATTAAAACGTAATGTTGATAAAGAAGAAGTCGGCAAAACAGCTGCTTTCTTATTAAGTGATTTATCAAGCGGTGTAACAGGCGAAAACATCCATGTTGACGCTGGTTTCCACGTAATTAAATAATCATACTCAGTATAGCCCACTATGATAGTCCAAGACTAAAATAGTGGGCTATTTTTTTAATTCGGCTATTCAATTCTTTAAATGAAGTGTATGATAGTTACGGGAATAAAATCAAAAGTGGGTGGACAAGGATGACAGAAAAGATTCATCAACAAGATAAGTCGTATTCAAATAAAATTCTAGCTTCTTCAATGCTTGGATTCGGCCTAGAGAATATGGACATTATGTTTTTAGCCTTTGCGCTATCAAGTATTATTAATGAGTTCCATATCAGTTCTGCAGAAGCCGGTTTAATCGCTTCGATTACGAACTTCGGTATGTTGTTCGGAGGTATTATTTTTGGCGTGCTTGCAGACAAGTATGGTCGTATTCGTATCTTTACATACACGATATTTATTTTTGCGATAGCAACCGCATTACTTTCAGTCTCTTCTAATATTTATATGGTCTATATTTTAAGATTCATTGCCGGTATGGGCGGCGGTGGAGAATTCGGTATCGGGATGGCGTTAGTGGCTGAAGTGTTTAAGAAACAACGTCTAGGCCGTGTTTCTTCAGTAGTCGCAATCGGAGGTCAAATCGGCGCATTGATTGCTGCGCTGTTAGCTGCCGCAATTTTACCGCATCTCGGTTGGCGCGCGCTCTTTTTAATCGGTGTGGTACCTGTGATTTTAGCATTCTACATTCGTCGTAATTTAGATGAAACAGAATCATGGAAACAAGCAAAAGCAAATCGTACGTTAGAAAAGAAAAATCAATCGCCAATCGGTTTATTATTTAACACGAAACATATGGCACATACGACAATCGCATTAACGATTATGTCGAGTGTACAAGTTGCTGGGTATTTTGGTCTAATGAACTGGCTACCGTCTATTCTTCAAAAACAACATGGCTTAAGTGTTTCTAACTCATCACTTTGGACCATCAGTACGATTGTTGGTATGAGTTTAGGTATGTTTGCGTTCGGACAAATATTAGATCGCTTCGGTGCCAAACTTTCTTATACGATTTTCCTTATCGCATCAGCTGCATCTGTCTTTATTTATGTCTTTGCGCAAAGTGCAGTCGCATTACTGATCGGTGGGGCCTTTGTCGGCTTCTTCGTTAACGGTATGTTCGCAGGCTATGGAGCAGTTATCAGTAGTTACTATCCAACACATATTCGTAGTACAGCGAATAATGTCGTCTTCAATATTGGACGTGCATTAGGTGGCTTATCACCGATTGCGATAGGGTATTTAATGGATCATTACGGTATGAGTACAACAATGATTTTCCTTGCCTGTCTTTATATGATTTCACTCGTGATGATGTTATCGCTTAGAAATATGCCGTTGAAAGGCAGAAAAGCGATGCGCGCGAATCAAGCATAACCTAAAAGTAAATAAGTCTTATCAATGTAAAAAGCGTTCAACTTCATTTTAGAGAGTTGAACGCTTTTATAATACTCGTTAATCTTTAACTTCACTTTGT
Organism: Staphylococcus sp. CWZ226; assembly: GCF_018986355.1. Lineage (NCBI taxonomy): Bacteria > Bacillati > Bacillota > Bacilli > Caryophanales > Staphylococcaceae > Staphylococcus > Staphylococcus sp. CWZ226. The sequence goes on along the minus strand of NZ_JAHMSB010000001.1, from coordinate 304,613 downwards.
GCTTTCCGCATAATATCTTGACGGTAAACAAAGATATTACGGACGACTGTTTTAATCACTGCGTATAATGGAACCGCAACTAAAATTAAAACAAATCCGCCTAGGTTACCAGCCGCTAAGATAACAATGATAATCGTAAGCGGGTGAATGTTAAGTGATTTACCCATAACATTCGGTGTAATGACATTACCTTCTAATTGTTGGGCAACGAGTGTTACCACACAAACCCAAATAAATGCCGTCGGACTTTGAATAATTCCGATGATTGCGGCAGGTAAGAAGGACATCCATGGTCCTAAGAATGGAATCATGTTTGCGACACCAGCGAATAACACAAGTAAAAGTGTATATTCTAAACCGATAATTGTATAACCGATGTAAAGAATAATTCCTAAAATCACACTCACTGTGACTTGGCCTTGAATGTATGATTGTAATGTATAGTTCACATCTTTTAATAAGTTAGTTACAAATACTTTGCGGTCACCATTGAATAATTTAGCCACTGAAGGTATGAACTTCTCGTGGTCTTTCAACATGTAAATTAAGAAGAATGGCACCATAATCAGTAAGAATAGTGTAGAGATAATTTGAGAGACAATCGCAATCGAATTAGATAGGATATTTGTCACATTATCTCCGAATGATTTGACAACTTTATTAATGCGATCTGTTACATCATTAGGAAGTTTATCCATTTGGTCTAGTGTATATTGTATGATTCCTTGAACTTCTTTTTGAAGTTGCGGTGCTTGTTTAATCAACCCGTTAATTTGGTTAGCGATGAGTGGCGCAACGACTGTAATTGCAGTTGCAGTTAAGCCGATTAAAATCACAAAGATAATCGAAATACTGCCCCAACGCGGAACTTTGCGTTTTTCTAAAAACTTTTGAAGCGGTAAAAAGACATAAAATAAAAAGCCGCTTAAGATAAATGGTAAAATGACTGATTGAATAATGATAATCAGCGGTTTAAAGATAACATGTACTTCCATAATCAATCTGATTAATAGAAATAATATCAATAACATGATTCCCGTTCGGAACCACACCTTATTTAGCATTGATGATGTCCTCCTAAAGAAATAGACTTATAAACCATTATAGACTAAATTAAGTTATTGAAAAAGTCATATTTCTGTAGAAATGTAGATTATTTCCTGAGAAAATTTATGATTATTTCTATGAAATACAAAAGAGGAAACGGTATACGCTTCCTCTTTTTAATCTATTTCAATTGTTTATGTCTATCTCATTTTAAACTTCTTCCAAGTTATTTTGTGGTGGGAGCTTTTTATTTTTAGCACCTTTTTCTTTGGCAACTGCTTCATCTTCATTGAAATGTGCATCCTTTAAACGTTTCGGATAGTCTTCAAGCCAGAATGTCGCAGTTGGCAATTTGTTTGGATCTGGTTTGTAAATCGCGAAGTTACCAGAACCTTTTTGTTTCATTTGGAACTCGTAATCTTTTAAAGCGTCAACCGCAGGACGATGGAGTATCCAAATCGCAATAATATTAAGCCATGCCATCATACCTACACCTAAGTCACCCATACTCCAAGCAACATCAGCTGTTTTAATTGAACCATAGAAAGCTGCGAAAATTAACGCAAAACGTGCAACTGTGAACCAAATTTTTGTCGTAAAGACTGAACTGTTTCTTGTCATATACGCAATATTTGTCTCTGCGATGTAGTAGTATGCGAGTATTGTTGTGAAAGCGAAGAAGAATAATGCAATCGCAATAAAGTATGAACCGAAACCAGAGAAAGCAGGATCAAAGTGATAGCTGCCGCCTTGTAAGGCTTTATCGATACCTGCTTGTGCGTACATTGCTGTACCTGAGTAATCTTTCGTACCGTCAGCGTTTTGAACATAGATACCATTATCTTTGATTAATTCCGGAATACCACCTGGCTTTAAATCGCCGTTTGTTGTATTATATGTGCCTGAAATTAAGATGATTAATGCTGTTGCTGTACATACGAATAATGTATCGACATATACTGAGAATGATTGAACTAAACCTTGTTTGGCTGGGTGAGAGACTTCAGCCGCAGAAGCGGCGTGTGGTCCTGTCCCTTGTCCAGCTTCGTTTGAATACAAACCACGTTTTACACCGATTTCAATCATGGCACCGAAGATACCACCAAACGCTGCTTGCATACCGAATGCTGATTTAAAGATTAATCCAAATAAAGCAGGTACGGCTTGGATATTGATGATAATAATAAAGATTGCCATTAAAATATAAAGAATAGCCATGAATGGTACGACTGCTGTCGCAACATTAGCGATCCATTTAACACCGCCGAAAATAATCAGACCTAAAATGACCGCAATTGTAACTGCAACAATCCAGTTTGGAATTTGGAACGCGTTGTTCATTGAACTTGCGATTGCGTTAGATTGTACCCCAGGTAATAATAAGCCTACTGAGATAACCGTTACAATCGCAAAGACTAAACCGTAAATTTTACCTAGACGTCCTTTAATCCCATATTCAATGTAGTAGGCGGGACCGCCTCGATATTCACCTTTTTCTTCACGTTTGAAGATTTGACCTAATGTTGATTCGATAAATGCACTGCTGGCACCTAAAAATGCGGTTACCCACATCCAAAAGACTGCACCCGGACCCCCAATAAAGATAGCTGTAGAAACGCCGACGATATTCCCCGTACCGACACGTCCAGCTAAAGAGAGTGCAATCGCTTGGAAACTTGAGATTCCAGTCGGTGATTTTTCACCGTGGAACATTAAACGAATCATCTCTTTAAAATGCCTGACTTGAAAGAATTTCATCATCAAAGAAAATAAAATCCCCGTAATCAATAGACCATAAACAAGCGGTTTACTCCACACGATTTCATTAAACCAAGCTACAAAACTTTCTAGCATAATGATTTCCCCCTTAATAAAGCGAAAAAGAAAACGCTTACATTTTACCCCTAAAAAAATAAGCGCATTATGTTCCGCTACTGTATGTGTTTCGACATGCATCAGTGACATTGATTTTTTTCAATTATACTTTGAATAAAAGTTCCGTGCAACACTTTTAATGAAAATAAACATTAAACTTTACAAATAAATACTTATAGGATTAATCGGAATGGCACAATAAAGCTAGTTAATATCTAGCTTATTACCCAATGCGCATAAAAATTGTTAAACTAGAGTTAAATTTAACAATAAGGAGAGAGTATTGTGAGTGAACTAGAACCAGGTGTTGTGACTCAAACACAATTTCATAGTGATATTTTAGAACGTGATATTACGTTATCTATCTACTTACCCAAAAATTATTCACCATTATTTAAATATAAATTAGTGTTCTGTTTTGATGGTTTAGACTTCTTTCGTTTCGGACAAATTCACCGCGTCTATGAACGCTTAAGAGAAGATGAACAAGTAGAACGTGCCATTTTCATTGGTTTCCATTATGAAACCGTGGATAAGCGAAGAGAAGAATTTTCACCCAATGGCAGCCGTGCACCTTTAACTGTCAAAGCAATGGGACAAGAGTTGTTACCGTATATCGATAAAACATTTCCGACATTTAAAGTGGCGAATGGACGTGTGTTGTTAGGTGACAGTTTAGCAGGCTCAATCGCGTTAATGACGGCACTTTCATATCCGCGCTTATTTAATCAAGTCGGTATGTTCAGTCCGATGTTTAATGAAGTCGTCGATTTACTCGCAAATCGTTGTCAGTTTATTGATCAGTTAGATATATGGCAAGCGGTTGGTAAAGAAGAAATTGACTTTGCGTTGCCGACTACTGGTGAACGTGCGGATTTCTTAACACCAAATCGTGAATTAAAAGACTTGTTAGAGAAGTTTAATGTTACACATTATTATGAAGAATTTGATGGGGGACATCGTTGGAAGTACTGGAGAAAGCTAATGGAACCCTTACTTTTATACTTTTTAGCGGAGTAAACCATTCAGTAAATTCTGTAAAGTCACAGTTTTTGGTAACGATTTCATAGAATGTTTGCTATAATGGCCATATAGTTCAATCTAAGGAGGAATTCAAATGATTTTAGGGTTAGCATTAATTCCATCAAAAACATTCCGTGAAAAAATTGATGCATATCGTAAACGTTATGATGAACGCTATGCGCAAATCCCACCTCATATTACAATCAAAGATTCATTTGAGGTTGAAGATAATGATTTTGACAGCGTGAAAGAAGATATTCAATCACGTATCGAAGGCATTGCGCCACTTCACATTCATGCAACGAAAGCATCAAATTTCGCACCTGTAAATAATGTGATTTATTTTAAAGTTGAAAAAACACCTGAATTAGAAGAATTAGATAATCGCTTCAATAATGGTGATTTTTACGGCCAACCAGAACATTCATTTGTTCCGCATTTTACAATTGCTCAAGGTTTAACAAGCCAAGAATTCGAAGATATCTTTGGACAAGTTAAACTGGCTGGTATTGATTACGAAGAAACAATTAGTGAGTTGACATTATTGAAATATAATAATGAAGCTGACAAATGGGAAACAATCGACACATTCAGTTTCAAATAAGCTATGAAGTGTATGAAAGATCTCACAGCATTTCAGTGATAAAAAGTACGAGGCTGAGACATTGTGATATTGAGGGCTCGATAGTGTAGATGTTACTATCTATTTTCAATGTCTTAACCTCTTACTTTTAAATACATATACAAAAAGGCAGCCGATTCTATGTCTGAATCGGCTGCCTTTTTATGACAACTTACATTATTTTGTTGGTTGTTGTTTTTGAATACGCAGGAAATAAATCCCATAGAAAATGGCTAAGAAGACAAAGACGCCTCCTGAGAAGTAGAACGTCATATTCAAGTTATTCGTAAATTGATAAAGCATTCCACCGATAAGTGGACCAATCATAGCACCGACGCCTTGGATGCTGTTAAAGACACCCCAAGTTTCTTCTTGTTCATCTTGCTTAATGAACTTAGCCATGAACGTATTCCAAGCTGGTAATAAAAAGCCATACATTAAACCAATAAACAGTGCGACACCCCACACAAGGTAGATCTGTGTAATGAGTGAAAGACTAAATATGGCAAGTGTATATAATACAAAGCCTGTAAAAATCGCACTGAACATAAATTTATTACCATGATGATCGATGATTTTTGATAAGAATAGCATGGATATAGCGCAACCGACACCACCAATAATCAAAGCTGCCGTATATTCAACCATACTAACTTTTACCACTTTTGTTGCGTAAGTCGGTAAAATCGGTACAAGTGCACTGATTGAAGCACCTTGTAAGATAATACCTGGAAATAGGACACCATTTGAATGTGCCACACGTTTAATTTGCGCAAGTTGTTCTTTTAAACGACGTGTTTTGTAGTTAGTGAGACGGATCTTAACAAAGTAATAAAGTATCCAAGCTACTAACACAACGAGTGCCATTAAGAATGTAAAGTGTGTTGGATGCACTTTAACAATTAGCAGCATGCCAATCATACCTGCTAATAAACCAAATAGCCATGCGAAATAAACATGGCCCATTTGTTTACCACGAGATTCATCACGTACACTAGATAGCATAATGACCCAAATTGGGCTTGAAGCGACACCTAGTAAGATGGAACTCATAATTAAAATAATGGCATTATAAGGGAACCAAATCACTAAAAACAAACTGCCGAAAGCCAGTAAAAAGCCGAGTGTCAATACTGGTTTCGCACCGAATCGTTTTAATAAGAAGCCGACAACAAAGTTTGTTGCGGCATCAGAAATATAATGAATGGAAACTGCAGCTGAGGTTACACCGACAGCTACTGAAGAAACAGTAGGTAAGAACGGAAGGTAACCTAAGACAAACATGCCTCGTGCGAATTCCATAAAGAACAATATAAACAACATAATTATGAAATTACGTTTATAGTTTGCGTTGTATTTACTTGAGGAAGAGCTTTGCATATAATGGTACCTTTCCATAAATTTCTTCTGTTTGTGAAGATTCATCTAAGAGATGAAGTAAGTCTCGGCATAATTTATAGGTAGGGTATTTGACTTTTAAGTCTTGCATACGAGCAACCATTGTATCTAGTTCTTTTTCATCTTGTGTTAAATCTGTAATTAAAGCAATTGCTTCTTCTGTTGTGTCTGCCACTTTACCCATGCCTTTAGACTCAAAGTAAAGTGCATTTTCTAACTCTTGACCTGGCGCTGGATCTAAGAAAATCATCGGCACTTTACGTGCAAGCGCTTCTGATATCGTAATACCGCCAGGCTTAGTAATCATAAGGTTAGAGGCTGCCATCCATTCGTTCATATGATGTGTATAACCTAAAATCAACACATTATGATTGCCTTTAAATTGATGCTTTAAATTACGTTTTAATTCTTTATTGCGTCCGCATACCATTACAACTTGTGTCTCTGGCGTACGTTCTAAAATATCGGCAATCATTGATTCAAAGCCTTTAGATACACCAAATGCACCCGCAGACATTAAAATAGTAGGACGGTTAGGATCTAAGCGATTTTGACGCATCCAAGCGTCTTTATCAATGTCTTCTTCAAATTGTGATGAAATTGGAATACCTGTAACTTTTATAATATCTTGTGGTACGCCGATATCTTTAAATTCTTGTTTTAAGTCTTCTGTAGCGACATAGTAACGTGAAGAGTGGGGCGTTACCCAGTTTTTATGTAAGCGATAATCTGTCATTACCGTCGCAATCGGGATATTCATATTAAATTGTTCTGTTAAAACAGACATGACCGGCGTTGGGAATGTCAGTAAAATCAAATCAGGTTTTTCTTTAATCAACAAATTAATCAATTTGTTTAAACCGTAGTATTTGTAAAAACATTTATCAATGTCTTTTGGGCGGCTATAGTAAAAACGTTTGTATGAATTTCTGAAATATTTAAAACTATTGATATAATACTTTTTGCAAATGGATGTTAAGATGGGATGTGCTTCTAAAAATAAATCATGTTCAATCACAGATAAGTGTTTAAGATTCATTTCATTTAATTGATTCACAACGCTGTTCGTCACTTGCAAATGGCCGTTCCCGAAAGAACCTGTAATTATCAATATCTTCTTATTTTGAGTAACCATGAAACCAGCCACCCTCCAGTTAGTAGATTTAATGTTGTCTATGTGAAGCTAATATATAGAATATATTGCTTTGTCTACAGTGTAACGTATGTTGCAGCCAGATTAAATAATATTGACGCTAACATCACTGAATTATAACACTTATTCACAGAGTATAAAAATATTTTCATACTTTCTTAACATTTGGTTCAATGAAAAAGAGATTCGTGATTTGTAAATTGTGCTTCTCTTATATAGGAAGTATTTGAATTTAATATGTAATTGACAGCGTAATCGATATATTAATAACGTAGAAAAATGTACAATAGAAAATGAACTCACGCATCTAGATTTCTAAAGAAAAAATGTATAATATAGTAGTATTGGAAAAGAAGGGGCGATCGATGTGAAAGCGAACGAATTGTTCGAAAAGATAAAATCGAAACAAGTACTTGGCAGTTTAGATAGAGAAGTAGATGATGTAACAACAGATTCTCGTACTGCAAAAGCAGGCAGTATTTTTGTAGCTTCTAAAGGCTATACAGTAGACAGCCATAAATTTTGCCAAAATGTAGTTGAACAAGGCTGCAAAGTGATTGTAGTAGAACGTGAACAACAATTAACAGGCGATGTGACACAAGTGATTGTGCCGAATACAAGACGTGTCGCAAGTTTGATTGTACATAAATTATATCAATATCCGAGCGAAAAATTGGTAACGTATGGTGTGACTGGTACGAATGGTAAAACATCTATTGCGACGATGATTCACCTAATTCATCGTAAATTAGGAAAAGGCAGTGCTTATTTAGGCACAAATGGATTCCAAATCAATGAAACAGTCACAAAAGGTGAAAATACAACACCAGAAACTGTGACATTGACGAAGAAAGTACATGAAGCAGTAGATGCGGGTGCTGAAGCCATGACATTAGAAGTATCAAGTCATGGTTTAGCTTTAGGTCGTTTAAGCGGTGTTGAATTTGATGTTGCTGTTTTTTCAAACTTAACACAAGACCATTTAGACTTTCATGGCACTATGGAAGCATATGGTCACGCGAAGTCACTCTTATTCAGCCAATTAGGTGAGGATTTAAGTAAAGAAAAATATGCAATCGTCAACCAAGATGATGCATTCTCTGAATACTTGAAAACCGTAACACCATACGAGGTATTTACGTATGGTATTCATAATAAAGCACAATTCCAAGCTGAAAATATCAAAGAATCATTAACAGGTGCTTCATTTGATTTTGTGACACCAGACGGTACATTCCACGTGGATTCACCTTATGTCGGTCAATTCAACATTTCAAATATTATGGCAGCGATGACGGCAGTTTGGAGTAAAGGTACACCAATGCAAGACATCGTGGACGTAGTCAGCCAATTAGAACCGGTTGAAGGCCGTTTAGAAGTGTTAGATCGTTCATTACCAATTGATTTAATCATTGATTATGCCCATACGACAGATGGTATTGAAAAGTTGATTGATGCGGTTAAACCATTTGTGAAACAAAAATTCATTTTACTTGTCGGTATGGCAGGAGAACGCGATTTAACGAAAACACCAGAAATGGGCAGACAAGCAAGTCGTGCAGATTATGTTATCTTTACGCCGGATAATCCAGCGAATGATGATCCGAAAATGTTAACGCATGAATTAGCTAAAGGTGCGACACATGACAATTATGTAGAGTTTACGGATCGTGCTGAAGGAATTCGTCATGCGATTGAAGTTGCAGAACCAGGCGATACTGTTGTATTAGCTTCAAAAGGACGTGAGCCTTATCAAATTATGCCAGGTCATGTTAAAGTACCACATCGTGATGATTTGATTGGTTTAGAAGCGGCTTACAAGAAATTTGGAGGTGGCCCTTCTGAAGATTAGGACACTTCAAACGATAGAAGGTGCAATCGTCTATAGTTATACAGATGAAACAATGCAGAACCAGCTCATTGCGGTTCCTGATATGAGTTGGTCTGCGTTGATAGATAAAAAGGAGTCAGCAGAAGATGTAGAAGAAGACTTAGTAATGGAACTATTTAACTTAATGGATGAAGCTGAAGCGGAAAGCTTAGCGCACGAACTGACTTTAATTCTATTTGATAAAGGAGACGAAAGATGAGTATAAAGGATGAAATTGAATCCAGAAAAACCTTTGCGATTATTTCTCACCCGGATGCCGGGAAAACCACTTTAACTGAAAAACTACTGTTATTTGGCGGTGCCATTCGTGAAGCAGGGACGGTTAAAGGGAAGAAATCTGGGAAATTCGCAACAAGTGACTGGATGAAAGTGGAACAAGAACGTGGTATCTCAGTAACAAGTTCTGTGATGCAGTTCAACTATGATGATTTTAATATTAATATTTTAGATACACCGGGGCATGAAGACTTCTCGGAAGATACGTATCGTACGTTAATGGCAGTCGATAGTGCTGTGATGGTAATTGACTGTGCCAAAGGGATTGAGCCTCAAACATTAAAACTCTTCAAAGTATGTAAAATGCGTGGTATTCCTATCTTCACTTTCATCAACAAACTGGATCGTGTTGGTAAAGAACCTTTCGAGTTGTTAGATGAAATTGAAGAAACTTTGAATATTAAAACGTATCCGATGAACTGGCCTGTAGGTATGGGTCAAAACTTCTTCGGTATTATCGATCGTGAAGATCGTACGATTGAACCATTCAGAGATGAAGAACACTTATTGCATATCAATGAAGACTATGAAATTGAAGAAGAACATCCAATTACAAACGATAGTACCTTCGCACAAGCAATTGAAGAATTTATGTTGGTGGAAGAAGCGGGCGAAGAATTCGATAACGAAATGATGTTAGCAGGTGAATTAACACCTGTATTCTTCGGTTCAGCATTAGCAAACTTCGGTGTACAAAGCTTCTTAAATGCTTATGTAGACCATGCACCGATGCCTAATGGCCGTTTAACAAAAGACGAAGAAGAAGTGAGTCCATTTGCGCCTGACTTCTCAGGATTTATCTTTAAAATCCAAGCTAACATGGATCCTAAACACCGTGACAGAATCGCATTTATGCGTATTGTCAGCGGCGCATTTGAGCGTGGTATGGATGTGAAACTACAACGTACAAATAAAAAACAAAAAGTAACACGTTCAACATCATTTATGGCGGATGATAAAGAAACAATCAACCATGCAGTTGCGGGAGATATTATCGGTTTATATGATACAGGTAATTACCAAATCGGCGATACATTAGTCGGTGGCAACCAAAAATTCAGTTTTGAAGATCTGCCACAATTCACACCTGAACTCTTTATGAAAGTATCACCGAAAAACGTAATGAAGCAAAAACACTTCCATAAAGGTATTGAACAATTGGTACAAGAAGGTGCCATCCAATACTACAAAACATTGCATACCAACCAAATTATTTTAGGTGCTGTAGGTCAACTGCAATTCGAAGTTTTCGAACACCGTATGAATAATGAATATAATGTCGATGTGATTATGGAACCTGTTGGCCGCAAAATTGCACGTTGGGTTGAAAATGAAGAAGATATCCAAGATAAGATGAGTACAGCGCGTTCTATCTTAGTACAAGACCGCTATGAACAAAAAGTATTCTTGTTTGAAAATGAATTTGCGACGCGTTGGTTTGAAGAAAAATTCCCTGAAATTAAACTTTATAGTTTATTATAGGTATCCAATGGGGTATAATTATTTTAAATAAATGAATACCTATGACAGTCATGTCAGAGGGGAGTAACTTACGAAGTTGGATTCAATTCCGCTTCAACATTCTTATCGTCATTACGAAATGCATAGACATTTCCGGTAAAATGGAGTCCGTACAAACAGCTATGGATTCAAGTGAGACCTTTGCTATTTATTTAGCATAGGTCTCTTTTATTTTGTCCACGTTTTTTAGCCAGACGATTGAATTATTTTGAAGGAGTGGTCATTGAATGGATCCGAGTTTAATTTTATCCTACGGATGGGTATTGCTCGTACTCGTATTTTTAGAAGGATTACTAGCTGCGGATAACGCAGTGGTTATGGCAGTAATGGTAAGACATTTACCGCCTGAGCAAAGAAAGAAAGCATTATTTTACGGTTTATTAGGAGCCTTTATCTTTAGATTCTTATCATTATTCCTAATCAGTTACTTAGTAAACTTCTGGTTTATCCAAGCAGCTGGTGCCGTTTATTTACTATATATGTCAGGACGGAATTTATATCAATTCTACAAATCCAAAGGTCATGGACCTGAACAACCAGAAGGTGATGATCATCACTATGATGAGCACGGAACTGAAAAGAAAGTCAGCCCGAAAGCCTTTTGGAGTACTGTTGCGAAAGTCGAATTTGCGGATATTGCCTTTGCGATTGACTCAATGCTTGCAGCAATGGCCATTGCCTTCACGTTGAAACCAGTTGGTATTCATTTTGGCGGTATGGACTTAGGTCAATTTGCAGTAATGTTTATGGGTGGTATGATCGGTGTTATCTTAATGCGTTTTGCGGCAACTTGGTTCGTAGAACTATTAAATAAATATCCTGGTCTTGAAGGTGCAGCCTTTGCGATTGTCGGATGGGTTGGTATCAAATTAGTGGTACTTGTTCTTGCACATCCACAAGTTCATTTAATTCCAGAGCATTTCCCACATTCAACATTATGGCAAATCATTTTCTGGGGTGTCATGATTGGACTTGTTATCTTTGGTTGGTTATCATCTTTACGCCACAACAAAAAGAAAGCAAAAGAACAATCAAATTCATAATACAATATGCAATGACAAACCGTTTATCTTTATTGATTCAAAAGATAGACGGTTTTCGTTTTATCTTCAGATTGAAGTAGAAGAAAAAATCCTCTAAAATTTTTAGTGAAAGCACTAAGTTTACAAGAAATTTACAATAGATTGTGTCATAATAGATAAGAAAGATTGTAGTAGAGGAGGGCGTTATGATGGCAGAAGATAATGGAAAGCGTCAACCAGATGAAAAACAAGTTATACCGAAAAGTCATTATAAACGAAAACGTCGAGAGTTTTTCCATAATGAAGAACGAGAACAACGTGTTGAACAAGAAAAAGAGCAACAAGCACAAGAAAAAGAAAAAGCAGCAATGCAAGCTAAAAACAATGAAGAACGTGTGAAAGACAACTTAAGAAAAGCACGTATTGAAAAATTGACACAAGAAGAAATTCAACATCAACAAGAAATTGCGCAAGGTAAACGTGAGCCTGAAGTAGAAAATGAACAAACAGAGACACCGAAGGCAGAAACATCATCAAAAGATGAATCCTTACATAAAGAACAGCCATCAACATCCACTGCAGGTGCGAAAAAAGAAACAGTGAAGAATGAAAAAGCTGTTTCAAATGTTTCATCAGTCACAGTAGACGATGACACAAAAATTCATGATCCCGCAACATCAGAAGAACCAGCAGAGACAGAATCAGAAACAACACCGCCTCATAAAGATGGCGAACCTGCAAAACGCAGTACACAAAGCAATCAGGCCAAAGCATTCTTTGAAAAACATTGGGCTAAAATCGCAATTGCGGTCGGCGTAATTATTTTATTGCTATTACTCTTTGCGATATTCCATAATCTAAGAAGTGATAATGGAAGTGCCGGTGACGTCGCAACGTTTGATGGCAGTGGCGATAAACAAGAGACAGCTATGATGAAAGCAGCAAAAAGTTCGATTCATTCAGTCGTAACAGTTGAGAACAAAACAAAAAATAAAAGCTCAATTGATAAAGAAACCGCAAATTCTGATAATGAAATTGGTTCAGGTGTCGTCTACAAAAAAGTAGACGACTCCATTTTTATATTGACGAATAGTCATGTAGTCGGCGATAAAAAAACACAACGTATTTTATACGATGACAACAAAGAAACAACAGGGAAAGTCATCGGTAAAGATAAATATTCAGATGTAGCAGTTGTGAAAGCAAACGTTGAAAAAGATAGTGATGTCAAAGCTATACGTATTGGCGATTCTAAACAGCTTCAATTAGCAGAACCTGTTATTACAGTAGGAAATCCGTTAGGAGCTGACTTTAAAGGCAGTATTTCAAATGGTGTCGTTTCAGGTTTAAATCGTAATGTACCTGTAGATATCGATAAAGACAACCACTATGATGTACTGACAAAAGCCTTTCAAATTGATGCGCCCGTCAACCCTGGTAACTCAGGCGGTGCAGTAGTTGATCAAAACGGTAAATTAGTTGGTATCGTCTCTTTAAAAATTGATATGCCGGCAGTAGAAGGCATGGCCTTTGCGATTCCAGTTAATAAAGCTGTGACGCTCGCAAAACAATTAGAAGATAAAGGTAAAATTGATTATCCGAATACAGGTGTTGCTTTATCGAATGTCGCTGATTTATCAGATCAAGAACGTGATCAATTCAAAGTTCCTAAAGATTTACAACAAGGTACTGTAGTCAGAGAAGTAAATCAAAACTCACCAGGTGAAAAAGCAGGTTTAAAAACAGGGGATATTATTGTAGAATTAGATGGTAAAAAAATTGAAGATAATTTAAGATATAGACAGATTGTCTTTGAACACCAAGCAGATTTGAAACCATTATCTGCAAAAATATATCGAAATGGTAAACTAAAAAGTATAACGATTAAATTGAAGTAGTGTTGAGGTGAAAACAGTTGTCCATTTTTAACCAGTTATTTAAAAGATCCAGTCCTCAACAAGGTATTGTCTTATTCTATTTGATTGCGATTATCGCAGCATTTTTGATGTTAAATTTACCTGGCGTGCATAAGCCTGGTGTGCACGTGGATCCCATTGATACATTATTTGTGGCTGTATCAGGGATCAGTGTGACTGGATTGACACCTGTGACGATTGCCGATACATATTCGACTTTCGGACAAATTGTCATTATGATTATTTTAAATATCGGCGGTGTCGGCGTCATGGCATTAGGTACGGTGTTATGGCTCATTTTAGGTAAACATATCGGCTTACGTGAACGTCAGATGATTATGTTGGATAATAACCGCCATACGATGAGTGGTGCGGTTCAATTGATTATTGAAATTGTCAGAGCCGTCTTATTGATTGAACTTGTCGGTGCGCTATTACTAGCCTTTTATTTCTATAGAGATACCGCAGATATCCAATATGCGTTAATGCAGGGCTTCTTCGTTTCAGTGGCCTCTACAACTAACGCAGGACTCGATATTACAGGGAATTCATTGATTCCTTATGCGAATGATTATTTCGTACAAGCGATTGTGATGTTCTTGATTACACTGGGTTCTATCGGGTTCCCGGTACTATTAGAAATTAAAGCGTATATCAGTAATAGAAATCCGAACTTTCGCTTCTCATTATTCGCGAAAATCACAACGATTACGTATTTCGCATTATTCTTATTCGGAACAGTGATGATTTTAATCTTAGAGATGGGCAACACGTTGAAAGACGTCAGTTGGCATAAAGCACTCTTTTATGCCATGTTCCAATCGACTACAACCAGAAGTGCCGGATTACAGACAGTAGACATCTCACAATTTACAGATGCGACCAACTCATTGATGGGGACATTGATGTTTATCGGATCTTCACCAAGTTCAGTAGGTGGGGGCATTCGAACAACGACATTTGCGATTCTGATTCTCTTTATTTTAAATTTCCGTACGGATTCAGAACGTATTACCATCAAAGTATTTAATAGAGAAATCTTGCCGTCAGATATCCAAAAGACCTTTATGGTGTTTAGTGTTGCAACAATCTTATCACTAACATCAATTGTGATTATTCAAGCAGTAGAAGGCAGTAAAATGTCTATTCTTCAAGTCTTCTTCGAAGTCATGTCCGCATTCGGAACCTGTGGGTTATCGCTAGGTCTCTCGAGTGATGGTACAGATATCACCAAAGTGGTCTTGATGGTCTTGATGTTTATCGGACGGGTTGGATTAATCTCCTTCATCTTAATGATTGGCGGCAGAAAAGAGCCTGTCTTGTATCACTATCCAAAAGAAAAAGTACAAATTGGTTAAAAAGTAACCTAGTAGAAATTTAAATCACTTTCAACATCATTAAACATAGAAATAACTACAACAAATAAAGCATGCGTTTGAAGCTCTGGATTGAGCTCAAACGCATGCTTTTTAAATGCTTATTTAAAACAATTTTTACCAGTCTTGAACAGATTTACGTTCACCTTTGAAATTACCGCTTTTTTGATGTCTGCTTTGTAAAACTTGTTTCACATCATCTACAGTTACACCACAAGCGTGGAGTAACACAAAGAGGTGATATAAGACGTCAGCTGTTTCATTAGCTAATTCTTTTTGGTCATTCTTCATAGCAGCAATCACAACTTCAAATGCTTCTTCACCGAATTTCTTCGTGATTTTCTCAATACCTTCATTCAATAAGTAATGAGTATATGATTTGTCATCATCGCTGTTTGCGCGTGATTGCACAATGTCTTCTAAACTATCGATAAAGAAAGGTGTTTCTGTATTGAAACAACTCGTTGAACCTGTATGACAAGTTGGACCATCTGGATTGACGAAGACTAATATTGTATCTTGATCACAATCTAATTTAAGATCAACGACATGTTGGTAGTTGTGAGAAGACTCGCCTTTTTTCCATAGGCGTTCTTTGCTTCGAGAATAAAACCAACACACTTTATCTTCTAAAGTCTTTTGATACGCTTCTTCATTCATATATCCCAGCATTAACACTTGTTTAGTTTGATAGTGTTGTAAGATTGCGGGTACTAATCCTTTTGAAAAGTCTGGTGTTATTGCCATCTGACTTCAACTCCTTCTTCTTTTAGAAATGCTTTCACAGCGCCGACGGTTGTTTCTTTATCATGGAAAATGCTGGCAGCGAGGCCGGCTGAAACATCAGTTTCCTTAAATAAATCCGCAAAGTGTTGCGCATTGCCGCCACCGCCTGAAGCGATAATCGGAATAGATACACGGTCATTGATTAATGATAATAAGCGGTGATCAAATCCTTGTTTGACACCATCGTAATCCATACTAGTCACAAGCAATTCACCAGCACCTAATGCTTCGACTTCTTGAACCCAGTCTAAAGTGCGTTTATCTGTGCGTTGCTTACCGCCATGTGTATAACAGAACCAATCTTGTTTATCTTCTTCCCATTTCGCATCAATTGCGACGCAAATACATTGCGTACCGAATTTCTGACTTGCCTCCGCAATTAATTCTGGATTTCTTAATGCGCTAGAGTTTAATGAAACTTTATCTGCACCATGTTTTAACAAGATAGAGATATCTTCAACAGAATTGATACCGCCGCCGATGGTTAATGGGATAAACAGTTTTGAAGCAGTCTCTTCGATAATATCTAACATCATTTGATGACCACTTTCAGTACGTGAAATATCTAAGAAAACAAGTTCGTCTGCTAGTTCTTGGTTATAGTACGCTGCCATTTCCACAGGGTCGCCGATATCACGCAATCCTTTAAACTTCACACCTTTGACGACACGACCGTCTTTGACATCAAGACAAGGGATGATACGCTTTTTTATCATTCTAATCCCTCCCAAAAGGCTTCAGTATTCGCAGCTTTGCCGACGATGGCCGCATGTACACCATCCGCTTCTAAACGCTTCAAATCATCAGAACTGCGGATTCCGCCAGATGCGACGACGGGTAGGGCAGTCGCTTGCGCAAGTTGTTTCGTTAATTCGAAGTTCGGTCCTTCTAATTTACCGTCTTTCGAAATATCTGTATAAATCAAGCCGCCAAGCGGTAAGTGTTCAATGGTCTTAACGAATTCAAATAAGTTCAATCCTGTTTCTTCTAACCATCCGTTAACTTTGATTTCGTCAACATAAGCGTCTACAGATAGGTAAATACGATTTGGAAACTGTTCAGCAGCTGTTTTAAGCCATGCGGTATCTTGAATACCTTTCGTTCCGACAATCACATAAGCGACACCTTTATTGAAATAATCTTCAATCGTTTCAGTAGAACGGATACCGCCGCCAACTTCAATCGGCAAATCTGTTAAACCAACAAGTTGTTCAATATAATCCGCTTCAACAGGTTGTTTAGTTTTCGCAGCGATTAAATCGATAACATGGATACGTTTCACACATTTATAACGACTATAGAATTGAACGGCTTCTTCTGCAGTTCTCGCCATCGCTTCTTTCGTTTCATAGTCACCTTCAGTTAAACGCACACTTTGTGAATCGATTAAATCAATTGCTGGCCATACTTCAATCATGAATAAAACCGCCTTTCAATGCTTGGTCTAAAATAGCTAATCCGAAATCACCGCTTTTTTCTGGATGAAATTGGATACCGATTTTATTATCTTTTTGGACAATGGCGGTAATCGGCAGACCATATTCCGCTGTCGCAATAATCGGTGCAGGTGTTTGAACGTAATAAGAGTGAATAAAGTAAACGTCTTTATCTAAAAGAGGGTGTTTACTTTCTAAATTATTCCAACCTAAGTGCGGTACAGGGTATGGTGTATCAATCGACACGACACGACCAGGAATCATACCTAAACCCTCTACATCGCCTTCATCACTGTGTTCAAACATCAGCTGCATACCTAAACAAATGCCGATCATCGGTTTCATGTCTTGAAGCTCAATCAGTAACTTATCTAGGCCGGAAGCTTTGAGTGCTGTCATCGCATCTTTAAAATGACCGACACCTGGTAAGATAATATGCGAGCTTTCTTTAATTGTGTCAAAATCGCTTGTCAGTTGTGCATCGTAGCCTAAGTGATTGACCGCGCGTTCAACATTTTTGATATTTCCGACACCATAGTCTACAATCGCGATCATTCAATCACTCCTTTAGAGGAAGGCACACCTTGTGTATCGCTTTCTGAAAGTGCTATTTTTAAACTGCGCGCAAAGGCTTTAAAAATCGCTTCAATTTCATGATGCGTATTACCGCCGCGGATTAAATCAATGTGTGTTGTCAAACGGGCATTAATCACAAGCGCTCTAAAGAATTCTTCGACAAGTTCTGTATCGAATGTACCGACTTTCTCTTTAGAGAATTCGGCATTAAATGATAAGAAAGGACGTCCACTGATATCTGTAACGACACGTGCTAACGTTTCATCCATTGGAATGTAGAAAGTACCGTATCGTGTAAAAGATGTTTTATCACGAACAGCTTCTAATAATAATTGACCTAACACAATTCCGATATCTTCTGTTGTGTGATGATCATCAACATAGGTATCACCCTCAACTTTTAACTGAAGGGCAATACCGCTATGGAAGCTGAACAAAGTCAACATATGGTCTAAGAAGCCAACCCCTGTTGAAATCGATGTTTCTGATTGATTGGTAAAATCTAGCGTTGCTTCTATAGAGGTCTCTTTAGTTGCGCGTGTTTTATGATAAGTCATTTTGTTCACTCCATTCCTTGATGATTTGTGAGAGTTGATCGAGTTCTTGATCTGTCGCAATAGAATAACGGACAGCTTCATTTAATTCAGGTTCATCATAAATACGTGGTTTAAAACCATGTTCCAACACGTATTCACCTAAACTGCGTGCTTTTGGTCCATATGTGAAGACAAAGTTTGCTTTAGATGGAATCACTTTTAAATCATTGCTGTGATACGGTTTGAAAATATCATTGAGTTTACGACATAAGTAACGTTGTTCTGCGATCAGATTCATAACGCGTTTAGTATCTTTAAATAATGTTTCCGCTAGTGTTAAAGATAAAGTGCTCATCGGATACGGGTGTGCGAAACGATTTAATAATTGAATCGTTTTTGGTGTTGAAATCACGACACCGATACGTAAGCCAGCTAACGCGAAGGCTTTACTTAATGTTTTCATGACGATGATATGATCTTCTAACGCTACTTCAATCGGTTCGCCAAATTCAATATAAGCTTCATCAATGACAAAGTAACCGCCAAGTGCTTTCATTTTGTCGCTGATAGCTTTCAAGAAATTGAAAGGATATTGTTCGCCTGTTGGGTTATGTGGCACGCTCATGATAAAGAACGCAGGTTGAACGTCATCAATACGGTTTAAAATCGTTTCGAGTGAGAAGCGGAAATCTTGGTCGCATGAGACATATTCAATGTCACGCTCAGTTTGGCGCGCAAATTCGGTATACATAACAAAATCTGGGCTTAACGTAAGTACTGGGCCTTCTGGCAGAGCTAACATACATTTTTGAATCCATTCATCAGATCCGTTCGCAGCTAAAACTTGATTGGTATTTAAATTATAAAAATCCGCGTATGCTTTAAGAAAATCATTATATTGTGTTTCTGGGTAGACGCGAAAATCTGTATGATTAATGACTTCTGCAATTTCTGATTTAGAAAGTGCAGGAATCGGGCTTTCGTTTTTATCAATATAAATCAATTATGATTCCTCCTGTTCTACTCTGACTTTAACTGAGGCTTCATGTTGGTATAAGCCTTCTTCATGGGCGATTGTCATAGCGCCTTCTGCAAGGTTGTTGAAGGCATGTTGGTCGTAACGGATTACAGAGTGACTTGTGAGGAAGTCATTGACTGTTAAACCGTTTGTGAAGCGGGATGTTTGGTTAGTAGGCAAGACGTGGCTTGGACCTGCATTATAATCGCCTAAAGCTTCAGGTGCATAAGAACCTAAGAACATTGCGCCAGCATATTTGATTTTGTTGATGTAATAGTCAGGTTCTTTTGTTTGAATTGATAAATGTTCAGGTGCGACATAGTTTGCGATTTCTATATTATCTTCGATACTTTCAGTCAAAATAGGGTAGTGGAAGTCTCGTACACTTGGTTCGATAATCGCTTTTCTTGGGGCATTGTTGATAGCCTTTGGTAATAACGCTTCTACTTCTTCTAATAAAGATTGACTTGTAGATAATAAGAAAGTACGTGCACGCTCATCGTGTTCAGCTTGTGCTAAGATATCTTGAACAATAAATTCAGGACGAGATGTTTCATCTGCGATAATCATAATCTCACTTGGTCCAGCGATTTGATCAATACCGACATAGCCATAAAGTAATTGTTTCGCTAACGCAACAAACTGATTACCTGGTCCGACGATCTTATCAACTTTAGGTACAGTTTCCGTACCAAAGGCTAACGCCGCAATACTTTGTGCACCGCCGACTTGGAAAATACGATCGACACCCGCAATTTTACAAGCTGCTAGAATACTTGGTTTAATGCCTTCAGCTTGTGGAGGTGTCACTGCGATAATTTCTTTGACCCCTGCAACTTTAGCAAGTGTCGCAGTCATTAAAACAGTCGAAGGATAAGCGGCTTTACCGCCTGGAACATAAATACCGACACTTTCAAGCGGGTTATAAATTTCGCTTGTGTATTCACCGATGACATCTTCATGTTTGATACGTTCTTGGAATGCTTTGATATTTTCAAAGCTTTGTGTCAAAGCTTCACGTAATTCTGGTGAGATTTGAGTCAAGCTGGCTTCAATATCCGCTTGCGGTACTTCTAATTGTGAAAGTTCGACACCGTCAAATTGTTTATTATAGTCAAATAAGGCTTTGTCTTGATTCTTTTTGACGTTTTGAATGATTGTGTTGACTTGGTCGATTAATGATTGTTCGATATCTGAAACGTTTTGGAAACGCGCATAAAATTCAGTTTTATTAAGCATGTATAGAAACCCCCAGTTGTGTAATGAATTGATTAATAGCGTCTGATTTACTGAAGAAAGCATGTTTATTGGTAATTAATTTCGCATTTACATTACCAATTTGTTCACGTTCTTCTAATCCGTTAGATTTAAGTGTTGTCCCTGTTTGGACGATATCCACGATAGCATCAACCATATTGACGACAGCTGCGAGTTCCACTGATCCAGATAAAGGAATGATGCTGACATCTTGACCGAGTTGGTTGAAATATTGGCGTGTAGTATTAACGTAAGTCGTCGCAACACGATTGATATCTGTCACACCAGGTTTGGCTGCTACAGAAAAGTGGCATTGACCGAATGGTAAATCGATATAGTTATTCACATTATGATTTGGCTTTTCACTTAAGATATCACTGCCGGTAATGCCTAAATCTGCGATACCTTCTTCAACATAAGTAGGGACATCTGTTCCTTTAACTAAAATGAATTTAATATCTTTTACGGTAATCTGCAGCTTACGTTCACGTTGATGTAAAGCTTCTGCCCATATAGGATTGTTGTTGCGTTCTAAAAATGCGATGAAGTCTTTGAGTAATCTCCCTTTGCTGAGGGCAATCGTTAACATAATTTGTTCCTCCTAATCTAATTGAATCCCAAAACCGAAACCATCGATTGTTCCACTGTAATGACCGCCTGACATTATCGGTTCAGACTGGCTATTTTCAAACAGCTGCATAAAGCTGCCGATATAGTAAGTTTTCGGTGGCATTGTTGTTACATCTAAGTGAATCGTTTGGATGCCTGCACGTTTTAATTCTTCTGACCATCGTAATAAAGATAAGTATGTCGGATGATCATTAGGGATAATATTTCGAATATAATCCAGTTGCAAATGAGTCGGTTGTTTCAATAAACCTAAAAGTTTATGACCTTTAGGCAACTGCTGATTAAGTTCAGAAAGGTTACGTTCATTAATCAATTGTAAGATTTTTGGTGTGCGTTCTTCTTCACTAAGCAACAACGATAACAGTTGATAATGACCAATCACCGCAAAATCTACCTCGCGTTTCATTTCCTTTTGAACAAATCCCAACATTAACTGAAAGCTCGTCAACATTTCTTGGTAAGTCGGATGAAATACTTCAATACCTAAGTTTGTGCTGATATGTTCATTGTTTGCGATAGGGCCTGCATATACGGCTTGTTTTAAATTTAAAGCATACGTTCTGACATAATGTTGAAGTTGATCTGTCCAGTCATTACGAAGCGCAAAGAAATTTTGACCATTTTTCCAAATACTGCGCGTTCCCATACTTTCTAAATCATCTTGCGTCAACTGTTGCCAATTCAAACGTTCAATAAAATGCAAATCTATCACTTCATACTGATGAGATTGGAAATATTTTAAAAAGCGGAGTTCCAAATCTTTTCGTTTAAGCACTTTATCTTGGTATTCGATGTATTCCATTTATAGTTCCTCACTTCCATCAACGCTTTCACTCTCTACCGAACTAAAGCGTATTGATTTAATGACGTAATCATAGCACGAAATCACAGTTAAATCAATAGAATATTCAGAATATGATAATTATTACGAAAAGACTCATTAATATAAGAATATTCAGAAAATTTATTGACGCTAGCGGTTTTTATTGTATATTATTTTTAATAGATAGAGAACACTTTAAAAAAGCGGTGTTTTCATGAAAAAGTATGTTGCTAGAACAATAATTATTGCCACTTTATTACTAGGAATGGGAACAACTACAATTGCAAATGCTTACGAATGGGCAGAAGGTGGAAAATGGAGTCATGGAATAGGATCAACATATGTTTGGTCATATTACACACATAATAGTTATGGTCATGATTCTACAGCAATCGGCAAATATCGTTCAGATAGTGGCTATACCACTGCTGGAAAACAAGCACGTGCATCTGCGAAAAAAGCTTGGTGGGGTAACCAAGCATATTATAGAGTATATTAGAATATCATTTAAAAAGAGTGGGGCTGGGACATAAATCCAGCCCCTTTTATATTTTAGATGTGAATCTAATTTTGCAAAGCAAAAAAGTTAAAATATATAAATTAGCTAGTATACTAGGCTATGTGTACGAGGATAAATTTAAATCTAAACATAGTTTATATAGAGAGATTTTAATTGTAGTAGAAAATGAATAGTCTGATTGATAGGATAGAAAGTGTTGGTTTGATGTGGGTTTCTAAATGGATTTGAATAATTTAAAGCTCAGATAAGCAGTTATTTCTATTTTATTGTTTTATATACCTTTTACTAAATGAAAGTAATTTTTGATTGAAATACGTAATTGAGAATCATTATCAATGGTGGTAAACTATGATTAAGTTATATTCACACGATAAATTTAACGACAGATTTTTAAGGAGGAGATACATGCATGCAACGTGAGAAATTAGAAGTTAAAGATTTAATTAACATCGGGCTCTTTACCGCAATATTCTTTGTGTTAATTACACCTGTAGGTATTGCTGGGATTGTGCCAGTGATTATGTTTTTCTTACCTGCATTATTTGCGGTTATTGGCAGTGTACCTATTATGTTGTTGGTAGCTAAAACACAAAAGTTTGGTGCTTTAAGTATCAGTGGTATTGTAGTGAGCTTAGTATTGTTTATTATGGGTCACCCAGGGCTCGCATTAATTACTGGTATTCCATTACCGATTCTAGCTGATTTAATTATGAAGATCGGCAACTATCGTCATTGGATTACATTAAGTATCGGTTATATTGTCTTTTCATTTTGGTCACTCGGCAGTTTGCTTCCATTTTACTTCGCAAGACAATCCTTTTTCGATTATCTAGAACAAAAAAGAGGACACGAATATACAGCATTACTAGATAAACTATTCACGCTACAAACATTACCAATCATTATAGTGACTTGTATGGTCGGTGCGGTTATCGGAATTGTCATCGCAAGAATTCTATTTAAAAAACATTTTGTACGTGCAGGTATGGTCTCATGATCAAAATGCAAATTGATCCAAGAATAAAATTGTTAAGTATGGTATTGATATCCTTTATCGCTTTAACAGGAACTACTACGGGTCATGCGGTTTATCCACGACTTGTAATTATTCTGATACCTACATTTTGTCTGCTTTATCTACATTATTATAAAGCTGGCTTATTATGCTTTTTTATTCTTTTTACTGGATGGTATATCGAAACATTCCAATTGAGAGATTACCATGCGGTTGTGTATAGTTTGATTTTTATAATAGCCAATTTGCTTACACGTTTTTTACCTGCTGCTTTAATGGGATTTGTCTTATTTAAAACAACGTCAGTTGAAATGTTCATTCGTGCATTAGAGAAAATGAAGTTTCCAAATGTGTTGACGATTCCTTTAGCGGTCATGTTTCGTTTTCTTCCTGTGGTCTATCAAGAATCGCAAAACATTAAACATGCGATGCGTATGCGGGGTATGACGACACTTCAAGCGTTTCTACATCCGATACGTTATACCGAAATGCGTATTGTACCGTTAATTAATCGAGTGGTCAAAATTTCAAATGAGTTGACAGCCGCTTCTTTAACAAGAGGACTTTCTGTAGACGCTGCACGTACGTCACTCATTGTATTTAAAATGACCGCAACCGACAAAACTATCGCAGGATTCTTAATTTTACTTGTTTTATTTTATTACGTTATATAAGAGGGAGGCTCAAATGATTCAATTTAACAATGTAACTTTCAGCTACAGTGCTTCAGATAAAAATGCATTAGAAGGTTTTAATTTAACTATTCGTCCTGGCGAAGTGGTCTGTTTAACCGGATTATCAGGATGCGGAAAATCAACAGTACTAAGATTAATCAACGGGCTAATTCCTCAGTTTTTCTCAGGTGAAATCACAGGAGATATTGTCATCGCAGGACAAAACATGAAGGACTATGCTTTCAAAGATTTAAGTCGCCAAATCGGCAGTATCTTTCAAAATCCTAGATCACAATTCTTCTGTACACATGTATTAAATGAACTTGCCTTTGAATTAGAAAATTACTATACAGACCCAGAAGAAATTCAATCACGAATTATTAGAGCAGTAGATCAATATCAAATTAATGATTTACTAGAAAGTAATGTCTTTGAATTGTCGGGTGGTCAACAACAAATGATTGCCTGTATCAGTATTGAAATCGCAGGACAAGCGCTTATTGTCATGGATGAACCTTCTTCAAATTTAGATTTCAAAGCCGTTCAAAAATTAGCACGTATGATTCAATCTTGGAAGCAACAAGGGAAGACGATTGTTATTGCGGAACATCGTCTGCATTATTTATTAGATTTGGCAGATCGTTTTATCTTAATTGAATCAGGTCAGATTACTAAAGCGTGGAATCAAGATGATTTTCGTCAATTAGAACTAAAACAATTAAAAGCACATGGTTTACGAGCGACAGATTTAACACGACTACGACCAAAACGATCAGAACCTTCATCACACGATGTGATACCTATACAAAACTGGCAATATCGCTATCAGAAAAAAGAAACATTAGATTTAAATATTGAGCGATTTGATTTACATAAAGGTGCGATAACAGCGATAGTCGGCCACAATGGGGCAGGGAAATCTACATTCGCGAAAGCATTAATGGGTGCAGTTAAGTTAAATAAAGACGCGGTCATTATGAACGGTACACATAAAATACGTCAAAAACAGTGGAAGCACGATGTATATCAAGTCTTTCAAAATGTAGAGTCTCAACTTTTCGGTGAAACTGTAGAAGAAGAAATCAGATTCAGTCATCGTAATATGTCAGATACTGATTTACTACATGTGTTAGATACAATTGATTTAAAACAACATCGTGATAAACACCCCTTATCACTTTCAAACGGAGAAATGCAGCGACTGGCGATTGCGAGTGCTAAAGAAAGCGGTAGACCTATTTTAGTATTTGATGAACCAACCAGTGGTTTAGATGGCAAACGTATGTCTGAATTTGCGACAGAATTACGACAATTAAAAGGCCAAGGGTATACAATTCTGGTCATTACACATGACTATGAATTGATTATAAACAGCGCAGATTATGTTGCGGAATTTCATGAAGGGGAGGTCAAACACCACTATCCGCTTGATATGCGTAATGTCAAAGCGCTTCAAAACTTCTTTGGATTATAAATATTTAATAGTAACACAAATATAACAGTGTCAGTTTAATTACTTTAAAAAATATAAATAATAGTAATGACATTGATTTAAGGGTGTGCTATACTCCCTTTATACATTGTTAATGAGAATGATTATCATTATTGGTGTAAAAATTAATGATTAGGAGCGTTATCAACGTGAGAAACAACAAAGAGAGAACAGTTATGAACCATGCCAACCAGAAAGCGTACCAATATTCAATTCGTAAATTTACTGTCGGAGCAGCTTCGATAGCTGTAGGTGCAGTGATCTTCTTAGGAGGAGGACAAGCACAAGCAGCTGAACAAGAAGCGCCCATATCAAACGCAGCAGCACCGACTACTGTAACGGATAGCGGCACTTCGACGACACCAAACGCGACACCTGTTTCAGCGCCAAAAACAGTTGAGTCAAAAGAGAAAGAAGCAAATAAACCACAAGCAGCATCTACAGCACAATCTCAAACAGACTCAAAACCGACAATCGAGAAAGTTGAAACAACACCAGCACCAAAACAAGAAGCACCACAAACAGAAAAAGCAACAGCAGCACCAACAAATCAAGTCTCAGTACAAGCAGCAATTAAACAACCATCTTTACAAGATCCTCACGCAAACGAAGAGCGTTACCCAGTAGAGTTTAAAGTCGTTAAACCCAATACTGACGAAGAAGAGTTCTTCCATGCATCGAATATTAAGCAACCTGCTTATTTCATGAAAGGTGATAAAGCATCAACTGTTGAATTAACATTGGACATTCCAACGATTTGGGATAGATTTGATGTTTATCAAGAGAACCATAAATTAAATACACAAGTCACTGCCTACGATGAAAAGGCAGGAACAGCAAAATTACAATTCGCCGTTCCAAACAATACACAAAGTGTCATCGTGAAATCATCAACTAAATCAAGATTACTTGGTGATAAAACTTATGATGATGTTGAACTTAAATTTAACGAGCCTATTAACGCAAGCGGTTCAAAACCATTGACACAAGATGAGTATAAGAAAAAGAAAGAAACAGAAGCATTTGACAATGCGATTACGCTAGAAGATAAAATTTATCAACTTAAAAAATTGATGGCGAAAGATAAAGTGCCTTCAGAAAATGATAAAGAAATGCTTGCTGACTATGAAGAACAATTACAAGAACAGTTAGCAGCTGCGAAAAAAGAATTTAAAAATGCGCCAATGTCAGAATTCAAAATTACAAATCCAGAAAATCATAATTTTAAAGTTCTGCACAGCAAGAAAAATGAACCTTCACACATGGACTTTGAAGTAGTCAAACCGATGCAAGTGTTCCAACAAAATGGTAAACATTATGTGGCGATGACAATTAAGTCAGACAGTATGTGGGATGACTTTATGGTGGATACTAAAGAAGGTTACGAGCGTGTGAAAACGATCGCACGTGATACGAAGAAGAATGAAAGAACAGTCGTCTTCCCATATCAAGTTGGTATTGATCACTATGATGCGATTGTGAAGGTTAGCTTACCTAAAATCAACTACGAAGGTGCTTACCATGTAAGAATTAAAGACCTTGACCAAAATAAACCGCCGACTGCACAATCAAACCAACAACAATCAGATGCAGCAGCACCGAAAGTGACGCCTAAGCCACAAGTAGAAAAGCCAGCTCCAAAACCACAAGTTGAACAACAATCTGACCACACTACACCTAAAGTAGAAACTCTAAGTGCTGTGCCTGTTACAAAAGAAATCGGCTTTATGGTTAAAAAAGACGGTGAAGATCAAAAATCAGTCATGGATGATTATATGGACCACCCAGCAAAAGCGGTTAAGGAAAATGGTAAAACATTTGTACAGTTTACAATTAAAAATCCAGATTGGTGGCAATCATTTGAACTCTTTGATGGTGCACAACAGCTCAAACAACATGAGGTTTCAAAATCAGCTGATCAAAAAGTTATTAACTTTGAAGTGAAACCAGGTACAAAGATGTTAACAAGTAAGGTGCATATTGTAGTCCCAGGCATCAATTACAACAATAAATATACGACACAAATTGTATTTGAAGAAGCGGTTGCTGATTTAAAAGCACCTGAGTCAAAACCACAAATTAAACCTATGCCTAAACCACAAGAAAAAGCTGAAGATCAAGCAACTGATAAAGTTGTAGATAAAACAGCTGAAAAAGAAAAAGTACAACCAAAAGTTATCACACCTGAAAAAGATACTAAGCAAGTCGATGAATCGACTGAAAAAGCATCGGATGAGTCTAATGTAAAACCAGAAATAAAAGTAGAACCGATGTCAGTTCAAAAAACAGAACCAAAAGTATCTGAAGTTGTGACAGAAGTACAAGATGCGGCAGCAACTCAACCATCTATGAAAGCTATAGCATCTAAATCTGTAAAATCGCTTGGTTCAGTTAAAGCTAAAGCAATGAAGTCTGAAACTGTAAAATCAGTTAAAGGAAACAAATCAACACCTGATAAGGCAAAAGCATTGCCGAAAACTGGTACAGAAGAATCAGCGACAACGTTTGGTATTTTATCTGTATTTTTAGGTGGTATCGCACTGTTTTGGAATAGACACGTGAAATCAAAGAAAAATAGTCTGTAATGTATTCCTGAGAATCAAGAAAATGAGGTTGTGGGTCTCTCACAACCTCTCATCATATAGAAAGAAGGATGATTCATATGACAACAACAATCAAGAAAGTTATCGCAATGAGTGCGGTATTAATTGTGTTAACTTGGGCCATTTTTTCCATTGTAGCTTCAGCTGCTGAAAAAGATCTGAATTACGATATTTTAAAACATAAAACACAAGACGTATCCATGGCAAATGATTATTTCAATAAACCCGCTAAGTTAATTGATAAAAACGGTAAACAATATGTACAATTCACAGTCAACCACAGCCATTGGATTGTTAACTTTACATTTAACGGTCAAAAAGAAAATATTGTGCATGAAGATAAAGCAAAAGATGAACGTACTTCAGAATTTTTAATCGATAAAACATCAGGCGAAATTCCAGGCACAATTAAAGTGTATATCGATGAAGAAGTAAACGGTAAACCTTTTAAATATGACCATAACTACAACATCACATATTTATTAAAAGGTGATAAGCAAGGTGACAGTGCCGCAGCTGCATCCCATGCGGATGATTCAAAAGGTGACACTTCAAAAGGAGAAAATGCCGAAGCAACAGGAAAAGCAACATCATCAGATGCGACACCGACAAATCCACAAACAGCTGCCGGTGAATCTAAATGGCTTTATATCACTTTAATGGGTGCTTCAGCTGTATTACTTCTATCTTTTGTCGTCTATAAACGTAAAAAAGGACAACATTAAAATGAATGTACCTCACAAATGTTTAGTTGCTGCACTATGTGGCAGCTTACTTTGTTCATTTACCGTTGATAACTCAAAAGCTGAAGTCAATCATCAAACATTATCACAACAAACAATTAAAGAGATACCTTTTAAAGTCTATAAAGAAAACAGTCAGGATGTGTCAGTTATGAATGATTATATGGCACATCCAGCAACTGTCAAAACTAAAAACAACAAAGTTTATTTACAGTTTAAATTGCTGCATCCAGAGTGGTGGAAAGCTTTTGAATTATATGAAGGTGATAAACAATGTGATGTACGTACAGTCAGTGAAACAAAAGAAGCACGTATTGTAGAAGTTGAAGTCACATCAGAGACGCAAACATTTACTTCAAAAGTACATATTATCGTCCCTGATATTCATTACGATCATCACTATACAACCAAAATTAATTTAGAAGCACAATTGCCAAAAGATGTGACACCTAAAGTACAACCGACACCAAAGCCAAGTCCTGAATCGAAGCCAAAAACTGACGTTCAACCAAAACCAGATACACAACCAACAGAAAAACACACACCCAAAAAAGTATTTCCTAAGAAATCCAATACCCACGTATCAGAAATACAGAATTTGAATTTCAAAGTATTAAAACATCAAACAAATGAACGATCAGTGATGGATCAATATATGGTACATCCAGCTAAAGTGACCTATCACAATCAGCAAGCTACTGTTCAAATGACATTAAAAAATGCTGCGTGGTGGAAGTCTTTCGAAATCTTTAATGGTGAAACGCGTATTCCAGTAAAAGTGGTAAGTGAAGATTCACAACAAGATCAACGTGTCATTGAATTTAACATGCCAAAAGATCAGAAAATATTGACCTCAAAAGTACATATTATTGTTCCGCATTTAAATTATGATCATCACTATACAACTGAAATGGTGTTTAATGAAACAGCTCAAGAGACAGACACACCAAGCCAACAAGAAGAAAAAGGTGGCACATCTATCAAACAAGATGAGGGCACAGAAGTATCAACAAATGAAGCGGCAGAAACGGTTGAAACTAAAGAAAATACTATAGTAGAAACTCCGTCAGAACATGCATCTGAGACACGCAATCATAAACAAATACCAACCAATCCAGCATTTTATCAGGAACAATCGGTGAATGACACACCATTTATTACGTCATCAAGACCTTCACAACCAAGTGCTGTTAAAACAACACAAACTGCAAAAACAATGGAAGAACCGCCATTGCCTGAAATATTTCCTAAATTCAATCGGCATGCGGATGATGGTGAACCTATTAAATTTACAAAGACACATTCAGATGTTGGAAAGTATTTAAAGAGAATGAATCAAATTTATTTAGGTGCGGTGATTATTTTGGCGAGTGCTTTGTTAGTAGTCTCTACACTTTACGTTAGAAAGGGTGAAGGTAAAGGTCATGAGAAAAAACATTAAACGATGGTGTGTGGTACTTTTAGGTTTAATTGTTCTACTGACTGGTTGCCAAGCACAAGAAGATAAAAATAACCAAACATCTTCTGAAAAATACCGCATTGTACCGACAACAGTAGCTTTGACACAAACGTTAGATGCTTTGAATTTAGACATTGCAGGTAAACCCGACTCATATAAAACACTGCCTAAAAGATATGACAATGTACCGAAAGTCGGACAACCGATGACACCAGATATGGAGAAGGTACAAGCTGTTTACCCGACACATATTTTAGGCGTTTCTACTATTGAAGATGAGACAAAACCTAAGTTCAAAATGATTAAAGCTAAAGCTATCTTTTATGACTATGACAGTCTAAAAGGCATGAAAACTTCTATTTCACAGATGGGTAAAGAATTTAATCGTGAAACAGAAGCATCAAAGCTAAATCAAAAATTGACACATGCAGAAGAACAAGTCAGACAAAAAGCAGCACAACAAAAGCACCCTAAAGTACTCATTTTAATGGGCGTGCCAGGCAGTTATTTAGTTGCTACGAATCGCTCTTATATCGGCAATTTAGTTGAAATTGCGGGCGGTGAAAATGTGATTAAAGAAGATTCGAAACAATATCTAGCTTCTAATACAGAGTATCTGTATGACGTTGATCCAGATATTATTCTGCGTCTGCCACATGGAATGCCTGAAGAAGTTAAAAAGATGTTTGATAAAGAATTCAAAGAAAATGATATTTGGAAACATTTTAAAGCAGTCAAGACAGGTCGTGTCTATGATTTAGAAGAACAACCTTTCGGCATTACAGCTAATATCGATGCAGACCAAGCCATGCAAGATTTATATGATATCTTCTACAACAAGAAATGAGGTGCAATATGAAATATAAATTCAGTGTCGTCTTTATGTGTACCTTATTTCTCTTTGTTGTAGTGGTCTTGTTTGCGTTGCTTAACGGTAAATTAGGCATAAGTTCAGCTCAGCTTTGGAATAAAATCGCAACAGGTCATGATAATCAAATCGATGCGATTATAGATTTACGTTTACCACGTATCATTGTCGCGATTTGTGCAGGTGCTGCGTTATCCGTAGCAGGTGCTTATTTACAAGCAGTGCTGAAAAACCCGCTTGCTGATGCCAGTATTATCGGTGTCAGTTCAGGTGCCTTGGTGGCTAAAGCACTTGTGATGACTTTGATGCCGACTTTATTCTTTTATATGCCAATTATCAGCTTTATAGGCGGATTATTGCCATTTACTTTATTGTTTTATTTACAACATCGTTATCAGCTGAATCCGATGCGCATGCTGCTTGTCGGTGTGTCGATGTATGCGATGTTGAATGGTATGTTGGAATATTTAACCGCTAACCCAGCTGTGAGATTATCTGCTGGTTTATCTTTAAAAGTATGGAAAGACGTAGCACAAATTTCAGTGACTACATGCATAGGACTTATCTTAGCTATAACTGTTATCTTTCAAGCGAATATGTTGGGATTTGATGATCGACAAGCACACAACTTAGTCTTTCCTATACAACGTTATCGTATGTGGATAGGGTTGATTGCGGTCTTTTTAGCGAGCAGTGCAGTAGCTGTAGCGGGTGCTATGGCCTTTGTCGGTTTGATTGTACCGCATATTGCACGTCGTTTAGTCGGCAGTGATTATAAGAAAGTTGTGATTTGTTGTGTATTATTCGGTGCGATAGGCGTACTATTAGCGGATACACTTGGCAGGTTGATGTCCCGTCAATTTGAAGTGCCAGCGCATATTATTACGGTCATTATCGGCGGACCTTATCTTATCTATTTAATTTGTAAAGGAGCGTACCGAAATGAATATCAACAACGTTGAGTTTAAATATGGTCAAAAACAACTCTTTAATGACTTGAATCTGACAATTAAACGTCATGCGGTAACTTCTATTATCGGACCGAATGGATCAGGTAAGAGTACCTTACTTCAAATGCTTGCAGGTTATCTTCAACCTCAGGCTGGTTGTGTGTACATAGAAGGCAATGATTTGAATACATTAGGTAAGAAACAACTTGCGCAAATGTTATCAGCAGTCCATCAAAACAATACAGCACCTGAAGATTTCACCGTTAAAACATTACTGCGCTATGGACGATATAGTCATCATCGTTGGTTGAAGAAGGATGTAAGAGGAGAAGCGGTCATTGAACGTGTACTTGAACAATTCAATTTAACTAAGTATGCAGATCGTCCGATTGGCGCTTTGTCCGGTGGCGAAAAACAACGTGTTTTTATCGCAATGGCCTTAGTCCAAGAACCACAATATTTATTATTAGATGAACCTACCACATTTTTAGATTTACATTATCAATATCAAGTCCTTGAGATGATTCGACAGTTAAACGACATGCATCGTTTAACTATCATCATGGTGCTTCATGACATAAATCAGGCTTTAACTTATAGTGATGAACTGATTTGTGTCGCAAATGGTGAAATTGCAGCACAAGGCAAGCCGCAAGCTATCGTGACACCAGAATTATTAAAAACAATTTACCAAATCGACGCAAAGATTATTCATGATAAAGATTGCGGCATATTAATTGGTAAATGTCACGGCGGGTGTTAATGATGAATAAACTAATACGTGTCATTCAATTTGGATTAGTGCTGGTTATTATTGCGGCTATCTATCTTATCTTCCAACATCGTTTAGATAATGAAGCGGAAGAAAAACAATACGAAGTTTTACAAACGGACTATAAAAAGAAAGGGATCCGCCCACAATTTGAAGCATTAGCAGAGGTCAATTCTGACATTCATGGGTGGATTCGTTTAGAAGGTACGAGTTTGAATTATCCCGTTTTACAATCCCGAGATAATGAAGATTACTTAGAACATAACTTTAAGAAACAAAAAACGAAAAAGGGCAGTATCTTTGTAGATTATCGTAATAACTTACAAGATTTATCTCAAAATACAGTGCTTTATGGTCATAGTGTTGGCGATAAAACTATGTTTGATGATTTACATCAATATTTGAATCAAACATTTTATGATGCACATCAAACGATAGAGTTTGATACAAAGTATCATCAGTATGCGTTAAAAGTATTCAGCGCATATTCGACGGATGCCCATGATAACTATATTCGAACAAGTTTCAACAATGTACATGAATACGAACAGTTTTTAAAAGAAACGAAAAATAAATCGAAAATCAAAACAGATATTTCAGTTCATCCACAAGACAAGATAATGACGTTATCTACGTGTGAAGATGCTTTTTCGCGTTCTGATAAACGTGTTGTTGTGGTTGGAAAATTAATTGAAAACAGATAAAGGAGTGTATGCGCTATGTTTATGGCAGAAAACAAATTGAAATTAGATAAAGGTTCAGCAGAAGGAATTGTAGAACGTTTTTACAAACGACAAGGTATTGAAACAATTGAAGGTTTTAAAGAAATGTTTGTCACAACGACAAATAATTTAAAAGAATATGATGAAGTGAAAATTTTAACAATTTGGGATGCAGAAGCATGTTTCAAAAATTGGTTGAGCTCAGATGTCTTCAAAGATGCCCATAAAAATGTACGTCATCAATCTCAAGATCAAGCGAGTCCAATCCAAGATAATGAAGTACTGACTTATACAATTGGCTATTACTATTTAAATGATCAAGAGGGGAAATAGAACGAAGTTTATTTCTCATTATGCTTAAAAATAAGCAAACAAAAAAAGGTCTATTCATTCGGTATTTGAAATGAATAGACCTTTTAGTATGAACAGGAACAGGAATCCCACGACGAGTTAGCCAATTAAAACATCCTCCAATTGATTGTATTCTTCAATGTAACGATTGAATGCTGCTTCATCTTTTTCGATTAAAGCTTGGTCAATCAGTTCTGTAAGTTTTTCTTTACGTACATTGCGTAGAGCTTGATCAATTACGAGTTCTACCCCCAGGTCGTTTACATTCGCTACGAACGCCTTCAGTGTTCCATTTTTTACATTGATATTGTGATTCATTTTAATCACTGCCTTTCTTTTTTTTAAGTTATTTACGAGTATACATTGCATTTAATCTAAAAACAATGAATATTCTGACTTTTTAAAAATTAAAAGTGTAATATTAACTCAAAAGTTTCTATTGACTTTTCTAGGTGCTAGTATACAATAATTACATGATTAGATGTCTAACGAATTCTAATCGTAATTAATTAAATAGGAGGACGTGCTTATGGACGAACATAGCATCTTCAAAAGCGATGATATGGCCATTATACCAGTCATTGCTCAAGAGTATGGAGCACTCCATACAAAATTGCTTACCTACAATAAAGATCCGAGGATTGTAGAAAGCTCCCCGCAAAAAACTTTAGACAACTCTTGTCGCTTTTATGGTTCAACCTTTCAATCACTTCGAACTGATACCGCTCGGATTACCAACATCAACA
The DNA here is from genome assembly GCF_018986355.1 of Staphylococcus sp. CWZ226. Classification (NCBI taxonomy): domain Bacteria; kingdom Bacillati; phylum Bacillota; class Bacilli; order Caryophanales; family Staphylococcaceae; genus Staphylococcus; species Staphylococcus sp. CWZ226. Next base: position 269,516 of record NZ_JAHMSB010000001.1, on the reverse strand, counting down.
GTAAACCACCCATTTTACTTTCACCAGTTATTTCAATCTTTCTATTCTCTACCCATTCTGAACGCTCTGAAGACAATATTTGGATTAATATTGAATTTGTACAAGATATCAAAGCGTTGAAGAACAATACCACTAAAATCACTTTTTCTGACGGACAATCTTTAATCACAACCGCAACAGTCCGTACTATCTGGCATCAATATAAAAATGCAGCTTATTATGAACACATCATTAGAAAGCGTGTTAAGAAAATTAAATGGAATACAGAGCGTCCTATTGACTACTCTAAACCTGCTTTAGACGTGTATGAAACACTTTGTACTTATTTAGTGATTAATAACACACCACGCAGCTAGCGTAATTTTAAACATTTTATGATATTATCTCAAACTGCGGGATGTTTATAGGGAATGAGTGTAAATGTTCCGCAACTTTTTCGTTATTTTCTCTTGAATTATTTTAAGGGATTGTTATAATAGTATTTGTGCTTGAAGAAATTACATTATTCCACAGTAGCTCAGTGGTAGAGCTATCGGCTGTTAACCGATCGGTCGTAGGTTCGAGTCCTACCTGTGGAGCCATATGGAAACGTACTCAAGTTGGCCGAAGAGGCGCCCCTGCTAAGGGTGTAGGTCGCGAGAGCGGCGCGAGGGTTCGAATCCCTCCGTTTCCGTTACTGTAAGAATCCCATTAAATCAATGTCTAAGACGTTGACTTAATGGGATTTTTCTTTTTGTCAAAGTTGAATGAGAAAAGGTGAGAAACTGAGTTCTCACCTTAATCATGTAAAGCTTATTTAATTATGACATTAATCGAATTAATTCTTCTCTTGGAATATCTCCGAAATAATGATACGTATCGAATTCAGATAAAGCCGCTTCAATACTCTCGAAATTATGCAAGCTGCCGACTAATGCATGTTCTAAATCTGACACATCGCCGACACCGAAGAAGTCACCGAAAATTTTCGCATGTTCAATACGTCCGCGTTTAACATCCAATTTAATTTGAACGAAACCTTTTTCGAATTTCTCTTCACGTTCAAAGTTATATTTAGGGTTTTTACCATAGTTCCAATTCCATGAACGATATTTTTCATTACTTAATGCTTCAATGTTCTTCCAATCATCTTCAGTTAACACGTATTCTTCAACTTCATGTTCACCAAAGATATGTTTTAGGATAATTTCTTTGAAAGTTTCAATGTCAATCGGCTCTTCTAAGAATTCAGAGATGTTTGCGACACGTTTACGTACTGATTTAATACCTTTAGATTGAATCTTCGCAGGGTTCACACGTAAAGCATTCGCAACTTCGTTTAAGTCGCTATCTAACATTAAAGTACCATGGCTGAACATACGCTCTTTCACTTTAACCATCGCATTTCCTGAAATTTTAGCTGCACCGATTTGGATATCGTTACGTCCAGTCATTTCAGCATCTACGCCCATTGCTTGTAAAGCTTGAACAATCGGTTCTGTGAACTTTTTAAAGTTATGGAAACTGTTGCCGTCGTCATCAGTGATAAAGCTGAAGTTTAAGTTTCCGAAATCATGATAAACGGCACCGCCGCCTGAAATTCGACGCACAACATCGATATTGTGTTCATCTACATAGTGTTGATCAACTTCTTCAATCGTATTTTGGTTTTTACCAATAATGATAGAAGGGCGGTTAATATAGAATAAAAAGTAATCGCTATCGTTAGGAAGGTGTTTTAACACATACTCTTCCATTGCTAAATTTAATGTGGGGTCTGTAATACCTTTGTTACTAACAAACTTCATACATTCTCTCTCCTTCTGTACTTACTTTGCTTGATACTTTATTTATGCCCTAATTTAGGATAAAATGCCAACTATACACTTTGCCAGAAAAAAGGCACCAGTCGGACTTCAATTACAATTATAACGTGTTTACAGGATATTTGTTTATTTGAAGAGAGAATTTTAGTACAATATAGAATAGTATAATTCAAGGAGGATCTGTAATGACTATTGCAGAAGTAGGAGATATTGTAGAATTTTATGACGGTTTAAGAGGCCGTGTCGAAAAAATTAATGATAACTCTGTTATTGTTGACTTAACTATTATGAAAAATTTTGAATCATTAGATTTACCTGAAAAAACGGTAATTAATCATAAACGCTATAAGATAGTTGATCAAGAAGGTTAAAATATAATGAAAACTAATACAAAAGCATTACTATGGTTTGTGATAAGCTTTGTAGTGTTCCACATCATCTTATTTATCATGTGGGGAGAACGACAAGAATATTGGTATCTGTATACAGGCATTATGTTGTTTGCGGGTATCAGTTATGTCTTTTATCAACGTGATTTAGAATCTAAACGATTGTTGACGTCTATCGGTATCGGTATTTTAACCGCAATCGCATTAATCATTGTACAGTTGATTATGTCTTTAATGTCACAAGATTTAACGTATACATCATTGATTAAAGATTTATCACGTTCTGGCGTTTACTTTAAATGGCAGATTTTAGTGACATTACTCTTTGTGATTCCTTGTCATGAACTTTATATGCGTACGGTACTGCAAAAACAATTGTTGAATCTTAAGTTACCGGCTTGGGCAGCGATTGTGATTACTGCACTCGCATCAAGTTCACTCTTTTTCTACTTCGATCAAATCTGGTTATGCATTTTTATTTTCATCGTACAAGCTATTCTATCAATCAGCTATTATTATACGCGTCGAATTATTACAACTTCTGTTGCACAAATTGTGGCAGTGGTGTTATTACTGATTTTTCATCCTTAATTCAAAAGGACAAAAAAGAACCTGTCAGCTTATCTAAAGCTTGGACAGGTTCTTTTTGCTATATCTTAATTAATACGTTGAACGCTCTAAAAGTTCGAAATAAGAAATCTTGGAAATATCTACTACATATTCTGATGGTTCTGTAACGTGTAATGCGCCTGCATTTGAATTCTCTTCAACGGCTTCTACTGAAATTTCATTGCCGTTGTCCATATAAAGGACAAGATATTTAGCAGGATTTTCATTTAAATACGTTAGAATCGTTGCTTTATTCATATAGTTTCAACTCCATTTAACTAAAATGTGATATTACCATGTTTGTCTGCTGGTCTGAATAGCATTGTATTGATTGCGCTGATAATCGCGATCACATGTGGAATGCCTGTCCAGAAGAACGCTAAATGTAAAAGGCCTGAGCCGTTTTTACCTGCGTAGAATCTGTGCACTCCGAAGTTGCCGAGGAACAGTGCAAGTACAATATAAACAATTTTATTTACTTTCATGCTGATTGCTCCTTTCTCCATTTAAGTGATACCTTTATTATGAATGATGAAATACAAACTTTCCAATAATACAAATGTTAAAATAATAAGTGAACAAACAATATAAATGATTGTTAAACTATATAGTGAATGATAATAACTAAACACATAAAGGAGAAAACAATGATTAGACCTGCTAAACCAACTGATAAACGTGCTATTGCAGAATTAACATATATTATCTGGCAAGATATGGAGTTGCCGATTGTAAAACGATTTGATAAATCTCATGTCATTCAATGGCTGGAACAAAGTATTACAGAAATACCTTATCGTTGTTATTACGACAATGTACAAGTTTACGATGTTGAAGGGGAAGTCGCTGGCGTTATTATTACGTATCTTGGTAAAGATGAAATGGATTTAGAAGAAAATTGGTTGAAGTTAGATTTACCAAAAGAAGCGAAAGCAATAGGAACACCTTTACCTTTAAGAGAAGCAAAATCAGATGAGCTATATATCGAAACTGTGGCTGTTTTCCCCAAATATAGAGGAAGAGGAATTGCGACACAGTTAATGGAATCTGTCATCCATCACTCTAAAACATATAAGCTGAGCTTGAGCTGTGATTTAGTAAACACAGGTGCGTTCAGACTTTACGAACGTTTAGGGTTTCATAGTGAAGGTGTGATTGATTTATATGGCCATGATTATTATCACATGGTCATTGAACCTCAAGAAGGATAAAAAAAGAGACTGGAACTAAAAGTTCCAATCTCTTTATCATCATCAAATACCGCCTAATAACGCACTGATATAAATCCCTAATGCATACAGTAAACCAAATACTGTGTTTGTTTTACCTGTTGCTGCCATAGCTGGCATCATTTCAGCAGGTGTATCGTTCTTTTTGAAACGACGAATGGCTTTGATAGGGAACGGGAATGATAACAGTACGAGTAAGTAAAAGATTGAACCGCCAGGTACAAAGAAAACAGTATAAATGACCCATGCATAAGCGATGATGTACATGAGGGCCATGAAGCGGATAGAATTGGCTTTACCTAATAAAATCGGTAATGTTTTGCGTCCGCTTGCTTTGTCTTTGACACGGTCTCGGATGTTATTGGCCATATTAATTAAGCCAATTGTGATAATAATCGGTACACTGATCCATACAGCATAACCTTGTAAGTTATCTGTTTGAATAAAGAACGCGATTAAAATAATAATCAGTCCCATAAAGACGCCGGAGAACAACTCTCCAAAAGGTGTCCAAGAAATTGGGAAGGGACCGCCTGTATACAGATAACCGACTGCCATACACAAGATTCCGATTGGGATTAACCAATAAGAAGATTGTGAAGCGATAAATAAACCGATTAGCGCAGCAATCACATAAAAGGCGATGGCTAAGTTCATCACGAGTTTCGGGCTCATGCCGTTACGTACAATCGCACCGCCGATGCCCACTGATGTATGATCATCAAGACCTTTCTTGAAATCATAATACTCGTTGAACATATTTGTGGCTGCTTGAATTAAAAGACAAGCAAGTAACATCGCTAAAAACAAACTGAACTTAAGATGGTCTTCACTACCTAATAAGAATAACTTTGCTGTCGCTGTACCGACTAATACAGGTACAACAGCTGCAGTCAAAGTGTGAGGACGCATCAACAGCCAATATTTTCGAACAGTTGAAAATTCCTGATATTGTTTTGACATGGTTTCTCCTTCTTAACACTTAAAAATACCAAATTTCAGATTGCGGATTTTAAGACACAAAGATTCTATTATAAATTATCTGCATTCTGATTAATAAATTTATTTTAAGCAATAGAAAGAGAAAGGTCAAATCATGTAAAAATAGTAAATAATAAATGTGCAAATCAAAGTACAGATAAAGATAAAAAATGATACAATGAGATAATGTGATTAAGTAGAATGATGAAAGAAGTGAGATAGATGACTGTAAGTGTCAAGGATGATCAAATTCTCGACGCAATATATGAAAGCCGTGAAAAATGGGTTTCAGTGGAGGTTAAAATCGACCAGCCGACGAACCCAATCATGCTTTTCCAAATGACAGAAGATAAAGCAGATGACCGCTTCTACTTCAGGGAGAATACAGGAGAAACGGCCTTTTTCGGATATAACGCGCTTTTAAAATTTAAAAATGACTATGAAAATAAACAAACCATTTTCCGTGAATGGGAAAATTATAAAAATGATATCGCACTTATCCATCCAGATTCAAATAAACATCACTTAAAAGTGTGTGGAGGTTTCCAATTTTCAAGTCATAAATCAGATGACGAGTGGCGTCAATTCGGCTTGAACCATTTCGTGTTGCCGAAAGTATTAATTACGATGACAGCTTCAGAAACATTCGTCACTTATACAGTATTAAGAGAAGAGTTTAATATAGAAGACCTACATGAACTTGTACAACAAGTTGCAGAAACGAAAGTAGAACCGACACAACCTATTGGGGATGTAGTTCGCAGTGAAGATATCTATAAAGAAGAATGGTTAGAACTTGTACAAGAAGCCATAGATTCTATGAATGATGAAGAAAAAATCGTTTTAGCACGCAGACGTATGATTCGCTTTGATCGACCAATTGATATCGCATATGTGTTAGAAAATGCGATGCACAACGAATCCAACAGCTATATATTCGTAATGCAATCGGAAGGGTCTGTGTTCTTTTCACAAACGCCAGAACAGCTGATGGAAGTCGAAAACCAAGTGTTATCGACGAAAGCAGTTGCAGGGACAATTAAACGTACATCTGATGAAACTGAAGATCAAAAACACGTAGATGCTTTCTTGAAAGATGAGAAAAACTTGCAAGAGCATCATTTTGTGGTGCAAAGTATTCTAGATGATATTGAGCCGTACGTTACAGATGTAGAATATAATAAGCATCCTAAAATCCTAAAAAATGATCATTTGTATCATTTATACACAGAGATTTCAGGGGCGTTAGAAAATAATACCTATATTGGCTTACTAGACCGTCTGCATCCAACACCTGCGTTAGGCGGTTATCCTAAAGAAAAAGCCATGGACTTTATCGAACAAAAAGAGTTCGGAACAAGAGGTCTGTATGGTGCGCCAGTAGGGTATATTGATATGGAAGATAATTGTGAATTTATCGTCGCAATCCGTTCTATGCTGATTAAAAAGAAACAAGCAACTTTATTTGCAGGTTGCGGTATTATTAAGCAGTCTGATCCACAGAGTGAATTAGAAGAAACTACACTTAAATTTACTCCGATGATGAATGCTTTAGGAGTCGAAAATCATGGATAATCATCAAACTTTATTAACCAAACAAGTGTTTACGTTAGCTTCAGAAATCTATGCATACGGCATCAGAGAAGTTGTCATTAGTCCAGGGTCTCGTTCAACACCGCTTGCTTTAGCGTTTGAAGCACACCCAGGTATTAAGACATGGATTCACCCAGATGAGCGCAGTGCTTCATTCTTTGCGCTCGGATTGATTAAGGGCAGCAATCGACCTGTTGCTATTTTATGTACGTCAGGAACAGCAGCAACCAACTATACGTCAGCAGTGGCTGAAAGTGATATCAGCAACTTGCCGTTAGTAGTATTAACAAGCGATCGCCCACACGAATTACGTGGCATTGGTGCGCCGCAAACGTTGAACCAGGTCAACATGTTCCAAAACTTTGTACGTCATCAGTTTGATATGCCATTAGCTGATGACACTACAGGTTCAACTGAAGATGTTATTCGTTTCCAAATGCAGATTGCAAGTCAATATTTTGAAGGCCCCAAACGTGGACCTGTACATTTTAACTTGCCGTTTAGAGAACCGTTGACACCAGATTTCGAGATGACAGAATGGTTAACAACTAACGAAAAAGTCATACCTAAATATCAAAAGACAGCTACGGTTGAAGCTATTAAGCCAATCTTGAAGAAAAAACGTGGTTTCGTCATTGTCGGCGATATGCAGCATCAAGATGTGAGAGAGTTGTTACCATTTGCGACGGTCCATGACTTGCCTATTTTAGCAGGTCCGCTTTCAGGTCTGCGTCAATCAGGTCACCCGAATATTATCTCAACGTATGACTTACTATTTCGTGCAGGCTTAGATCCGAAAGATATTGATTTTGTGATTCGTGTCGGCAAACCAGTATTATCTAAGAAATTAAATCAATGGTTGAAAGCTACAGATGCTTATCAAATTGCGGTACAAAACAGTGCGCAGCCAGATGCTTTCCCAACACCGGCAGATATTACATTTGAAATGACACCAAACGACTTCTTCCGTGCACTTGGCGATATTCCGACAGCTTATCGTAAACGTTGGTTATCCCAATGGCAAGATATGGATAGTCGTGCAAAAATCGAAGTAAAAAATTATATCGATCATGCGACAGACGAAGCGGCGAATGTCGGTATCTTATTAGATAAACTTACTAAAGAAGATGCTTTATTTGTCAGCAATTCTATGCCAATTAGAGATGTGGATAATCTATTTGTAAATAGTGAAGCGGAAATCTATGCCAACCGCGGTGCTAATGGTATCGATGGTGTCGTTTCTACTGCAATCGGTATGGCAGTGCATAAGAAAGTGACATTGTTAATCGGTGATTTAGCTTTCTATCATGACATGAACGGTTTGTTGATGGCTAAATTGAATGATATTCATTTAAATATTGTGTTGTTGAATAATGATGGCGGCGGTATATTCTCTTATCTGCCGCAAAAAGAATCAGCAGCGAAATACTTTGAACGTTTATTCGGTACACCGACGCATCTTGAGTTCAAACATGCGGCCATGTTGTATGATTTCAACTATGCCTTAATGGATTCTGTCGAAGATTTTAAATTCACGCCATTATCACAATTAGAATCATACATTTATGAAATTCGTACAGACCGTGAAGACAATCGTCAACAACACCAAATCCTATATCAGAAATTGAGTGATATTGCGAATGTTGAATTATAATTTTTATGACAGTCAAACAACAGAAAATCATAACTTGCTTGTTTTGTTGCATGGATTTATCAGTGATGCGACATCATTTAGTTCACACATTGACAAACTGACTGAAGCAGCAGCTGTCGTAACGATAGAACTGCCTGGACATGGTCAAGATAACAGCGACAGAACTAAGCAATGGGATTTCGATTTTATTTGCGATGCGTTAGATAATGTACTCGTACAATTTAAAGCTTATGATATCTATTTACATGGCTACTCTATGGGTGGCCGTGCAGCATTGTATTATGCCTTACATGGTCAATTAGACCTAGCAGGTTTGGTTTTAGAAAGTGCTTCACCAGGCATTGCAGATGAAACAGCGCAAAAAGAACGTCAGCAAGTTGATGAAGCAAGAGCTAAAGTATTAGAAATTGCGGGCATTGAAGTGTTTGTGAATGATTGGGAGAAATTACCATTGTTTGCGAGCCAAGCAGAGATGATGACAAAAGAACAACGCCAGAAACATCGTGCAATGCGCTTAGCACAAGATCCAAAAGGTTTGGCGAAAGCACTGCGTGACTATGGCACAGGTCATATGCCGAATTTATGGCCAGAACTTGCGCAACTTCAGCTGCCGGTCTCTCTGATTGTCGGCGAGTATGACGAAAAGTTTGTGGAACTTGCGCATAAGATGCATCAGCAACTTCCAAACAGTGAAGTTCATGTTGTGGAAGGTGCTGGCCATACGGTTCACGTGGAAGAACCAACACAATTTGATATACTAATATTAGGTTTTTTAAATAAGGAGGAGCAAAATGACTAGACAATGGGAAACAATTAAAGAATATGAAGAGATAAAATATGAGTTTTTCGATGGTATTGCTAAAATTACAATCAACCGTCCAGAAGTGCGTAATGCATTCACACCAAAAACGGTTCAAGAGATGATTGACGCATTCTCACGTGCACGCGATGATCAACGTATTTCTGTAATCATCTTAACAGGTGAAGGCGACATGGCATTCTGTTCAGGTGGCGACCAAAAAGTTCGCGGTCACGGCGGATATGTTGGCGACGACCAAATTCCTCGTTTAAACGTATTAGATTTACAACGTTTAATCCGTGTTATTCCTAAACCAGTCATCGCAATGGTTCGTGGATATGCAATCGGCGGCGGCAACGTATTACAAGTCGTATGTGACTTAACAATCGCTGCAGACAATGCAAGATTCGGTCAAACTGGACCTAAAGTCGGTTCATTCGACGCAGGTTACGGTTCAGGTTATTTAGCTCGTATCGTAGGTCACAAGAAAGCGCGTGAAATCTGGTACTTATGCCGTCAATACGACGCACAACAAGCTTTAGATATGGGCTTAGTCAACACAGTTGTACCATTAGACCAAATTGAAGATGAAACAGTACAATGGTGTCAAGAAATCATGCAACATTCACCAACTGCTTTACGTTTCTTAAAAGCAGCAATGAATGCTGATACTGACGGTTTAGCAGGTCTTCAACAAATGGCTGGGGATGCAACTTTACTTTATTACACAACTGATGAAGCGAAAGAAGGTCGTGACGCATTTAAAGAAAAACGTCAACCTGACTTTGATCAATTCCCTAAATTCCCATAATAGATTAATCATTTAGATGAGGTTCTTATTAAGTCTCTCGTGTTCATACCTTTGGGTGTGAAGCGGGAGGCTTTTTATGTCGTTTTTTTACTTATTAGGTAAATAAAAAATGCACGTCCAGCGATTAAAATTATAAAGTGCACGTTAGGATTAATATATTTTTAAAGTCGGCATAACTCTTTATTTTATGTGTATTATTGTGTGTTTTATTTTGCGGAGTGAGTTAAACAAATTATATAAAGCAAGTACAAATTTACTTAATAAATAAAACTATTTCATTGACATTCATTATGATGTTGAATATATTTTAAGGTAGAGGTGAAATTATATGAGTAATAGCACAAAGAAGAATTTAGATCACGACTTATGTTTTCTTTTTTATATCACAACAAAAGAAGTGATCAACCGTTTTAACAAGTTTCTGAAACAATACAATATCAGCTTCCCAAATTATATGGTCTTATCTTATATTGAAGATGATGAAGAAGTGTTTGTGAAAACACTTTGCAATAAATTGTTTTTAGATTCAGGGACAATCAGTCCAATTGTAAAGCGCTTAGAAAAGAAGAACTTGGTCATTAGAAAAAGGCTACCTGAAGATGAACGAAAAGTGATGTTAAGTTTAACTGAAGAGGGAAAAGAATTAAAAGCACAATTCAAAAACATTTCAACACAAGTAATTAATCAATTGAATTTAGATTCTGATGAAAAAGAAGATTACTATAACATGATGCGTGGTTTCGCACAAAAGAATCTAAGTCAACCAGAAGTATAGTCAAGTCAACAAGAAATACTGAGAATAAAGAGGGAATGTTATGCTCATAAGAGAGGATAATTTTTTTAGGGATAATATTAAGATAACTCGCACATTAAAAAGAATAAAAAAGAAAGTGGGGTAGAACTAGCGAACTAGTCTATCTCACTTTCTTAATGATGATTTATTTTACATACTGATTTAAATAATTTTCAAGACGATCCATACCTTCTTTGATGGTATCTAAGTCATAAGCATATGAAATACGAATATGACCTTTACCTGCATCTGTAAAAGCAGAACCAGGTACCATCGCAATATGATCTTTTTCTAAAGCATCGACACAGAAATTAAAGTCATCTTCAATACCGAATGGCGCAAGGCTCGGGAAAATATAAAATGCACCTTCAGGTTCAGCATCGATTTTAAAGCCCATATCAAGTAAACGTTGTTTTAAATAAGCCAAACGTTCTTTGTATGCTTTATTCATCGCTTTTGGCGCATCGATGCCATCTGTTAACGCAGCGATACAAGCGATTTGAGCGGGTACATTGGCACAAATCGTATTATAGGCATGCATGAATGTCAATTTCTTTATTAAGTACTCAGGGCCTAGTAAAAAGCCAATACGGATACCTGTAGCTGAATGAGATTTACTTAAACCGCTGATTAATAATAATTGATCACGTAAACCTTCAAATTCCGCAAGGGATGTGTGTTTACCTTTAAAGGTATTTTCAGCATAAATTTCGTCACTTAACACAAAAATTTCGTGTTGTTGTAGCTCTTCAGCAATCGCTTCAGCTTCTGTTCTATTTAAAATAACTCCTGTTGGATTGGTAGGGTAGTTTAAAAGAATCGCTTTTGTTTTATCGTTTACATGTGAACGAATTGCTTCAGGCGTAATTTTAAAGTCTGTTTGTGTAGTATCTACATAAACAGGATGACCGCCTAATGTTTCAATCAATGGAATATAGCCTGCATAAATAGGACCAGGAATAATGATTTCATCTCCAGGTTCTAAGATGCTGCGTAAAGCTGTATCAATAGCTTCACTTGCACCATTCGTCACAATAATTTCTTCTTCTGTGTAATCCACATTATAACGAAGGTTGAAGTATTGACGGATGGCACTTCTTGTTTCCATTAAGCCTTTATTATGAGAATAACTCGTTTCATCATTTTCAATCGCTTTAATATACGCGTCTTTAACCACATCAGGCATAGGGAAGTCAGGTTGACCGATTGTTAAGTTGATACAATCCGGTATATTTTTAATTCGGCTTGAAAATTGTCTGATGCTTGGCGCACGTAAAAATTTAGAATTTGTATTTAAAGATAATTTCACTCTGTTAACACCTCAATTGATTACTGCATTATGTAAGTAAATGCTATCTTATCATATTGTAACACTGAAAACCGTCAAAAAGTCTGAATTGCTTTAATTTTAAGTCGATAATTGTCAAAAGAAAAGTGAGGCAAAGTTGATTTGCCTCACAATGCTTTATAATTTAGATTTAAATTTTGATGGTGACTTGAGGTTGATGACTGGATTGGTCCATTTTGCTACAAAGTTTGTGGATAACAGGTAGACAATGAGTGCTGTTAAACCAATCAAGTATAGGTAAGTCCACAACGTAACTGGGTCTTGGAAAGGATAAAGTTTAAAGCCTCGAATCAATCCAATCGCAATACCGTGTAACAGATAAATGTACATAGTACGTTGGCCAATATACGTAAACCAATGTAATCCTGAAGGGATTAGGTTCAAGAATGAGAACATCGTGGCACAAATAATGATATAGAGCAATAGACGTTTCAATGGACTATAGACGTCAGGACCATCCAAAGAACTATATGGTGAGCTGCCGAGCAACCAATCAGAATTAATCGGATGAATCATATATACGATATAGAATCCAACTAAAATCAATAATGAAATTGGAATTAACTTCTTATTTCTCAGTAACATCGCTTGATGTTTATTCATTAAAAACCCTAGATAGAAAATAGGGAAGAACACAATCGTTCTTGAATAACTCATATAGCCGTCGATATCAGAAGAGAATCCTGCCAATAAAGACACTATTACAGCGATCGGTAATACGTAATAAGCTTTATAGTTCTTTACAATCACTAAGACAACATGAAAGATAAAGAGTGTAATTAAGAACCATAACGCAAAGACAGGATCAAATGGATCCAACTGCAAGTGACTGCTTTTACCTGTCAGATAATAATAGATTGAGAAGAAACTAAAGAACACAAAATAAGGTACTAATAGTTTTTTCGCAACTTTTTCTAAATGATCCGGCTTACCGATATTTTTCGCAAAGTAACCACTTATAAATAGGAAAGAGGGCATATGGAAACTGTATATTAATAAATACAGTGCACCCATGTGCTTATGTCCTTCTACATAAGGGTTTAATAAATGTCCGAATACCACTAAATAAATTAAAAAGGCACGGGCATTATCAAAATAATAATCTCTATGGGATAGTGATTTATGCATATGTAAACTCCTTTTGAGATTTTAGATAATCTTAACGTATTATACATACCAACTTAAATGCAAGATAAACAACTTTTGCAAGTTAATGTTGTGTATTTTCCGCAAAAAACTTATAATATGTATATTAAAACTAGCGGGGTATAACATCTATGTTTAAACAACTTGAACAACAAATAACACTGACACACAATGATTTGATTATCGTAAATAAACGTTTTGGGCAACGCGCTAATTTAACAACTGAACAAATTGAACTTTTACGAATTTTGAATGAGCATCATAGTTTATCACAATATGATTTAACAATGAAAATCGGAAAGGAACAATCTATTGTTTCAAGATGGATTAAAAAACTCGTCAATTTAGGTTATGTGATCAGTATTCAATCGAACCATGATTTACGTTGTAAAGTATTAAGTGTCACGCCGAAATCCGAAGAATTAATCAATCAAATTAATGACGCTCGCCGAGAATGGTTACAAAAACACTGTGAAGAGTTATCCGCTGAAGATGTGGAAACATTATATAACTTACTAGCAAAATTAAATAAAAAAACCTTTTACATTTAAAAAGAATGCGGTATACAGAACTTGTATACCGTATTTTAATGAATAAGGACCTGCAGCATTTTATTATTACGCTGCAGGTCCTTTTCAAATATCAAAATGATAATTTGGATTAAACGCGATAAATATCTGTATCGAAGTATTTACCAGTTTCACCGATTTTATCATACATTTGTTTCATTCTTGTCGCATTGTGGCTTGCCCAGTTGATGTCAGTCGCATATTGATGCGTAGCTGGTTCGCTTGGATTCCAACGCATGCGGTAAAGTGTGTTTTGACCTCTATCTAAGTAGTCGCTTGTGATGAACTTAGCTCCGCCCATAATCGCTTTTTCTACAGTATCCCAACCGTAGTGTGCTGCTGTTTTGAAGCCGCCACGTACTGCATCTGTGTCAATCGCACCGATACCGAACATATTGTAGTATTTTTTAGGTTCGTTTGTCACAACTTTGTTGGCGTTGTTGACATAACCGCCATTAGCTAAAGCAGATGTACCGTTACCAGTTTCAAGTAAGGCATGTGAGATTAAATAGATTTCATTAATGTCATATGTTTTAGCTGCTTGTGTGAAAGCTGCACCTTGGCCTTCTAAAATCCCTTTACCTTCAAGTAATTTATTTACACTGCTTGCTGAAAGGGCTTGTGCTTTGTCTAAACGTAAGAATTGATATTTTTGTGTCGCATCTTCTGTGATAGTTCTAGGGTCCATCGCAGTTCTTACTTCATCTTCTGATGCATCATCCCATTGACCAGGCACGTGTTGAACTTTAGGTGACCAAGGTAAGTTCATTTGTTTTGCGACTGCTTGATCAAATGAGTAGTCAGAAACATTTGTACGTGTCAATGTATTGCGAACATCTGCAGCTTTAACCCAAGCTGTTTGTCCGTTAGCTAAGACACCATGATACCAAGTCACACCATTAACTACTTGTCTTTCGAAAACTGTAATGATGTTACCGAATTGGTCTTTTAATGAACCTAATACTTGGCCATTCGGTGTTTTGTAGTAATAACCTTTATTGCTTGTCACGATATAGTCGTGGTTGTATTTCACAGCTGGTTGTTGTTTTTGTGCTGAAGTTGTCGCAGCTTTAGCTGTTGTTTTAGGTGTTAATGTTTTTTCAGCGACCCAACCAGTTTTACCATTTACAGTACCGTATACATAAGGTGTTTTGTTGACTAAAGTACGTTTAATTGCTTTGAATGTACCATTTTGTTTTGTTAATGGATCAATTAATTGTTTTGCTGTACCCCAAGGTGTTGTGTACAGACCATTTGATTTTGTATTAACGCTGTATTGTTGAGATGTAGGTGTTACAAGACCTTTATCCGCAACTCTTACATCTTTTGCGTTAACCCAACCAAGTGGCGTAGTTAAACCGATATTTTGTAATAAGTAGTATAATGTACCGTCTTGGTTACGTTCTCTAGTGATGTTGTATGTGTAATCTAAGAATTTCGCAGCTTTCGCACCTTTTTTATCATAAACACTTGCACGTAAACCGTAGTTATCAGATACATATTGACCTAATTTGTTTACTGTAATTGTTTTGTTTAATGGTGCTTTAGTTGTTTGTGTTGCAGCTTTTGTTGTTGCTGGTTTTGAAACTGCTTTAGTTGTTGTAGCTGCTTTTGCAGTAGGTTGAACTTTTTGAGCAGTTGTTTTCGCTACAGATTTTACTGTATTAACAACTTTCTTCGCTGCAGGTTTAACCGCTGTTTTAGTAGTTTTAACTGCAGTAGTTGGTTTAGTTGCTGGTTTAACAACTTTTTTAGTTGTTGTAGCTGCAGGTTTAACTACTGTTTTAGTCGTTGTTTTTGCAACAGGTTTAGCAGTAGGTTTAACCGCAGTTTTAGTTGTAGTTTTTGCGGCAGGTTTTGTCGCTGGTTTCACAGCTTTTTTAGTCGTTGTTGTTTTAGAAGGTGTTGTAGTACTTACACCTTTTACTTGTGTTGTTGGTTTGTTGACTGTTGTTTTAGGTGCAGTGTAGTTAGATAATTTAGCGATATCTACCCAACCAGATTTACCGTTTACAGTACCGTATACAAATTGAGTAGGGCTGACTTCTGTTTGTTTAGAAGCTTTAAATGCTTGTGCACCTGTACCTGAAACAGTTGCGACAGCTTGTTTATCAGTACCCCAAGGTGTGCTGTATAATTTAGTGCCTGATTGAACACCATAAGTTTTAGTATTAGTTGTAACAGGATGGCCGACTTTGTATGTGATGTCGCCAGTTTGTACCCAACCATAATTTGTACCTTTATTATAATCACTGATTAAGTAGAATGATTTGTCACCTAATAACGCTTTTTTAGTTAAGCGGTATGTTTGGTTATTTAAGTTTGAGTTTTGAACACCAGCTTTATCATAAACTGTTTTATATAAACCGTTGTTAGTGTTGTTGAGACGACCTAGTGAATCTACTGGAATTAATTTTAATTGAGATGTATTTGTGCTAGGTTTTGTTGTCGGTTTTGTTGTCGGTTTAGTTGTTGGTTGAGTCGGTTGTGTTGTTGTATTTGATGCAGTACCCCAAGGTGCGACAACGCCTTCTTTGATTAAATATTTTTCATTGATTAAATCATATAACGCATCATAGTTATAGCCGCGTGATTGTAAGTAACCATGTGGATCGACATGGTCTGTACCACCTAAGAAGTTTGAAACTGCGCGGTGAGTCCATACTGTACCACGACCATCATATTCAGCACTATCTGGTTTTAAACCATAATATTGTAAGTTTGTTGCTGCATAGTCAGCGATATTGTTCATTTGACGCGCAAATGAATCTTTATCATGTGTATGCACAAGTTCCATGTGAATGTAACGTTCGTTGGCTACTGGACCAGCACCCCATGCAAGGTAGTCTGTGTTCGCTGTTTCAACAATACGATTACCATCTACGAAACCATGAACAAAGGCATTTTGCCAGTTGTTTTTCATATAAGCAACTTCGTTATTCAATGTTGAATTTTCATTCGCTGTATCATGGATTACGATACCTTCAGGTTTACCATAACGATAATTATATTTAGGAATGTATGAAGAATAATCTTGCTCATACGTTGGTACTTTGTAATTTTGTTGACGAATGTAATCATTGATTGATGATTTCACTGTTGGTTTATATTTTGGTAGTGATGGTTTAGGTGCACTATAAGTTGTTTGTGCAGGTTGCGCAGAACGTGTTGCAGTTTGTGTAGTTTGTGCTGAACGCGTTGCTGTTTGCGTAGGTTGTTGTACTGAACGTGCTGCAGTTTGTGTTGGTTGTTGTACTGAACGGAAAGTCGTTACAGGTTCAGTTGAACGTGCTGCATATGTTGTTGCTTTAGGTTGTTCAACTTTTTGAGGTGTTGTTTGATTTACTGATGTTTGTGCTTCAGGTTGAGAAGCTTTGTTTTGTTCAGATACAACTTGTTTTTGAACAGCTTGTTGTGCTTCTTGAGTTTGTTGTTTATTTGCTTGTTCTTGTTGTTGAGCAGCTTGAGCTTGTTGTTCAGCTAATTTTTGTTGTTCTGTTACCTGCGCATTTTGAGCCTGTGCATTTGTTTGTTCTGTATCTTGTTGTGTAACATTAGCAGGTTGATCAGTTGTATTGTTTTGAGCATCTGCAGTTGGTTGTGCATTTGCTTCATTACTTGGTTCTGCTTGATTATTTAATTGATCAAGTTTAGAATCGTAACTCAAATTTTCATCATTTTCTTTTGGCTGTACTTGTGTAGGGTCTTTGTATTGTTGTGTACCAGCAATAGTTTTAGCTGTATCCTGAGTTGCTTGTTGATTTTGAGCCGTTTGATTACCTGTCGGCTGTTGATTCTGGTTTACATTGCTTGTAGTATTTGTAGGTTCTGAAGTTTCTGAATTACTTTGCGCATATGCTTGGTGCGTTGTAATAGCAGATCCTGCGATTGTTAATGCAATGATTGCTGGGGTTTTGTAATGAAACTTTTTAGACATAAAATGATACTCCTTTTAACAATATATTATTTTGAATATATTACAGTCTGTAGATAAACGTCTGGATTGGTAATTCTGAATTTCCTAGATGTTTGATTCTTAACGTCAGTGAAGTTCAAATCTGTGGGTGACGTTAGAAAATAGATGACTTGATGATGTTATTAACACATTGGTAGTTGTTGAAACGCATTATTAACATTTATCCAGGTCATATCATTTCTACACACAAAGCTACTAGCAGACTGAATGAATATGACACTATGTCAAAACTATGTAATATATCATTTTCATATATTATAATACGACTAAAGTAGGATAGAGAGGTTTTTAATCGATTTGTAATCAAACCTTAATGTGAGTACTCAATTGTTTATAAAGTAAATAGTTACTAAAGGTTACATTAATATGGCTTTTAATCTATAAAAATTGTAAATTTCATAGAAATTATAACGCTTTCGACATTGTTATATGTTCAATATTTTCCTCTAGAAATACGTCGCCCTCGGCTTTATAACCCAGTGATTCATAAAAAGCTTGTGCTTGAATTTGACCATTTAAAACTGCTTTTGAAAATCCATCGTCTTTCGCAATTGTTTCAATATATTTCATTAAATCGCGACCAATCCCTTGTTTTCTGTAATCTTTCAAAACTGCAACACGTTCCATTTTTGCAACACCATTGTAATCTCTGTAACGTGCAGTCGCAATAGGGCGTTGGTTATCATCATATCCGATAATATGTTTAGAGACATCTTCGAATTCATCCAATTCATTTTCTAAAGGTACATTTTGTTCATGCACAAAGACTTCGATTCTTACATCAAACACATCTTGCATTTCCTTTTTGCTTTTTGCGATTTTAAACATATTCATCATCCTCATATTTATTTTTTAGATACGATATAAGCGTACAAAAAAATCGTTACAGATGCATGCATTCATGCGCTGTAACGATTAATTAATTATTGGGCATATTTACGCACAATGGCTGTATATTGCCAGAATATACGCATTTGCGCAATATTCCAGTTATTCATACCCATTGTGAAACCTGATGGTTTAAAGATATTAACGTCAGTCACTTCAAGAGCTGCCGCAATTAAATATTGAATTGGAACACTGATGCTTTTCATGGTTTCAGTAATTCCATTTTGATCATAAACCCAAGAGAAGGGTAGTTCAGATTCGAATACGTCTACACGATCAAAGATTTCAGGTAGGGCAACGATATAACAAGCACCATCAATAAATGGATTTTCAACACTATCTTTATAGTAAAGCAGTAACGCTTCATAATTCTCTCTATGCGCATGGTTCACATAGAAGAATTCATTTCTGAAATGTGCCATATCTTTACTGTGGATGATTTGTTGCTCTAAAATACCGAACATTCCATTGATATTATTTAATTTCTCATAGGTTTTACGTGGCATACGTTATCGCTCCTCTTTCTAATAAAAGTCTTGACCAGAAGGCGCTTGTTGCTGCGCTGGGTTATTATTCATATTCGGATTTTGTTGATTACCTGGGTTCTGATTTTGATTAAAGCCGTTATTTGGATTTTGTTGGTTATTCCACTGTTCATTACCCGAATTATCATATTGTTGATTATTATTTGATTGTTCATCTTGAGATTGGTCATCAGATTCTTCATCTTCAGTCGTATCTTTTTGATTGTCTCTTAGTAAACTGTCATCAATTGGTGTTAATGGTATTAACTCACCATATTGTTTGATAACGCGTTCGTTTAAGAATTCATCTTTATCTTTGATTTTAGATAGACCTAAATCCGAACGTAGTAAGTTCGCATATTTCTTGATGCTTTTGATATCTGGATTGTAATAATAGATACCATTAAGTAATTCGTTATCTCCTTCGATTTGGGCTGTTTTAATATCTAAATCAGCTGGAAGGTAAGTCGTAAGTAATTTTTGGATATCTTTGTTTGAAAGGTTATGTTTTGAGTTTTTACCTACAATTTTAATTAAGTTATCAAGTTTGTTTACTTTATCTAATTTTTGCGCTTTTGTTGCGAGGATTTTAATTAAATCCATTTGACGTTGTCCTCGTTTTAAATCGGAATCATGATATCTTGTTCTAGCTACAGCTAATGCTTGATCGCCATTTAATTTATGATAGCCTTTTTTGACTTTAATACGACCATCATCGCCTGTATTCGGCTCATTTAAATTGTATGGCACATCATAATAAATACCGCCAAGTTCATCAACAGCTTGTACGAAAGCGTCCATATCAATACGTACATAGTAATCGACTGGTACATTTAATGTAGCTTCTACTGCATCCATTGAAGCATTCGGTCCACCAAATGCATGCGCATGTGTGATTTTATCAAAGTAACCGACTTTAGGAATATAACTGATAGTGTCTCGTGGAATACTTAACATTCTGACCTGTTTCTTATCAGGATTGAATGTTGAAAGAATCATTGCGTCTGTGCGTGACTTCTCAGTGGCTTGACCGCCTTCTCGTCTGCCTTTGTTATCATCTATTCCTAAAAAAAGTATAGAAATCGGCTCCTTTGCAGGATTGACTTTACCATCACGTAAATTCGATACTCTATTGGAATTATCGCTGAACGATGAATCGATTGCGCTTCTAGAAGTTTTATATAACATCACTGCGAAAATAATAGGAATAATGACCAGGACGAGTGAAAGAAGTATTAAAAAATACTTGAAAATTTTATTCATTAGTCTTGCTCCCGGTTTCAATTTTAAGATGTAGCAATCCTATAAATAGGCAGCTAATGCACCGCTCATGGATTGCCGATAATTTTGCTCATTATAACCATATATTTTAATACTAATATGGCTAAATTACAAACTTTGTATCCCACTTATTATTTCACAAAACAGCAGATTACTAAAGATAAATCAGAAAAACTTCTAATAAATTACATCACTCGTTTGACTGTGCTGAATGATGATTAACGATTATTAAAGCAATCACTACAAATAAACCGCCGATTACTAAGCTGAAAGTAAATTTCTCATGCAACCAAATAATAGAGAAAATTGTTGAAGAAACTGGGACTAAAAATAAGAAGCTGCTTGCGACTGTAGCTCCACCGATACGAAGACTTAAAAACCACAAGCCGAACGATCCGATAGATGCTGGGATAATAAGCCATATTAAATTAAACCAGCCAAAAAAGCTTAAGTCTAAAATATGGTAATGTTCACTGGAAACAACAGAAATAATTAACATGATAAACCCGCCGATAAATAGTTGCCAACCTGTGAGGACCCATGGCCCTTTATCGAAAGAAACCATTTTAGTGACTACTGTATTGACAGCCCAACATAAAGATCCTAAGAGTGCATAAAATGCACCGATACCTAAAGTTGATTTATCTAACCCTAAACAGATTACTACACCTGTAATACCTAGAAATAACGCTAATACTTTTAATTTTGTCAATTTATCATTTAATAGAAAATGGGCTAAAAATGCTAACCATAAAGGGTTTGTAAATAAAATGATAGATGACATTGAAGATGACAATCCTTTAGCCATTGATAAATTTAAAAAGCCCATTGTACCAGCTGTTTGCAGTAAGCCAATAACAATGACAAGGATTGTTCCTTTAGTAATGTTTTGATTTGAAGCGGGCACGAGTGGACGCCAATCACGTAAAGCAAGGGTGATTAATAACATAAGTAGACCTGCAATTAAAAAACGCCATCCGCCAATATAAAATGGAGGTGTACCATCAACGGATATTAAATATTTTCCTGTAGGAAACGAAGAACCCATAAAAATTGTTGTGAAAATTATACTGAAAAGAAACGTATGTTTAGTACTTAGCTTTTCCCTGGTATATTCCCTCACTTTCATTTAAAAAAATCAGAAAAAATTATACAATAATTGTAAGTATAAATCTCTATTAGGGATATTGTTTATCTCTAATGTATAAATTAAAACTTTAAGGATGGTGTGTCAATATGAAATTATCATCAGGATGGGAACAATCTATCTATGTTTTACTTATATTAAATGAATTACCTGACGGAAAAAGTATCAATTCACTTGCTTTAAGCGAACGATTAAATACTTCACATTCATATTTAAAGAAAATTATTAAGTTACTCGTAAATGAAGGGCTGATTATTTCAACGCCAGGTAAAAATGGTGGATTTTCATTAGAAAAACCTCTAGAAGAAATTACATTTTATGATGTGTTCATGGCAGTAGAAGGCAGAGGGAAAATATTCGCGAGCCAACACTTGTTACGTAATTTTTTAGGTGAAAATGAAGGTGAAAAAGCACAAAAATGTGCGGTAACTGAATCATTAACAATTATTGAGGAAACTTTAATAAATACTTTAACTAGTATTACACTTGAAAATGTATCAAAAGATATAAAAAACCATTATGATTTAACAGAACTTCAGTCTTGGGTCAGTGAGAATATTTAGTCCAGAGATGTATGTCAATCTGAAAAACATAAGTTATAATAAAACTATTGAAGTGAAGTAATATTATCTATTATTGAGGACTATTGACTTATAGTAGATTTAAATCATAGAGAGGAGCATAAGTAAGTATGAAATTGAATTGGGAAAACAAGATAGATGAAAGTTTAGTTTCAGTGTTTTATAAAGATCAAACTGAAAATATTAAAAATGAAGGATTTGAAGATACACTCGCTTTTGGTACAGCAGGTATCAGAGGGTTAATCGGTTTAGGACCTGGCCGTTTAAATGCCTTTACAGTGCGTAAAGTTGCGGTAGGTTTAGCTAAATATTTAAGCGAACATAAACCTGAATCATTAGTCGTGATTCATTTTGATACACGTTTCTTATCAGAAGAATTCGCACATGAAATCGCAGCAGTACTAGCACAATATGAAGTGAAAGCTGTAGTAGGCAAACGTTATAATTCTACACCTGAATTATCATTTGCGGTACGTTATTTAGAAGCAGACGCTGGTGTTATGATTACAGCTAGTCATAATCCTAAAGAATATAATGGAATTAAAATTTATGGTGCAGACGGCGGTCAATTATTGCCTCAACCTTCTGAGATGTTAAGTAGTTATATTAATCAAATTGAAGATCCATTAGACATTGAAGGCGGAAATTTTGAAGAAGGACTAAACAATGGCTTCATTACATACTTATCAGAGGATGTTACAGAAGCTTATAAAGCAGAAGTAATTAAATTAGTTGATTCAATTCCAACGCAAACTGAAAAAATTGCGTTAACAAGTTTACATGGTACAAGTTTACCGATTCTATCCGAAATCTTTGAAAAATTAAATTACAGCAATTATGTCATCGAAAAAGAACAGTCACAACCTGACGGCAGCTTCCCGACAGTTGCTTATGCGAACCCAGAAGAAGAACAAGCCTTTACGTATAGTTTACGTTTAGCGGATCAAGAAGATGCCCAATTGATTTTAGCAACGGATCCTGATGCTGACCGCTTCGGCATGATCGAACGCTACAAAGATGGTACACACCGTTACTTCAACGGTAATGAAATCGGCTTAATCTTATTAAAATTACGTTATGACCAATTAAAAGCAGAAGGTACAAACCAACCGTTATACATGGTGAAATCCATCGTCAGCAGTGCAGCCAGTGATCGCTTAGCACAAGCATTAGATTTAGAAAGTAATACAGTTTTAACAGGATTCAAATTTATTTCTGAAATTCTTCAAAACAAACAAGATACTGATGAACAATTGGTATTAGGTTATGAAGAAAGCCATGGTTATCTAGCAGCACCATTCTCAAGAGACAAAGATGCGATTCAAATGATTCCATTAGTGGTTAAATACAAAAATGAATTAGCCCAACAAGGTAAAACGTTTAAAGGTGTCTTAGATGAAGTTTATGCTTTGACAGGTATCTTCAAAGACAAAACGATTTCACCTAAATTTGAAGGTGCTTCAGGCAGACAAAAAATAAATGATTTACTTGAAAGTTTCAGAAAAGAACAACCAGATACATTACTTGGGTTAAAAGTGAAACAAATTGAAGATTATCAAACGAAGACCATTACAGACTTAGTCAATCATCAAACAGTGGAAACAACATTACCACAAAGCAACTTAATCCGCTTCATTTTAGATGAAGGCTTTATCGCGTTAAGACCTTCAGGTACAGAACCTAAAATCAAAGTGTACTTCTCATTAAATGTTGAAGATTTAGAAGCTGTTGTTACACAATTTGAACAAACGTATTTGGATTAATAAAAATGAATTAAACAAACAAGAAAGACATATCGATAAAAGAGGAAATGAATGAATAGAAGAATAAAGAACGGCATTATCTTTGTCGTTGTAGTTACGTTGTTAGTCGGTGTATTTTCGGTTTATTTAAATTGGAAACATCATCAAAGCTATAGTCAGCATCAACTGCCGAAAATAAGTGAAAACGCACAGTCAAAAGAAAAAGCAAATTACTATACTGTAATGAAAGATAATGCAGTAGACCCTAAAATTGATGCATATTTAAAAGGAAAAGGTTTTAACGGTACAATTACGATTTTTCATAAGGGTCAGTTAATTATGGACAAAGCGTATGGCTATCAAAATTTTGAAGAGAATAAGAAAAATACACCGAACTCTATGTATTTGATCGGTTCTTCTCAAAAGTTCACAACAGGCTTATTATTGAAACAATTAGAAAGTGAAGGCAAAATAAATATTAATGACCGATTGGATAAATATTTGCCGTGGTTTAAAACAGAGCAACCCCTTTATTTGAAGGATTTAATGCTGCATCGAAGCGGTTTAAAGAAATTTACAGGCAGCAATACAGCACACAGTAATGAAGATGTTGCGAGAGAGTTACAACGTGCAGGCATTCAACCGGGTAAATATCATAAACATCAATATAATGATGGGAACTACATTATATTGTCTGATGTTATTCAAAAAGTGACACACAAATCATTTGATCAATACTTTGATGAAAAATTAAAAAATCCGAACCAATTATATAGAACAGCTTTCTATAATGAAACACAATATCAACCGTTTATGGCACAAGGTTACAATGCTGAAAAACAACCGATGACTTTAAAATTTATGGACCATTACTACGGTGCAGGTAATTTGTTTATGTCAACGAGAGATATGGCAAAGCTGATCGCAAACTTGCAAGAAAATAAAATCTTATCTCCAAAAGATACGGAAGGGTTGTTATACGAATTACACACACCAACCTATAATGAACCTTATCGTTACGGCTTTTATAGTTATGATAATGGTAGTCGTGTCAACGGTATGTTTTTCGGTCATCAAATGACCAGCTATTTTAACAAAGATTATATCGTGGTAATGGGAACGAACTATCAATATCCGAAATACGTTAATGAACACTATATGAAAGATATTTTTGTGAAACAATTACATCAGCCAGATCCAACTAAAAAAAGCAGAGTCATTTGATTTAAACCGTTTTTTAATATCAAAACAAAAACGATATCAAATCAACTAACGTATCATTTCAAGACGTGACATCAAGTGAAGAGGACAACAATGAAGAGAAAACTAATAAAGATAATGATATTTATACTAATGGTCGCACTTATAGCCGGTGTGATAACCTATTATTTAAATTGGAAACATTTTCAACAATACGGACATCATCATAACCTTTTGAAAACTAAAGATAATCATCCATCAGTTCAAGTTGGAAGTTATAAAACTGTAATGAATGAAAAGAATGTGCGCTATACAGCCATTGATGAATATTTGAAAAAACAAAAGTTCAATGGTGATATTGCGATATATTACCAAGGTAAACTCGTGATGGATAAAGGATATGGTTATCAAGACTTTATCAATCGTAAAAAGACGAATCCTAATTCAATGTATTTGATTGGGTCAGCGCAAAAGTTTATGACAGGTATGATGCTTAAAAAGTTAGAAACAGAAGGTAAACTCAACATCAACGATGAAGTGACAAAATATCTACCTTGGTTTCAAACCAATGAACCTTTGATTCTGCGTGATTTTATGCTGCATCAAAGCGGTATACAAATGTTTCGCCCGAAAACGAATATCCATAGTATAGATGGAGCAGTTCATATGTTGCAGGAACAAGGGTTGCAGCCGGATATGTTTAGAAAGCATCAATATAATGATGCGAATTATATTGTGTTAGCGCGGGTGATTGAAGCGGTCACTAAGATGTCATATGCAGATTATTTCAATCAAAACTTTGTGCAACCATATGAATTGAACCAAACAGCCTTTTACAATAACACTGCTTATAAACCTTATATGGCTAAAGGCTATAATGAATTAAAAATACCAGAGTTTCCTGCATACATGGATCAATATTATGGGGCAGGTAATTTGTATATGGCACCTAGAGACATGGGGAAATTTGTCTTAGCATTACAAAATCAGAAGATGTTTAATGCACATACTACAAATCAACTCTTACATGAAGTGAACACCAAAGAGTTTCCACATGCATATCGTTATGGCTTTTACAGTTTTGGTCAGAGTGCGCGCGCGAATGGTATCTTTTATGGGCAACAATTTACTTGCTACTTCAATAAGGATTATATATTAGTGATGGGCACTAACTATCAAAAACCAGTTGGTAAGAATGAAACATTAATGAAAAAGATTTTTATGGATTATCTGAAACAACCAGATCCTACTAAAAAAGCAAAACAGTAGAATAAAAAAGTGAAGTAATAGACTGTTTCATCTACAGTGATATGTAGAGCGAGACAGTCTATTTTGTTTGGAAACAATTTCTCAAATAAAGAGAAAACAATATATTTAAATGTATAATAACACAAAATATTGGGAATAATTTAAATAATTCATGGCGTAACGGGTATATAAATACAAGGAGGAATCGATATGCAGAAAAAAATGCTTTCTTTATTAGTCGCTTCCGGTTTAGTACTTGCTGCATGTGGACAAGGCGGATCAAGCGATGAAAACAAAAATGATTCAGAACAAAAAGCCAATACAGAACAAAAACAAAAAGGTGATACTTCTGGTACAAGCGAGACTGGTAAAAACAGTAACGTTATTAAACTAGGAGATATTAAAACTCAACCTGAAGATGCAGTAAAAACTGCTAAGAAAGAATATGATGGTGAATTAAAAGAAATCTCATTTGAAAAAGAACAAGGCAAATGGGCATATAAAATCGATTTACAAAAACAAGGTGAAGAAGGAGAAGTTATCATCAACAGTAAAGATGGCAAAGTCATGAATAAATCAACTGAAAAAGAAGATGATTATGACAAAGCAAAATCATTCAAATATGAAGACTTCAAACCTTATGATGAAATCATCAAAAAAGCGAAAGACAACTTCAATGGTGATATCCATGAATGGTCATTATCAAGAGATAGTGACGAAGGTAAATTCGTTTACGATGTAGACTTACAAAAAGGCAACTCTAAACAAGAGTTCAGCTTGGATGCGAAAACAGCTAAAATTTTAAAAAATGAAAAAGATGACTAATCTTTAAATACGAAATGGACTACTTAGGTTAATGCCTAGGTAGTCTTTTTTTACGTCAAAATGAAAGGGAATTCATTCAAATCTTTAAAGCGCTGTCAATTTTATGTAGATTATGTAACTTATTTGTCATAAATCGCTTGAAACAACTATAATTTTTAAAATTTGAATTGACTAGTACGAGTTAAAAAGTTACATTATTATTGTGAACAAAAACGAACAAAAACGAACAATAACGAACATAAAAAGCTGCGATAATTTTTTATATGTTCATGTTGTATCGTTGGCGTTGATAATTGTAAATTACACATTTTAATTCAACCTAAGGGGGAAACACCATGAGCAACAAAGAAGAAAACATGATGATTGGTTTCACAATCGTTGCGATTGCAGGTGATGCACGTCGAGAAGTAATGGCAGCTTTAGCCGCTGCTAAAGAAAACGATTTTGAACAAGCACGTCAACACATTGTTGAAGCCAACAACTTTATCACAGAAGCACATAAGGAACAAACACAAATGTTAGCGAAAGAAGCAGCAGGAGAAGCATCTGATATTAGTTTTATCATGGTTCACGGTCAAGACCATTTGATGACTACAATGGCTTTGAGAGACGCAGCAAACTACATGATTGACTTATATGAACAACTCCGTGATTTAAAACACTAATAAGCAGGTGACAGCATGAATAAAATTATTAAAATGATTGAAAAAATGAAACCTTTCTTTGAAAAGATTGCATCTAACCCGTATTTAACTGCAATCCGTGATGGTTTCGTAGCTTTAATGCCAGTCGTTTTATTCTCATCTTTATTTATCTTGGTAGCTTATGTACCAAACGTATGGGGATTCCACTGGCCTAAAAATATTGAAGACATCATCATGAAAGTTTATAACTTCACGATGGGTATGTTAGCCGTCTTCATGGCAGGTACTGTAACTAAATCACTTACCGACAACAGAAACTTGAAATTACCTAAAACGAACCAAATCAACGTAATTTCAACTTTCGTAGCTGCTGAAGCTTCGTTATTAATCTTAGCAGTTAAACCAATCAAAGATGGTATCAGCATTGAATTATTAGGTACTAAAGGATTAATCGCAGCATTCTTAGTCGCATTCATCGTGCCGAACATCTATAAATTCTGTATTGGTAGAAACATCACAATCAAAATGCCTCCGCAAGTTCCAGGTAACATCGCGCAAGCATTTAAAGACATGATCCCATTCGCACTTTCAGTAACATTCTTCTGGATCGTTGATATTGTCGTTCGTGCATTATCACACGGTAACACAGCAGAATTGGTAACTACATTGTTATCTCCATTATTCAGAGCAGCAAACGGTTACTTAGGATTCGCGATTATCTTTGGTTTCATGGCATTCTTCTGGTTTATCGGGGTTCACGGTCCTTCAGTAGTTGGTCCGGCAGTAATCGCGATTATGTACAACAACCAAGTAGAAAACTTACGTTTATTCAGAGCGGGTGAACATGCGCATTACGCATTAACTCAATCAACACAAGACTTCGTAGCATTAATTGGTGGTACAGGTGCAACTTTATTAGTACCTTATATCTTCATTTTCCTATGTAAGTCCCCTGAATTAAAAGCGGTGGGTAAAGCTTCGGTTATCCCGACTACATTCGCCGTTAACGAACCATTATTATTTGGTGCACCGATCATCTTGAACCCAGTGTTCATGGTTCCATTCATTATCACACCAATTTTAAACTCTTGGATTTTAAAATTCTTCGTAGATAATCTTGGAATGAACGGATTTATGCACTTCTTACCATGGCCAACACCAGGTCCAATCGGTATCTATATGGCGTCTAACTTCTCAGTATTATCATTATTATTAATCGCCATTATCTTAGTATTAGACTTTACAATTTGGTTCCCGTTCATCAAAGCTTATGACAAATTAAAACTTGATGAAGAACATGAAATTGAATTACAAAAAGCTGCAGCTGCTACAGCTGGCGGCGGAACTGCTGCACCAATTGAAGTTGAAGAAAACACTCCAGACTTCAATTCTCGTGAACATACAAACGTATTAGTTGTATGTGCCGGCGGTGGTACAAGCGGTATCTTAGCAAACAGCTTAAACAAATATGCGAAAGAAAATGACATTCCGTTAGAAGCAACAGCGCGTGCTTACGGTCAAGATATGGACTTAATCAAAGATATGGACATCGTAATCTTAGCACCACAAATGGATGCGATGAAAGATGAAATGAGAAAATATACTGATCAATATGGTGCTGTATTAGTACCAACAACTGGTAAACAATACATTGGCTTAACTCGTGATGGAGAAGGCGCAATGAAATTGATTTTCGAAAAAATCAACGAAAAATAAGCAATAATTTAATGTAAGACACACACTTAGCCCCTTGTCGCATTTACACACGACATCTTAAGTATCTACACAAGCGGCAAGGGGCTCCATTTGTGTGTGATGTAACTAGTAATATTGAAGATATTAATTAACTAAAAAGGAGACAATTTAATGAGTAAATTACCTAAAGACTTTGTATTAGGTGCTGCAACTGCTGCATATCAAGTTGAAGGTTCAAGTACTGTAGATGGTAAAGGTCGTGTATTATGGGATGGTTTCTTAGAAAAACAAGGACGTTTTTCTCCAGACCCAGCAAGTGACTTTTACAATCGTTATGAAGAAGATATCAAATTAGCTTCAGAATATGGTATCAAAGCAATCCGTATTTCAATTGCTTGGTCACGTATTATTCCTGATGGTACAGGTGAAGTAAACGAAAAAGGTTTGACATATTATCGCAAAGTATTCGAAACTTGCCATAAATATGGAATCGAACCTTTTGTTACACTTCACCACTTTGATACTCCAGAAACTTTATTTGAAAAAGGTGACTGGTTAAACAAAGATCAAATCGATGCATTCGAACGTTATGCTGAACTTGTATTTGACGAATATCATGATGTTGTTAAATACTGGATCACAATCAACGAACCAATCGCGTATGTTCAAGGACAATATATTACAGGTGCTTTCCCTCCTGGTGAACAGTACAACACTTTAAAATGTTTACAAGCACAACATAACCAAATCGCTGCACATAGCCGCATTGTAAACTTATTTAAATCAAAAGGTTATGAAGGTGAAATTGGTTTAGTTCACGCATTAACACAATTCTACAGCATCGATGATCAACCATTAAACCAAATCGCTGCTTACAAACATGATATCTTTATGAATGGTTTCATGTTAGACGGAACATTCCTAGGTTACTATACTCCAGCTAAATTAACTGTAGTAAGAGAAATCTTAGGTGAAGAATTCGAACAATTAGATATTCGCGAAGAAGAACTAGAAGAAATACGTAAAGCTGCACCACAACTTGACTTCTTAGGTATTAACTATTACCAAAGTAACTGGATCAAATACCATAATGAAGAAAGCTATATTCACCATAATGGTACAGGCGATAAAGGAACTTCTGTCTTCCGTGTTAAAGGTATCGGAGAAGTTGTTAAAAATGAAGCAATCCCTACAAATGACTGGGATTGGTACATTTATCCAGAAGGTCTATATGACATGATGGAACGTATTAAAAACGACTATCCTAACTACAAAAAAATCTATGTTACTGAAAACGGCCTAGGCTACAAAGATGTACTTGAAGATAACGGTGAAGTACATGATGACGAACGTATTGACTATGTAAGACAACATATTGAAGCAATCGAACGTGCATACGCAGACGGTATCAACGTTAAAGGTTACTTCATCTGGTCACTACAAGATATGTTCAGCTGGTCAAACGGCTACAATAAACGTTATGGTTTATTCTATATCGATTTCGAAACTCAAAAACGTTATGTTAAAGACAGTGCGAAATGGTATAAACAATTATCAGACGACATTTATGGAAAGTAAATAAGTAAGGCAAAACCCCTCAGAATTTTCTGAGGGGTTTTGTTATATAAGTTGGTATAGAATATATGTTTGAAAGTTATTGCTTCGTATCTTTAAACTGCAGAATACGTTGACCAATTTGGTCTCTGACCTTTTGGAAAACAGACCAATCTTTGCCGGCAGGATCTTCAAAGCCCCAATGTACTTTTTTAACATGATTAGGGACGACAGGGCAATGTGCCTCCGCATGATCGCATAACGTCACAACGAGTTTGGCTTTGTTTAATAAATCAATATCGATTTTATCAGAGGTTTGATCGCTGATATCAATGTTAACTTCTTGCATCGCTTTAACCGCATGAGGGTTCACACCATGTGCTTCAATCCCTCCAGACATAACAGTCCAGTTGTCTCCAAGTATCACTTTTCCGAAACCTTCTGCCATTTGGCTGCGACATGCATTGCCTGTACAAATAAAGTAAATAATAGGTTTATCCATATGTGTTCCTCTTTTCTAATTAAGTAGTAGTGAGAGATATAGACCGATAAGTGTGATGAATAGGACAGGTAATGTCACAATCACACCTGTTTTAAAGTAAACACCCCATGAGATTTTGACGCCTTTTTGGGCTAGAACATGTAACCAAAGTAATGTTGCGAGCGAACCGATAGGGGTCATTTTCGGCCCTAAATCAGAACCGATCACATTCGCATAAATTAAACCTTCTTTGATGATACCTGAGGCATGTGCTTGATTAATCGCAATCGCATCAATCATGACAGTTGGCATATTGTTCATAATTGCGGATAAGACAGCTGATAAGAAGCCCATGCCCATAATACCGCTCAATAAACCATGTTGTGAGAAGTTGTCTATGATGTTTCCTAACAACGCAGTAATGCCTACATTTTTAAGTCCGAAGACAACTAAATACATACCAAGTGAAAATAAGACAATGTTCCAAGGTGCGCCTTTAATAACTTGTTTTGTGTGTACAGCTTTAGAGCCTTTTGCGAGTACTAAGAAAGCTAACGCAACTACGCCTGCGATGAATGATACAGGAATATTTAATGACTCGCTGATGACATAACCTATGAGTAATACTGAAAGCACAATCCAAGCTATTTTAAATAACTTATCATCTTTAATCGCACTACGGGGTGACTTGAATGTTGTATCATCGAAATGTGTTGGGATTGCTTTCTTAAAATATAGATAAAGCACGATAATACTGGCTACAAGCGCAAAAAGGTTAGGGAGCATCATATGTTTCATATACTCAACAAAACCAATATTAAAGTAGTCAGCAGAGACAATATTGACTAGGTTGCTAACGACCAAGGGTAGGGAAGTCGCATCCGCAATAAAACCACTTGCGATAATGAATGGAAAAATTACACGTTGATTAAAGTTCAAATGTCGCACCATCGCAAGAACGATAGGCGTTAATATTAATGCTGCACCATCATTGGCAAAAAGTGCCGCAACCACAGCACCTAATAACATGATATAAACAAACATCTTAATCCCGTTACCTTGTGATGCTTTTACCATGTGTAAAGCTGCCCATTCAAAGAAACCAATCTCATCTAAGATTAAAGAAATAATGATTAATGCGATGAATGTGAGTGTCGCATTCCATACAATCTGTGTCACTATACCGACATCGCTTAATGTGACAACACCAGTGATCAAGGCAAGCACAGCACCTACAAGCGCTGTAATGCCAATATCCAGCCCTTTAGGCTGCCATATCACAAAAATTAAGGTAAGTATAAAAATCGTAATGGCTAGAAAAGTCAAAGTCGTTCTACTCCTTTATGAATGTTGTGACATGCACAACTAGGTTGAGATGTACCTATATCATGGAGTTGATCTAAGAGAGAAGTATAGGTTTCTGTATTCAAATGATAGTAATGTTTATTACCATCTTGGCGTTTATTAACTAAATGATTGTCCATTAAAGCTTTCATATGATGACTTAGGGTAGGTTGTGTTACTTGAAAGTAGGTCAATAAATCATTAGCACATAATTCACCACAAGACAGTAAATTGAGTATTTCTAAGCGAATAGGGCTCGATATCGCTTTTAAGTATGTAGATAATGTTTGATAGTCCATTAAATCATCCTTTCTTTAATAGAGTACCAACTATATAGATAACTATCTATATAGAAAACATAAAAAAACCTAGCAACTTTTGGTTGCTAGGCAAGATAGTGATTCGATTTATTATTTAACTGGGTTAGCAGTTTCATCTAATACTTTGTTTAAGCTTTCGATGTTAGCTTTACCTTCAGTACGGAACCATTCTACAACAGCGTCTTCGCCTTCTGAGAAGTGGTCAGTAGCACCTCTCCAAGTAGCACGGCCACATAACACACCATTGAATGTAGAACCAGATTCTTTAGCGAAGTATAAAGTTTTTTGGAATAAGTCTGCAGATACACCTGCGCTTAAGTAGATGTAAGGTAAGTTAGTTGAAGCAGCTTGTTCTTTGAATGCTTGAGCAGCTTCTTCTTTAGTGAATAATGCTTTTTCACCGAAACCTTCAACATAGTT
This sequence comes from Staphylococcus sp. CWZ226, assembly GCF_018986355.1. Lineage (NCBI taxonomy): Bacteria > Bacillati > Bacillota > Bacilli > Caryophanales > Staphylococcaceae > Staphylococcus > Staphylococcus sp. CWZ226. Next base: position 235,920 of record NZ_JAHMSB010000001.1, on the reverse strand, counting down.
CATGTTTACTGGAACTTCTACTTTTAATACGTCTACGTTAAAACGAGGTTCAGAGTATTTTTTCATTGCTTCGTTTACTTTGTGTGCTTTTACTTTCGCATATTCTTCAGAACCGCTGTCTGCGTTGTTAGCGTCATAAGAAACGATTTCTAAGAATAATGGTAAACCTTCAGCTACACATTCAGCACCAACACGTTCAACGAAAGCTTCTTTTTGATCGTTGATTGCTTTGTCTTCGTCGATGTCAACATAAACTAATAATTTAACAGCATCTGCGCCAGCTTCTTTTAAACGTTTAACAGACCATACATTTAATAAGTCAGGTAAACGTCCTGGTTCTGAAGCATCGTAACCAGTTTTTTCATAAGCTAATAATAAACCAGTATTTTTAGCACGAACTTTAGTTGCTGGAAGACCATATTCAGGGTCTAATAAGATACTTGAAGCGTATGGTGTTAACTCTTCAGATACATGTACTTTGAATTGTTCTAAATCTTCTGTTTTAGCATCTTCACCTAATAAGCGTTTTAAAGCGCCACGTTGGTCGATTGCTAATGCAGCGATGTAGTTTTTGTCGTTTAATAAAGGTTTAATTGATTTTGTCATGATGAATGCTCCACCTTTTCAATAGTTATTTGATTACTGAATTTCTCAAAGTTATTTAAGTCAATGTGGCCAGTTCGTGCTTCTAATGCATTGGAAATACCAGCAGCCATAGCGTATGTTGCTGATTCTTGGATAGAAGCGTCTTTAGAGATGCCATAGCTGAAACCAGCTAAACTGCTATCTCCAGAACCTACTGGGTTAATCGCAACGACTTTAGGAATATCAACGTTATAGACTTGTGCTTCATGACGTAGTAATGCACCATTTTTACCTAAAGATAATAAGATATATGGAATATGCGCTAAGCTTTCGTCTAATAATTGATTGGCTAAGTCGATGTTGTCTGAATTAGTAATTGCTTTGATCTCTTCATCATTTGGTTTGATTAAGAGAGGAGGGCAATGTTTTGAATGATTAACAGTATAGTTTAATACTTGTCCTGAAGTATCTAAACAAACTGGTACATTCTGTTCATTTGCGACTTCTAACAATTTGACGTAATAGTCTTCAGGGAAGCCTTTAGGTAAGCTGCCTGAAATCGTAATTAAGTCAAAGTTAGAGATAATCGAATTGAAGTGTTCTAAGAAGCGGATTTGAATTTCTTCTGGTTGCAATGCACCGCTTTCTAGAATTTCAGTTTGACTATTTTCGCTTGTAACGGCGATACATAAACGAGTTGAAGCTGGAGAAACAGTGAAATCATGTTGGATTTTTGTTTCATCTAAGTTGTTTGTTAACCACTCGCCGAATTTACCGCCGATAATTCCTGTACATGTAACATCAATTCCTAGTTCACTCGCAACACGTGCTACGTTGATGCCTTTACCGCCAGCTGATTTGTAATCTTCGGTTGCACGTTGAACTGAATTGATTTCGAAGTGTTCTAATGGGTAATTGATATCAATTGCAGGATTTAATGTAACGGTTAATAGTTTGAATGTCATTAGTCGTGATATTCTCCGTTATTCCATTTAGTTAAGAAATCATCGAACATATCTGGAGTGTAATGAACATCTTCAGGTTTTAAAGTTTCATCCATTGCTTTGATGATCGCTTCTTTTTCTGGAGTTGGTTCATATTCTGTTTCTGCAAATGTATCAACGATGTTTTTGATTAAGTCAACACCTGTAACCATACCGCCAGCTGCGATGACATTACAGTTGTATTCGCTTCTTGCTAAACGTGCACTTGTTGCATCACGAACTAATGCAACACGAGTTCCAGGTACTTTAGTTGCACTTGCACTGATACCTACACCAGTACCACATAATGCAACACCAAAGTCTACTTCACCTGTAGCAACTAAATGACCGATACGTGTACCGTAGATAGGGTAGTGTGTACGTACATAGTCATAAGTACCGACATCAATAACTTCATGTCCGTTATTTTTTAAATAAGTAGCAACTTCTGCTTTAATATTTGTAACAATATGGTCACAACCAATAGCAATTTTCATAATTTAATATCCTCCTATTAACATAAAGAATTCAACATATCTACTCTGATTTGGTGTCGTCCAGCGTCGTAGCCTGCTTTTAAGAATGCTTTTACGCAGTTTAATGCGTTTAATTTACCTACAACTTCGCTACCTAATACGATAACGTTTGTATTATTGTGTCTATGAGTCATTTTTGCTGATTGCTCATCTGAAACCGTTGCTGCAATAATATTTTTTTGTTTGTTCGCAAAGTTGAAAGGTGCAATACCGTATTTGTCGATGACAATGGCTTTAGTACCTTCGTGTTCTTGGACATATTTAGTAACCTCAAGTGTAATTTCAGCAATGTTAGTTGCTTTACTGTTTACTGATAAGTCCTCGATTTCGTACTCAGCATCTGCTAAAGATTCTAAAATGAAATCTTTTAATTCTTTTGACTGTGAATCACTATGAATAACAATAGACATAATAAATCCTCCTGTTCGAAAATGTTTGATTTTGTTCTTATCTAGAATATACACTTCAAGGGGTAATTTGTCAATTTGATAGATTGTAAAAAATAAGTAAATCTATTGATAAAAGGGAATTTATAAGAAGATAAGAGGGGATATTTCAATAATTAGACAAAAAGAAAACGCACACGTTTCGTGTGCGTTAATGTTCGTATTAAATTATAAGATATCAGTATAGTTTTGATAATTCTCTCTGATTGTTTGCGAAATATCGTTATCAGTAATAATCGCATCTAAATGATCGATTTGATAGAAAACTGAAAAAGCACGTGTATTGAATTTTGAACTGTCCGAAACAAGATATTTCTTCGAAGATTGGTTCAAAATAATTTCATTGGCTTTTCCTTCTTCTTCATTCGCAGTTGTCGCATCATTATCGCTGATACCATTGACGCCAATAAATGCTTTATCAATATGTAATGACTCCAGCATTGTATTTGCGAGACGTCCGATAAATGAACCTGTTTTCTTTCGATAACGACCACCGATTAAAACAATATCCATATGTTCTAAGCCTTCATATTGTTCAAAAATATACAGTGAATTGGTAATGATATGTAAACGCATATCTTTTATGAAAGGGAAGATGGCTTCATTTGTTGTACCTGAGCCAATAAATACCGTATCTTCATTTTGAATCAGTCGGCTGGCTTTTTCAGCAATCATACGTTTTTTATCACTATTCAGCTGTTGTTTTTCTTCATTTGCAAGCTCGTTATAAAAGGTATGAGGTAAGACAGCTCCGCCGTGAACACGTACAAGCAAGGCTTTATGTTCAAGCTCTTTTAAATCACGTCGGATAGTCATTGCAGCCACGTCCATATCATTAGATAAATAACTGACGCTGACGCTTCCGTTTTCTTTTAAGATGGATAGTATTTTTTGATGTCGCGCTTCTTTTAAATTCATTATATTTCACAACCTGTATATTTTTTCGATTTCGTCATTATTATAGCATAATAATTTATTGGGAATGTACCATATTTGGTTTTATTTTGCATATGAGAGTGCCTCAAAGAACAGCTGTTTAAAGCGAGTTTTGTCTACTGCTAAAACAACGTTTACTGACTTTTCTTGAGCATTGTAATTCACAACAGTAGCACCGCGTGTGTAAGTGCCGTTTAATTCAATCGCAACTGCTGCATCTGCAGTTTTAAAGTGTTCTGGATGCAATAGGTAAAGCATGGTATAAGCATCATATACAGCAATGCCTGTATCGAATTCATCGCCGTGGTAATGATTAAACATATGATACAACATATGGGTAGTTTGATTAATAGATTTCAACTCGTTGATTGCAGTACTTGATAAACTAGCACCTCTTGCTACATCAAGTCCAACCATTGTGATAGGGAGACCTGCTTTAAAGACAATATCTGCAGCTTCAGGATCACAGTAGATATTAAATTCAGCAGCAGGTGTAACATTGCCGCGTCCAGCACTGCCACCCATTAAAACAATCGCTTTGATATTAGATTTAACTTCTGGATACGTTTTAAAAAGCAAAGCGATATTTGTTAGAGGACCAATTGGCACAAGTGTAATGGGCTCATCAGATTCTAGAATAGTTTCTCGCATAGCTTCTATAGCTCGATTAGAGGCAAGTAATTCTGGTGAGGGTTCTGGAAGTTCATAACCACCCATACCTGTTTCACCATGTACGTGAGAAGCATCAATCGGTGCATTGATTAAAGGTGCAGCTGCACCACGATGTACTGGAACATCGCTTTCAAAGAATGCTTTGAGTTGTAGGGCGTTTCGTGTAGTTTTATCTATATTGACATTACCATGTACGGTAGTAATCATCTTCACATCAATCTCAGGATGATTCAGCGCAATACTAATAGCTGCTGCGTCATCAATACCTGGATCAGTATCTATGATAATAGGGGTTGTCATATCTCTTTCTTCCTCCTTTTAAAAATAAAATAAGCTACTTATATATTTTATAATCCTTCTGCAAAATAGTCTAAAATTATGTATAAAAAAACTGGCAGGGGAGAAACCCCAGCCAGTTTTTTGTGCATCATATAAATACTGATATTACATATGAGCACTGTGTCCGCCGACCATAACCCAATAAGAACCGATAATAGTAATTAGGGTAATGATAATGGCGAAGATAACTTTGAATAATTGTGTGCGTCCATCTTTACCTTCAGTTAAATGCATGAACATTAATAATTGAAGGGCAGCTTGGATGAAAGCAAATCCAAAGATAATTGTAATCTTAGCGTTAAGTGCTAAAGATGTGTAAATCGTCACGTATACTGCTAATAGTGTCAAGACAATTGAGGCAATAAAGCCAACTGTATGTTTTGCTATTGTATTCATCCGCTATACACCATCCCTATCAAGTATACTGCAGTAAAGATGAAGACCCAAACAACATCTAAGAAGTGCCAGTATAAACTTACGATAAATAATTTTGGCGCATTGTCTTTATTAAGTCCACGCATTGCTACTTGGATTAATAGACAAATCACCCAACCGATACCCAACGAAACGTGGACACCGTGTGTTCCTAACAAGATGAAGAAACTTGACCAGTAAGAACCGATTTGTGGTGTTACACCTTGGTGTGCATAGTGTGCGAACTCGTAAATTTCTAAACCTACGAATAAGATACCAAGCAATAATGTGATAATCATCCAGATCATCATTAGTTTTTGCTTTTCTTTTCTCATGTAATAAATTGAAATACCACATGTATATGAACTGATTAATAACGCAAATGTCATTAATAATACTAAAGGCATTTCGAATAAATCAGTTGTTAACTTACCAGCGTAATCACCGCCGTGTTGCATGATAAGCAACGTCGCAAATAGTGTACCGAATAAAGAGAATTCAGCTGTTAGGAAGATCCAGAAGCCAAACTTGTTCAAATTACCTTCATGCGATTGCGCATCAATTGTTTTTGTATCATGCATGACTTTCAGCCTCCCGTTCTTTTTCACGAGCTTCACGAAGTTTTGCTTCAGTAGCAGCTACTTCAGAAGCTGGGATATAGTAACCATGGTCGACTTGGAAACTTCTGTAAATCATTGTACCTAATGTACCGATTAAGCAGATAATCGCTGGTACGATAGTTTCGAATGTTAAGAAGAAGCAACCAACAGTTAAGAAGATAGCCATGAAGAAACCAACTGGTGTGTTGTTCGGCATGTGGATATCTTTATAATTATGGTTGTCTAAGTAATGACGACCTTGTTTTTTCATATCTACAAATGTGTCTAAATCATCCCAGTCTGGAGTGATTGCGAAGTTGTACACTGGTGGAATTGATGAAGCTGTACTCCACTCAAGTGAACGTCCGATACCCCATGAGTCGCCTGAAGCGATACGTGGTGATTTAAGGTGACTGTAAACAATGTTAGCTACTAAGAATAAGAAGCCGATTGACATTAATAGTGCACCGATTGTAGAAATTACGTTTAACATGAACCAACCATCTGATGGCATGTAAGTGTATAAACGACGTGGCATACCGTCTAAACCAAGAATGAATTGTGGCATGAAACATACGTTGAATCCGATTACGAATAACCAGAAGAACGGAATGTTCAAGCGTTCATTCAATTTGTAACCCATCATCTTAGGATACCAGAAGATAAGTGCTGCTAAACAAGCGAACACAACACCACAAACTAATGTGTAGTGGAAGTGGGCTACTAAGAAGTACGTATTATGGTACTGATAGTCTGTTGAAGCCATTGCTAACATTACCCCTGTTACCCCACCGATTGTGAACGTTGGGATGAACGCTAATGAGAATAGCATTGGCGATTCGAAAGAAATTCGACCTTGGTATAGCGTAGCTAACCAGTTGAATATTTTAACACCGGTAGGCACAGCGATTAACATTGTTGAGATTGAGAAGAATGAGTTGATTAAAGGACCATTACCCATAGTGAAGAAATGGTGAACCCATACTAAGAAACTCAAGAATGCGATTGCTGATGTTGCCCAGATCATACTCTTATGACCGAATAAGTGTTTACGTGCGAACGTTGAAATAACGTCTGAGAAAATACCGAATGCTGGAAGGACAACGATGTAAACCTCAGGGTGCCCCCAAACCCAGAAGAAGTTAGCCCAAAGCATTGGCATACCACCATTAGCAACTGTGAAGAATTGAGTACCGAAGATACGGTCAATTGTCATCAATGCTAATGTAACTGTGAATACAGGGAATACTAGGATAATGATCAATGCTGTAACGAAAGTTGTTACTGTGAACATTGGCATTTCCATAAATTTCATAGTTGGTGTTTTCATTCGTAAAATTGTTACGAAGAAGTTAATACCTGTCATTAATGTACCGATACCTGAAAGCTGAATAGCTAATAGGTAGTAGTTAACACCAGGACCTGGACTGAACTCACCAGCAAGTGGTGCATAGTTTGTCCAACCTGCAGCAGGTGAACCACCAATGATGAATGACATGTTGAATAGTAACATTGCTCCGAAGAATAACCAGAAGCTAATGTTGTTCATTACAGGGAATGCAACGTCGCGTGCACCAATTTGTAAAGGTACAACTACGTTCCATAAACCGAAAATGAATGGCATTGCCATGAAGATGATCATGATAACACCGTGTGTTGTAAAGATTTCGTTATAGTGGTTTGATTCCAAGAACGGGTTGTTCGGAATTGTTAATTGCGTACGAATTAAAATTGCATCAATACCACCACGGACGAACATTAATACAGCACAAATCAGATACATTAATCCGATTTTCTTGTGGTCAATTGTTGTAAACCACTCTCTGTAAAGATATTTCCATAACTTAAAGTACGTGATTACTGCGATTACCCCGATAACTAGGAATGGCGCACCAATTTGTGCCATTGTGATCATCCAGTTACCTTGAACGAGTAATTCATGCCATGGGAAATTCATTAATGTTCACCTCCATGATTTTTCTTGTTAAGCTCTTCAGCTTTTTCATCTTTAGCGCCTTTTTGAGCTTTTTCCATTTCGTCCATATTATGAGATTCTTCTTTCTTGAATTCATTATTATATGGTTTGTCGTTAGGTAAGATCATAGCATCCATACCGTGTCTCTTATACATAGCGTTTGTAATTTGAGATTTACGAGCAGGATATTTTGAATCTGGTTTGCTTAATACGCCTTCAGTTACATCATAGAAGTTTGGATCTTTTGGAGTGTAATGGAAACGTTTATAAGCGTAGAAGATGTATTCAGGGTCAGCAGCTGGATCTACGAAGTCCATGTGAGTACCACTGAATGTCAACTCTTCATTCTTAGTTGTAGGTAGTAATTGTTTATCGAAAGTATCTTGAGAAAGTTTAGGTTCTTTCTTAGCTTTTTCTACCCATTTGTTGAATTCTGAGTTGCTTACTGCATGTACTGGGAATGTTTGACGAGCGAAACCTTCACCATTGAAGTTTGAGTTACGTCCACGGAACGTACCTTCTTGGTCAGCTTCTAATGTCCATTCCATTGTCATTGCAGTCATTGCATATTTTTGACCGCCAAGTTGTGGAATCCAGAAACTTGTCATTGTATCCATAGATTGCAACTTGAATACAATCGGACGATCTTTTGGAATCGTAATGTGATTCACTGTTTCAATTTTTTGCTCTGGATAAGCAAAGAACCATTTGAAACCTGCGCTTGTTGCATAAACGACGACAGGGTCTTTGTCTTTTGCAGGCGGTGCATCGTACTCATAAAGTGTTTTGACTGTTGGAATAGCCAAAGCAAGTAAGATGATAAATGGTACGGTGAACCAAATAGTTTCTAATAAAGCACTGTGATGTACTTTACCTGATTGTGTTGTATTTGTGTATCGGTATTTGTAAGCAAATACAGCGAATAGAATAAATACAACCGCAACAATAACAAGCATAAAGATGATTGAATAAATGATCAGCCATTTTAAACTGCTTGCCATTGGCCCTTTTGGGTTAAGTACTTCCATATGTTCACAACCACTGAGTAAAATTAGTGAGCCGAACAATAGAAGCAAAGACTTAATTTTTGACACTTTATTGACCTCCTAATACTACAATTGTAGGGCTTAACAATAATTTTAGTTTATTATGCAATATTTACAAGTGGGTATCCGCAACTTTTTTACATAAAAATAAAGAAAGCCTTACAGACACTAGGCCTGACGGGCTTTCACAGATTTGTTAAATTTATGTGTCCATTTTGTGAATACTGACAAAAATGACAGAAAGCACAAAAAAGGGCGCTGTAGTTGAGAATGCTTATCAATTAAGGGGTTGGAAGCGCTAGCGCCAAAAAACAAAATAATTATTTTTAAATAGATTTTATCGACAAGTTACTTGACTTCTATGTAGCGTTCAGAAATATCTTTCGCTCCATCTGAATCAATGACTTGATATTCGACTTTGTATTTACCAATTTTATTTGTATCGACATGACCATTGACGATAATCTGATCAGTCAAATCTCCGTCTTCTTTATCATAAGCGCTGATTCCATTCAGTAAGTTGTAATTTTCGCCTTTTTGAATAATCTCATCTTCAACACCTTTAAGCTTTGGTACAGAGTTATCTGTAGCTTCAGCGTTTAAATTGGGTGTTACTAATGTAGCAGACACACCAAGTGCTGAAAGTGACTGTAATAGTTTGTTCATTGTTTAGACCTCCGTATTCAATGGCTAATCATTAAAGCGTCATATTAATCAGTTCAATCACGAATATTTGCGATTGAACTTTGTATTAGGTTCAATATACCGTGTTTATTTCTTTATTACATCCTACTACGGACCTAATCTTTATCACAAGACTAATTTTACAGAATAATTATGAAAATCAGATTAAAATAACGTTAAGTTTTCTCAGTTGTCAAATATTTACTGAGAAAAAAGCGGAAATATTTAGAAACATTATATAGGAAAGAAGTTAAAGGGGGATTTATGCTAAATAATAATGGGGGTCATACTTTATTTCATTACTAACATGGGATTTTGAGTCCCGCACATGTAAGAAGAATGCTTTAAATAAAAATCATTATAATACGTTTTAAGTTTGTCATATTGTTTATACTTAATTGTGAAAAGAATATGAAGAAATATGAAATAAAATTGTCTATTATGTGAACTAGGTTCTTAATTGTTTTAATTTCGTCATATTCGTATTATGATGAAATTGAGTCGAAGAGGGAGTGAAGTTAAATGTTATCTGAAAAAGATATGGATATTATTAAACAAACAGTACCAGTTCTTCAAGAAAAAGGTGTGGAAATTACGTCATTCTTCTACAATAGAATGTTCAATGAACACCCAGAGTTACGCAACATGTTCAACCAAACTAACCAGAAAAAAGGTTTGCAATCCACAGCCTTAGCTCAAACAGTCTTAGCTGCAGCAGCAAACATTGAACAGTTAGGTGCAATTATGCCTGTAGTTAAAGAGATTGCTTACAAACACGTTGCATTACAAGTACCTGAATCAGGTTACAAAATTGTTGGTGAAAATTTAATCGCAGCAATTATGCACGTTTTAGATTTAAAAGAAGAAGATCCAGTGATTCAAGCTTGGATTAACGCATACTGGGAAATTGCAGATGTATTCATTCAAGTAGAGAAAGACATGTATGCTGAAATGTTATGGGATGGTTTCCAACCATTCACAGTTACAAACATTGAAAATGTCGCTTCAGATATTAAAGCATTTACAGTTTCATCAGATAAATATGATTTACGCAACTTTGAAGCAGGTCAATATATTACAGTTGATGTTTCAAGTGATAAATTACCATACAGAGCAAAACGTCACTATTCAATCGTTGGCGGAGACGAAGATACGTTAACATTCGCAGTTAAACGTGATGTTTCTGAAGACAGTGAAGGTGAAGTTTCAACTATCTTGCATGACGAAGTGAAAGTTGGAGATGATATCAACTTAACTGCGCCAGTAGGTGCATTCAGATTGCATAACACTGACAAAAACCAGTTATTCTTAGCATCAGGTATTGGTGTAACACCATTAGTGTCAATGTATGAAAAAGCAATTGAAGTCGGTGTACCGAACATTCAATTCATTCACAATACAACTGATATTAATGATGTACCATTCTCACAACGTTTATCTAACGATGCAGCAGAAAATGATAATGTGACTTATGAAATCCATGATCGCAAATCAAATGGCTACATCACTCAAGAAGATTTAAAACAATATGTTACAGAAGATACAGAAGTTTATGTATGTGGCGGTATTTCATTCTTGAAATCAATCGTCAATGAATTATATGAATTAGGTTTAGACAAATCACAAATTCATTTCGAAACATTCATTCCACGTTTAAGCGTAGACGTTTAATTTTTACTGAAATAATAATCTGAATGATAGAGAAGGAGCTGTTCATTCCGAATTTTCGGAAGGGACAGCTCCTTTTTGTTTGGTTCATGAATCGAGCATAAAAAGTGTTCACACGTCTTGAATATTGATATGATGATAAGAAAAGAAGGGGGACATATTCATGGATAAAACAGTTAAATTATTAAAGGACTTAACAGACGTGAACGGAATTGCCGGTCACGAATACAAAGTAAAACAACTGATGAAAGATTATTTGAAACCTGTTTCAGATGAACTGGTTGAAGATAATTTAGGTGGCATCTTCGGAAAGAAAAAAGCAGAGAAAGGTTCAAAAACTTTAATGCTTGCCGGTCATTTAGATGAAGTTGGATTTATGGTGACTAAAATCGACGACAAAGGTTATTTGAAATTCACACCTGTCGGTGGTTGGTGGAACCAAGTAATGTTATCTCAAAAAGTAACTGTAACAACAGATGATGACAAAGAGATCAGAGGGATCATCGGTTCTAAACCTCCACATGTCTTAACGCCTGAACAACGTAAAACACCAATTGATATCAAGGATATGTTTATTGATGTAGGTGTAGCTTCAAAAGAAGAAGCTGAAAAACTTGGTATTGATATCGGTGACATGGTAACACCATACTCTGAGTTCGAAGTATTAGGTGATGAGAACTACTTAACAGCAAAAGCGTTTGATAATCGCTTCGGCTGTGCACTTGCTGTAGATACTTTAAACAATCTAAAAGACGACGCAATCAATGTTAACTTAGTATCAGGTGCAACTGTTCAAGAAGAAGTTGGTTTACGTGGTGCGAAAGTTGCGGCGAATAAAATCAAACCAGATTTAGCTATTGCGGTGGATGTCGGCATTGCTTATGATACACCAGGAATGGGCGGCGGTGATCATGAAGCTGAACTTGGCAAAGGACCATTAGTCGTACTTATGGACGCGACAGCAATCGGTCATTCTGGATTTAGAAAGCACGTGAAAAAAGTAGCACAAGACAAAGGTATTGAAATCCAATGGGATACAACGCCAGGCGGCGGCACAGATGCAGGCAGTATCCATTTAGCACATGAAGGTATTCCTTCAATCGTTGTGGGTGTTCCGCTTCGTTACATGCATTCAAATGTTTCTGTTATGCATAAACAAGACTACTTGAACGCTGTACAATTAGTGACAGAAATCGCTAAATCACTAGACGACGAAACAATCGAACAAATTATTTGGTAAACCATTTTTCAATCGTCTATTTCACGTAAATGATTATAAATAAAAAAGAGCGGTCGGTACTTGCTTCAACATGAAAGCAAGCCGACCGCTCTTTTCTTTAGGTACCCCTCAATGTACCTTTACTGAAAAGTTAAGATTTTATTTATCTAAACCTCTACGCATTTTTTCAGCTAATAACGTATTGTTTAACACCATTGTAATTGTCATTGGGCCAACGCCGCCTGGAACTGGTGTGATTGCGCCAGCAATTTCTTTTACTTCATCATATTCAACGTCACCTTTTAGTTTGCCATTTTCATCTGGTGTGTTACCCACATCAATGACAACTGCGCCTTCTTTAACGTCGTCTTTTGTGACTAAACCTGGACGACCTACAGCGCTGACAATAACGTCTGCACTTTTAAGATGTTTGCTCATGTCTTTTGAACGAGAGTGTAAGATAGTCACTGTCGCATTTTGTTGTAATAATAGTTTTGAAACAGGTTGTCCAACGATATGAGAACGTCCAATAACAACTGCTTCTTTACCTTCTAAATCAATATCCGCATTTTTCAATAATTCCATAATACCTAGTGGTGTACAAGGTACGAATGTTTGTTCATCAATATACAATTTACCGATGTTTGCTGGGTTGAAACCGTCAACGTCTTTTGCTGGGTTGATAGTTTCTAGAACTTTTTGTTCGCTGACTTGTTTTGGAAGAGGTACTTGAACCAAGATACCGCTGACAGAGTCATCGTTGTTTAAACGTTCTAATTCATTTAATACTTCTTCTTCTGAAGCTGTTTCTTCTAAATGAACAATTTCAGAAATCATGCCGATTTTTTCAGCAGCTTTCTTTTTTGATCTTACATAGCTCATGCTTGCGCCATCGTTACCTACAAGAATAACTGATAGTTTCGGCGTATAGCCCTCTTTTTTCAACGCTTCAACTTGATCTTGCAATCCTTGACGATAATCTTTAGCAATTTGTTTGCCATCTAAAATTTTTGCAACCATGTGTAAATTCCTCCTAATAATTTTTCGAACTTTCATTAGTGTTTTGAAGTGTAATACAACTATTTTACATGAAAATCCGGAATTTTAATTGAATTTTCATGAGAAAGTTCGATTTTTGATTGAAAAAGCATGACTTGATTTGTTATGCTATATCTGTAATATACAACTTACTAGATTAAAATTTCAAATAATTGAAAGGGTGTTCAATTTGAAAGTGGCAGTTATTATGGGCAGCTCATCTGACTGGGATATGATGTCAGAAAGTTGTCAGATGTTAGATCAATTTGGAATCCCGTACGATAAGAAAGTCGTTTCAGCACATCGTACACCAAAACTGATGTTTGATTTTGCGACAGAAGCAAGATTGAACGGTTATGACGTTATTATTGCAGGGGCAGGCGGTGCAGCACACTTGCCTGGTATGGTTGCTTCAATGACGACATTACCAGTTATCGGCGTTCCGATTGAATCTAAGAGTTTGAAAGGTTTAGATTCATTACTTTCAATCGTCCAAATGCCTGGCGGAATTCCAGTTGCAACTACTGCAATTGGTAAAGCAGGTGCGAAAAATGCTGGAATCCTTGCAGCGAGAATCTTAAGTATTCAAAGCGATGAAGTGAAAGAGAAATTAGAAGCTTATCAGCAATCACTAGTAGATAAAGTAGGAGAGATGCAAAGTGAACTTCAGTAAATTAAAGTTTGGATCAACTGTCGGTATTATTGGCGGCGGACAACTTGGCAAAATGATGGCACAATCTGCTCAAAAAATGGGCTTTAGAGTCATCGTCTTAGATCCAGACAAAGAAGCACCGTGTCAATATGTAGCACATGAATTTATTAATGCAGCTTATGATGACCTAGATGCATTAAGACAACTTGGTGAAGCTTCTGATGTTGTAACATATGAATTTGAAAACATTGCTGCAGATCAATTAGAAACACTCACAAAAGAATTTAATGTTCCTCAAGGCTATCAAGCCATCCATTTATTACAAGACCGTTTAACTGAAAAACAAACATTAGAATCAGCAGGTACGAAAATCGTTCCGTATGCACAAATCACAAATGCTGAAGATTTAGAGCATGCTGTTGAAAAATTAGGTTATCCATTTATGGTGAAAACACGTTTCGGCGGTTATGACGGTAAAGGTCAAGTGCTAGTACGTTCAGAAGAAGATTTAGCAGAGGCTGAATCATTAATCAAAGTACAAGAATGTGTAGCAGAAAAATTCTTAGACCTTTATAAAGAAGTGTCATTAACTGTGACAATTGGAAATGGCGGCCAAATCGTTTATTTCCCATTACAAGAAAACGAACATCGTCACCAAATTTTATTTAAAACAATCGTACCCGCACGTTCTGATAAAGAAGCAGAAGCACGTGCAGAAGTAGATAAAATTAAAGAAAAAGTGCATTTTGTGGGTACATTTACAGTAGAATTCTTTATTGATAAAGATAACAACTTATATGTAAACGAAATTGCACCAAGACCTCACAATTCTGGTCATTATTCTATTGAAGCTTGTGACTTCTCACAATTTGATACACACATCTTAGCGGTTACGGGTCAAAAATTACCAGAACGCATTGAAATTTTAAAACCAGCTGTCATGATGAATTTGCTTGGTAAGGATTTAGATTTACTTGAAGATGAATTCGGCGATCATCCTGAATGGCATGTTCATATTTATGGCAAAGCATCTAGAAAACCAGCACGAAAAATGGGTCACATGACAGTTTTAACTGATGACATTGATAAAACTGAACAAGACATGTTGGCAACCTTTAGAGGAGGAGCAAAATAATGTCATTATTATACGAAGGTAAAGCAAAACGAATTTTCTCAACAGATGAAGACGGCGTATTACGCGTGGAATACAAAGATGAAGTGACTGCCGGCAATGGTGCGAAAAAAGACCATATTGACGGTAAAGGCCGCTTAAATAATAAAATCACTTCAATCTTGTTTGAACACCTTAAAGAAAAAGGCATCAAAAGCCACTTTATCAAACAAACGTCTGAGACTGAACAACTTGTTCAATCTGTAGAAATCATTCCGTTAGAAGTGGTCGTACGTAATATTGCGGCAGGTTCTATCACAAGACGCTTAGGTTTTGAAAAAGGACAAAAATTTGAAACACCACTTGTAGAATTCTTCTATAAAAATGATGCTTTAAATGACCCTTTAGTGACAGATGACCATGTAAGATTATTAAACATCGCAACAACTGAAGAAATTGCACAATTGAAAGAAATGGTATTAGGCGTTAATAAAGCGTTAGTTGAATTGCTTGATAGTATCAACCTACGTTTGATTGACTTCAAAGTAGAATTCGGCCGTACAAAAGATGGTCAAATTCTTTTAGCAGATGAAATTTCACCAGATACTTGCCGTATTTGGGAAAAAGACAGTGACACTAATTTTGACAAAGACGTATACCGTGAAGACCGCGGTTCAATTATCGAGACTTATCAAACTTTCTTAAATAAACTGGAGGATCTTAAATAATGAAAACTATCGAATTGCACATCACATTACAACCACAGGTATTAGATACACAAGGACAAGCACTTAACCGTGCCGTACATGACTTAGGCTATAACCAAGTGAATGATATCCGTGTAGGTAAATTACTTTACATGACAGTGGACGAAGCAACAGATGAAGCGGTTCATAATATCGTTACAACTTTAAGTGAAAAATTATTTGCGAACACAGTCATTGAAGAGTACAGCTATAAAGTAGTTGACGAAAAGGAGAATGCATAATGAAATTCGCAGTACTTGTATTCCCTGGATCAAACTGTGACAGAGATATGTTGAACGCAGCTTTGAAAACAGGCGTAGACGCAGAGTATGTTGATTATCGTGAGACATCATTAGAAGGATTTGATGGGGTGTTAATCCCTGGCGGTTTCTCATTTGGTGACTACTTACGTTCAGGTGCGATGGCGAGTGTTGCACCAGTTATCAAAGAAGTGAAACGTTTTGCAGATGAAGGCAAACCAGTATTAGGTGTATGTAATGGATTTCAAATCTTAACAGAAATCGGTTTATTACCAGGTGCGTTATTACACAACAGTTCACATTTATTTGTGAGCCGTAACGAATCATTAGAAGTTGTAAATAACAACACACCATTCACAAAAGCATATGCTGAAGGTGAAACAGTAGTATACCCAGTAGCTCATGGTGAAGGCAGCTACTACTGTACAAAAGATATGTACAAAGAATTAGAAGATAATAATCAAATTATCTTGAAATATAAAGATAATCCAAATGGTTCTTACCACGATATTGCTGGTATTGTTAACGAAAAAGGTAATGTGTGCGGCATGATGCCTCACCCAGAACGTGCATTAGAATCAATTTTAGGAACAGACGATGGCGTGAAATTATTTGAGTCAATGGTAAATAGTTGGAGGGAACAAAATGCCTAAGTTTATTGAACCAAGTATCGAAGAAATTAAATCAGAACATTTATACCGTGATATGGGATTAACAGACGCTGAATATGATAAAGTTGTCGAAATTTTAGGTCGTCAACCAAACTTTACTGAAATTGGTATTTTCTCTGTAATGTGGAGTGAACACTGCTCATACAAACACTCAAAACCATTCTTGAAACAATTCCCTACAACAGGCGAACATGTCTTAATGGGACCTGGTGAAGGTGCTGGTGTTGTAGATATCGGTGATAACCAAGCGGTTGTATTCAAAGTTGAATCACATAACCACCCATCTGCGATTGAACCTTACCAAGGTGCAGCAACAGGTGTCGGCGGTATTATTCGTGACATCGTATCAATCGGTGCACGTCCAATCAACTTATTAAACAGCTTACGTTTCGGTGAATTAGATGAAATCCAAAACCGTACATTATTACGTGGTGTTGTAGCAGGTATCGGCGGATACGGTAACTGTATCGGTATCCCAACTACAGCAGGTGAAATCGAATTCGATGAACGCTATGATGGTAACCCATTAGTTAACGCAATGTGCGTAGGTATCATTGATCACGATAAAATCCAAAAAGGTACAGCTAAAGGTGTCGGCAACTCAGTTATCTACGTTGGTTTAAAAACAGGCCGTGACGGTATCCATGGTGCAACTTTCGCATCTGAAGAATTAAGTGAAGAAAGTGAAAGCAAACGTCCATCAGTACAAATCGGTGACCCATTTGTAGGTAAAAAATTGATGGAAGCAACACTTGAAGCAATCACTTACCCAGAATTAGTCGGTATCCAAGATATGGGTGCAGCTGGTTTAACATCATCTTCTTCAGAAATGGCAGCTAAAGGCGGCAGTGGTTTACACATGCAATTAGAAAAAGTACCTGTACGTGAAGAAGGAATCTCTCCATACGAAATGATGCTTTCTGAAACACAAGAACGTATGTTGCTTGTTGTTGAAAAAGGTACGGAACAAAAATTCTTAGACTTATTTGACAGACGTGAATTAGATAGTGCTGTTATCGGTGAAGTTACGGATACAGATCGTTTCGTATTAACTTATGATGATGAAGTTTATGCAGACATCCCAGTACAACCATTAGCAGATGAATCACCTGTATATATTTTAGAAGGTGAAGCAAAAGAATATAACACATCTAAAAACGACTACAGCAATGTAGATGTTAAAGATGTATTCCATAAATTATTAGCACATCCGACAATTGCGTCAAAACGTTATTTATACGAACAATATGACCAACAAGTTGGTGCAAACACAGTTGTTAAATCTGGTTTACAAGCATCTGTAGTACGTGTTGAAGGTACAAACAAAGCAATCGCTTCTACAATCGATGGCGAAGCACGTTATGTATTCAACCAACCATACGAAGGCGGTAAAATGGTCGTTGCTGAAGCATACCGCAACTTAATTGCTGTAGGTGCAACACCATTAGCAATGACAGACTGCTTAAACTACGGTTCACCAGAGAAAAAAGAAATCTATCAACAATTAACTGATTCTACAAAAGGTATGGCAGAAGCATGTGAAGTTCTGAAAACACCAGTTGTTTCAGGTAACGTTTCACTTTATAACGAAACAAAAGGTACTTCTATCTTCCCAACACCTGTAGTAGGTATGGTCGGCTTAATTGAAGACATCGATTACTTAAATGATTTCCACCCACATGCAGGCGATAAATTGTATGTTGTTGGTGAAACACGCGATGACTTCGGCGGCAGCCAAATCGAAAAATTATTATACGGTAAAGTCAACCATGAATCAGAAGCACTTGACTTATCAAATGAAGTTGAAAAAGGCGAACAAATCAAAGAAGCAATCAGAAGCGGCAAAGCGTCTCATGTACAAACTGTCGGTAAAGGCGGCTTATTGATTTCGTTAGCTCGAATCAGTGCACACTACGGTTTAGGTGTAGATGCAACATTAGACGTGACTGATGCACAATTATTCAGTGAATCACAAGGTCGTTACATTGTTGCAGTTAAAGCAGGACAATCATTAGATATTCCTAATGCACAAGAAATCGGAACTATCACTGAGGATGACAAGTTCAAAGTTACAAACGGTCAAACAACTGTAGAAGAAAACGTGTCGACGTTAAACGAAATTTGGGAAGGAGCAATTCCTCAATGTATGACATCCGCGGATTAAACGAAGAATGTGGAGTCTTTGGAATTTGGAATCACCCCCATGCAGCAACTTTAACTTACATGGCGTTGCATAGTCTGCAACACCGTGGTCAAGAAGGTGCTGGGATCGTGTGCTCAAACGGCGAATCGCTGTTTGGGGCACGCGGCATGGGTTTATTAACTGAAGCTATTTCAGACGCGCAATTAGAATCTTTACAAGGATTCCAACATGCGATTGGACATGTACGCTATGCGACAACAGGTGCCAGTGAAATCGCCAATGTTCAACCTTTCTTGTTCAAGCATTCAAAAGGTGATTTAGGACTTGCGCATAATGGTAACTTAACGAATGCTGTTCAAATTCGTAAGGCTTTAGAATCTGAAGGCAGCGTCTTCCAAACAACAAGTGATTCAGAAGTATTAGCGCATTTATTAATCAGAGGCAAATCTCCAAGCATTAAATCAAACCAAAAAGCAGCATTGAATCAAGTTAAAGGTGCATTCAGCTGTGTCATGCTGAATACTAATCAACTTGCTGCGGTTAGAGATAACAATGGTGTACGTCCACTCATGTTAGGTGAAGTAGATGGTGCGTATTGTGTCGCAAGTGAAACATGTGCGTTCCAAGCAATCGGTGCAACATATATTCGTGACATCGAACCGGGTGAATTAATTACATTCAGCGGTGACCATGACATAGATTATGATACGTACACGAACCAAATTCACCATAATATGTGTTCAATGGAATATGTATACTTTGCACGTCCAGATTCAGAGTTCCATAAACACTCTATCTATAATGTGCGTAAAGCTTTAGGTAAGAAGTTAGCAAGTGAGATGGGTATTGACGCTGATATTGTTATCGGTGTACCAGATTCATCTTTACAAGCAGCAAAAGGCTTCTCTGAATACTCAGGTATTCCAAACGAACAAGGTTTATTGAAAAACCGTTATATCGGCCGTACGTTTATCACACCAGACCAAAGCGTTCGTGAAAAACAAGTACGTATGAAACATGCGCCGATCAGAGACGTCATTGAAGGCAAACGTGTCGTTGTCATTGATGACTCTATTGTGCGTGGTACGACAAGTAAATACATTGTGAAAGCATTAAAATCTGCTGGTGCGAAAGAAGTGCATATGGGTATTTCATCACCACCATTAGTCGATCCATGTTATTACGGTATCGATGTGTCTACACATGCAGAATTAATGGCAGCACAACATAGTGTCGATGAAATCAAAGACATGATTGGTGCAGACTCACTTACGTATTTATCTGTAGAAGGCATGCATGAAGTGTTTAAAGAATTTGACTCAAAAGGCGAGTGTGACGCTTGTTTTACAGGCAATTATCCAATTGAAATTGTAGATCATCAATTACCAGAAGTTAAAGAACTGAAAAGAAGAGGAGTGTAAAGCTGTGGCAGCAGATTCTTATAAAAATGCCGGTGTGGATATTCATGCTGGATATGAAGCAGTTGAGCGAATGAAGAGCCATGTGCAACGTACAATGCGTAAAGAAGTACTAGGTGGACTAGGAGGATTCGGTGCAGCGTTTGATTTATCACAATTAAACATGCAAAAACCTGTCTTAGTTTCTGGTACAGACGGTGTAGGTACTAAGTTGAAACTTGCGATTGATCACAACAAACATGACACAATCGGTATCGATGCAGTGGCTATGTGTGTCAACGATATTTTAACAACAGGTGCAGAGCCGCTTTATTTCCTTGACTATATCGCAACAAACAAAGTTGTACCTGAAGTCATCGAACAAATTGTTAAAGGTGTCAGCGATGGTTGTGAAGAAACAAATACAGCTTTAATCGGCGGTGAAACTGCTGAAATGGGCGAAATGTACCACGAAGGTGAATACGATTTAGCTGGTTTCGCAGTGGGTGCAGTTGAAAAAGATGAATACATCGATGGTTCAACAGTTAAACCAGGACAAGTAATTATCGGTTTAGCTTCAAGCGGTATCCACTCTAACGGTTATAGCTTAGTACGTCATTTAATTAAAGAATCAGGCGTTGATTTAAATGCTGAATTCGATAATGGTCGTACGTATTTAGACACTTTCTTAGAACCGACTCGTTTATATGTTAAACCTGTATTAGCTGTGAAAGAACAAGTGAAATTGCATGCGATGACACATATCACAGGCGGCGGTTTCTATGAGAATATTCCACGTGCTTTACCTGAAGGTGTCACTGCTGAAATTGACGTTCAATCATTCAATACACCTAAAGTATTCGATTGGTTACAAGAAGCAGGCAAAATCGCAACTGAAGAAATGTACAATATCTTCAACATGGGTATTGGTTTCACATTAGTTGTAGATGAAGCGGACGCAGATAAAACATTAGATATCTTAAAAGATCAAAATGTTGAAGCGTTCAAAATCGGTAAAATCGTTGAAGGTAAAGAAGAACCTATCGAGTTAACGGGGGTTAAAGCGTGACTAAAGTAGCCATCTTTGCGTCAGGTTCTGGCAGCAACTTTGAAAATATTGCACAACGAGTTCAAGACGGCAGATTAGATAATATTGAAATCACAGCGCTTTATGTTGATCACGACGATGCATTCGCGATTGAACGTGCAGAGAAATTAAACATTCCTGTCCATGTGACACTTCCTAAAACTTTTGATTCTAAAAGTGATTATGAACAACGTTTATTAGAATTGTTAAAAGAAGAAGAAGTGGAATGGATTATACTTGCAGGCTATATGCGTTTAATCGGTCCAGATTTATTGAATGCGTATGAAGGCCGTATTTTAAACATTCATCCGGCTTTATTACCGAAATACAAAGGCATTGACGCAATTGGTCAAGCTTTTGAAAGTGGAGATAAAGTGACAGGTTCTACTGTTCATTATGTAGACAGTGGCATGGACACAGGTGAAATCATTGAACAAAGTCAATGCGACATCTATCCAGATGATACAAAAGCACAACTAGAAGAACGTATTAAAAATTTAGAATATGAACTTTATCCTAGAGTCATCGCAAAAATTATTCGATAAGAGGGGCAATTTCTAACATGAAAAAAGTAATTTTAAGTGTATCAGACAAAACTGGCATTGTAGACTTCGCGAAGTCATTAGTTGAATTAGACTATGAGTTGTATTCTACAGGCGGCACAAAGCGTGCATTAGATGAAGCGGGTGTTCCTGTAAAATCAGTTTCTGATTTAACGAAATTTGATGAAATCATGGATGGCCGTGTAAAAACATTACACCCAGCAGTACATGGCGGTATTTTAGCTGATCGCGATAAACCTGAACATTTACAACAATTAAAAGAAAAAGGCATCGATCTTATCGACATGGTTGTCGTGAACCTTTATCCATTTAAAGAAACTGTCGCAAACCCTGACGTAACTGAAATGGATGCGATTGAAAACATTGATATCGGTGGTCCGACAATGTTACGTGCAGCTGCGAAAAACTTCAAGCATGTGACAACTGTGGTAGATCCTGCTGACTATGACGCAGTCATTGAACACCTTAAAAATAACACATTAGACGAAGCGTTCCGTAAATCATTAATGATTAAAGTATTTGAACATACAAATGATTACGATAATGCGATTGTGAATTTCTTCAAAGAAAATAAAGAACAATTACGTTATGGTGAAAACCCTCAACAAACTGCTTACTTTGTACGTACATCAGATGCGAACAATACGATTGCAGGCGCTAAACAATTACACGGGAAACAATTAAGCTTTAACAACATTAAAGATGCTGATGCGACATTAGCATTAGTTAAAAAATTCGAAGAACCAGCTGCAGTAGCGGTTAAACATATGAACCCATGTGGTGTTGGTGTTGGCGAATCAATTGAAGAAGCATATCAAAATGCGTATGAAGCAGATAGCCAATCTATCTTCGGCGGTATTGTTGCGGTTAACCGTCCAGTTTCAAAAGAACTTGCTGAAAAATTACATTCAATCTTCTTAGAAGTTGTCATTGCGCCTTCATTTACAGATGAAGCGCTTGAAGTCTTAACTCAAAAGAAAAACATTCGCTTATTAGAAGTAGATATGGCAGTGGATCACGATGAACAAGAATTTGTATCTGTATCAGGTGGCTATTTAGTTCAAGATAAAGATACAAAAACAATTTCACGTGATGACATGAAAGTTGTGACTAAAGTTGAACCGACAGAAGAACAATGGCAAGCAATGGAATTAGGTTGGAAAGTTGTAGCAGCTGTTAAAAGTAACGCTGTCATCTTAAGTAATGACCATCAAACTGTAGGTATCGGTGCAGGTCAAATGAACCGTGTCGGTTCTGCAGAAATTGCGATTGAACGTGCAATTGAAATTAATGACAATGTAGCATTAGTTTCAGATGGTTTCTTCCCAATGGATGACACAGTAGAATTAGCAGCAAAAGCAGGTATCAAAGCGATCATCCAACCAGGTGGTTCTATTAAAGACCAAGATTCTATTGATATGGCAGACAAACACGGCATTGCGATGGTAATGACTGGCGTACGTCACTTCAAACATTAATCATTCAGGAGGAAAATGCTAAAGATGAAAGTATTAGTAATCGGAGGCGGAGGACGTGAACATGTCCTTGCGCACAAATTAAATCAATCTGAACTTGTTGACCAAGTGTATGCAATTCCTGGAAATGCAGCAATGGAAACTGTCGCTGAAGTGCACAGTGAAATTGCTGAAACTGCACATGATGACATTGTAAAATTTGCGGTAGATCATGAAGTTGAATGGGCAGTCATCGGTCCAGAACAACCTTTAACTGAAGGGTTAGGCGACAAATTACGTGACGCGGGTGTGAAAGTCTTCGGTCCTG
Organism: Staphylococcus sp. CWZ226; assembly: GCF_018986355.1. Lineage (NCBI taxonomy): Bacteria > Bacillati > Bacillota > Bacilli > Caryophanales > Staphylococcaceae > Staphylococcus > Staphylococcus sp. CWZ226. The sequence goes on along the minus strand of NZ_JAHMSB010000001.1, from coordinate 212,368 downwards.
GTGCGAAAGCAGCACAAATTGAAGGTTCAAAATCATTTGCGAAACGTATTATGGAAAAATATGACATCCCAACTGCAGAATATGTAGAAGTGGATTCTAAATCTGATGCATTAAAATATGTAGAAGATTGCAAGATTCCTGTTGTCTTGAAAAAAGACGGTCTTGCCGCAGGTAAAGGTGTTATTATCGCGATGACACGTGATGAAGCGAAAGAAGCAGTCGAAACACTGTATCCTGAAGCACAAGGCAAAATTGTATTCGAAGAATTCTTAGAAGGCGAAGAATACTCTGTCATGACCTTTGTGAATGGCGATTATGCTGTACCTTTCGATACGATTGCACAAGACCATAAACGTGCGTATGATGACGATAAAGGACCAAATACAGGCGGTATGGGTGCGTATTGCCCAGTGCCTCATATTTCAGAAGATGTACTAAAACGTACAAATGATGAAATTGCGCAACCGGTTGCGAAAGCAATGCAAGAAGAAGGCTATCCATTCTTTGGCGTGCTTTATATTGGCGCAATCTTAACTGAAGAAGGTCCGAAAGTTATCGAGTTTAATGCACGTTTCGGAGATCCTGAAGCACAAGTATTATTAACACGTATGGAAAGCGACTTAATGCAGCACATTTTAGACCTAGAAGCACGTAAACCGATTGAATACAAATGGAAAGACGAAGCTGTTGTAGGCGTGATGTTAGCGTCTAAAGGCTATCCTGGCTCATATGAAAAAGGTGTGAAAGTCAGCGGCTTTGATTTAGATGGGCTTACATTTGTCAGCGGTCTGAAAAAAGAAGGCGACGATTACGTTACTTCTGGCGGCCGTGTTATCTTAGTGATCGGTGAAGGCAAAACAGTTAAAGAAGCCAAAGCAAATGCTTATAAAAAAGCAGATGCCATTGATAGTGAAGGTTTATTCTATCGTCGTGACATCAGTGATAAAGCAATTAAACACGAAGCATAATTTAAAAGAATAGATTTATACTAAAAACAGCCGTACATTGTGTATCGGCTGTTTTTTGGTATGCAGAAAAATTATTGTTAAGCCGTGTATCTTCTAATTATGAAATTGTAGGGACAAAATAAAAAAGCAAGGAAGCAGAACTTCCTTACTCTTCAGGCAATGATTTCGCCATATCAATATAAGCTTGTTTATATCCAGAAACGTAGCGAGAGTTGCGTCTCTTGAATAATTGATGGAAACGCCAAGAACGTTTACGGCTCTTAATGTAACGTTTTAAACGGCGCTTTTTATTTTTGAGTTTTGACATGGTTTCAATTTCTTTGACGGCTTGTTGATAGCCTTTTTCGTATGCATCATTACGTTTTTTCATGAAATTTTGCCCCCAATCTTTCTGTGTGAATCTGATTATTTCAATTATAACATGTATATGACTTTTGACTTAATTAAACGATAATATTTGTTAAATAAAAAATAAGCAGTAAACGGTTGAATCGGTGACCGTTCACTGCTGGGAAAAATATGGATGAATGAAAATGTAAATATTGGTTGGGCTGCAGCTCGACAACCACAGCCCGATAAAAATTTTAAGAACTATAAATGCTTGTGTCAACCACGTACGTCAGTAATTCCTGTAATTGGTAAATAATGAGCTAACATTACAGAAATAATTAATATCGCCGCGAATAATAAGATAAATAAGATGTCGCGATAACTAAATGGTGCGTAGTAATAATACGTTCTTTTACCATCTTTAAATCCTTTTTTCTCCATAGCAACCGAAAGTTGATGTGCTTTTCGTATGTTTTGACTTAACAACGGAATAATTAAATGTTTCACACGCTTGAAACCGCGATAATTTGATTTATCTACCATACGATAACGCATCTTCAATGATTTACGTAGTTGAATGAATGAACTGATAATCAACGGTACCATACGGATGGCAGCCATAAACGCGTAGGCTACTTTTGGTTTTACACGCAAATGCTGCATCAGGCTGTAGAAGATCATCACAATTTGAGACGTAAAGGCCATCACAATACCGAAGAATGTGACGGTATCCGTACGCATAGATAAATGCAGTCCTCTCACTAAACTTTCAGTTGTGATATGAATAAAGCCTAATTTAAATAGGGTATGTGTACCATCTCCGTAGAAAATCATAAAGAGTGCTGAGATGATACTGAATATCACAGTGTAAAGTACGAATAGGGCAGTGACCTTCAATTTCATACCGCCGAAAATCAGTAAGAATAAAAACATCAAAGTGGTTAGGTAAATCATCACATCAAAGTTGTGAATGAAAATCACAAAGAAGAATAAGAAAATACCTAAACCAAGCTTGGTGATAATATTAACTTCATCTACGAAGGTGAAATACTTTTTCCATGCTTCATACATTTGTTTCACCTTCCATTTCAAATAGAACATCTTCACATAACATGTGGTCACGTAATTCGATACGTCTTGTCGGATAACGTTCAATGATATGTGGGTCATGCGTAACCATAATAATCGTTTGACCTTGTGCAACACGTTGTTGGAAAAGATTTAATAAATTAAACGTGTTGTGACTGTCTAAACCAAATGTTGGTTCATCAAGTAAAATAATATCAGCACGTGAACTTAAAGCAGTCGCAACACTTAAACGTCGTTTTTGACCCATTGATAATTCGAAGGGATGTTGATCACGAACTGCTTCTAAATTCAATAATTCAATCAGTTTTTCAGTTTCAGCTTTTGCGCTTTCGCCGCTGAAGTTGATAAAGATTTCTTCATAAACAGAATTCGTAATGAACTGCAGTTCTGGGTTTTGATAAACCAGATACATATGCTTTGCTGCTTCTTTAATTTTATGAAGCGGTTGCCCATCATAAGACATCTCTCCGCGATATTTAATCAATTGCATCATAGACTCAAGTAAAGTGGTTTTACCTGCACCATTTTTACCTGTGATGGTAATCCACTCACCATCGCCGATTGTGAGTTCAGGTACTTGAATGAGTGTTTTCTTACCACGTATGACTTCGCCATTTTCATATTTGAAGCGTGATGTTATGTCTTTATTCGGTAATAATTCAGCTTTAGGTGCATGGTCCCAAGCCTTTGGATGCCATACTCCATATTCAGTCAGCAAATCTTCGTGTTGATGTAAAATCACTTGAGGCGTATCATCTGCGATGATTTCCCCATGATGATTCATTAAAATAACACGATCCACATGTTCCCAAATGTGTTCCACTTTATGTTCTACAATCAAGACAGTTTGTTCTTGCCACATGTCTTTAATTTGATTCCATAAATCTTCTGTCGCATCCACATCTAACATGGCAGTCGGTTCATCCAAGAATAATGTATCTGCTTCTTGAAGCACCGTTTCAGCAATTGCTAATTTTTGTTTCATACCGCCGCTTAATTGTTGAACCGTTTGTTTAGGACCAACGTCTAAGTCGACTGATGCTAATGCTTGTTGAATTAAAGCGTCCATCTCTTTTCTCGGCACTTGTTTATTTTCTAACACAAATGCGAGTTCTTCATAAACCTTTGGCATACAAAATTGTGTGTCTGGGTCTTGGAAGATGACGCCGCTATTTAAATCGACTTCCAATGCGTCATATTTCATTGGAAGCTCGATTAGGTTCGGCACAATGCCGCTTAATACATTGAGTAAGGTACTTTTACCGCAGCCTGAAGGGCCGAGTAATAAGACCTTTTGTTTATCAGGTATTTCTATATCTAAACCATCAAATATTTTATCTGGTGCATTTGGATATTTAAGTCGTAAATTTTGAGCAAGTAACACGTTTATGTCTCCTTACAAATTGTCATAATCCTTTTTGGAAGCAGGACGGAATAATTTTGTAACCCCAGTCTGATCCAGAGCTTTGACAAGATAATATGGGAAAATCCCAGCAAGTACAATCCCGCTGATACAACGGAAGAATACATATAAGAATAAGTTCCATCCAGCAACTTCACCTAAATAACCATAGTAGAAGTCGATAGGGAAAGTAACTAATGCGGCTGCTAAACCAGCGAGCACTGCTACCATTAATTTGCGTGATTTATAACGGAAAATCGCAAAAATAATTTCACACGCTAAACCTTGTAGTAAGCCGTAAACAATTGTCGCAATATCAAAGCGTCCCATAACAATTGTTTCCCCAGCACCAGCAGCGAATTCAGCTAACAGTGCAATACCGGCTTTCGGAATGATTAAGTAAGCAACAACAGCAGCTGCAAACCACATACCGTAAGATAATTCTTCTAAGTGTAAGCCAGTCACTTGCATGGCTTTATACACTAAGTTCCAAATGTTGTAAATGATAGCAAAGATAACTGCGATTAACACAGTAACTAAGATATCTGAAAGCTTAAGTCCTTTAGACATAATGTCAATTCCTCCTATATAAACAAAAAAACACGCAAACTTGTCTAGCAAGCAGCGTGAAAATAAGCATCAGAATACCCTGGTTCTACCCTGAAATCCTAAACCAGTTCATTCTTTACACTTTCCTACGCTAGTCTCAGCTAGATCAGGTTCGAAGGGTTTGAAGCTTTGTGCTTCATCTCAGTTCGAAACACCCCTAGTGTATTTCTTTATTAGATTTATACTAAATGTATGCTTTTTCATAGGTTCTGTCAAGGTGATTTTAGATTTAAGCCAGAGAGAACGGGTATGAAAAAGGCAAGTTCACATTAAGATTACGTTAAATTGTGTATTTAGGATTGAGCATAGCGTCTGAGTCTAATATACTACCATAGAATGATTTACTTTAATTTTTAAAGACACAATGGAATTGTTCATATATAATAACTATGAGGTGAAAAACATGTCGTATATAAAGAAGCACGCTGAAATCATTTATAGTTTGATTATTGGCATTGTTTCACTTTTCATTGGAATCATTGTATTACTCAATCTATCATTTATCCATAAACTTGCGAAGGGGAGCAAGGTTGACATACATATTAATAATGTGTGGGATTTCATCAATGCTTTCTTTGTTGAAATAATACGGATTATGAGTCAATTTATTGGTCATTTCCCAGTGGTCAGCGCCATCTTGATTATCTTGTTCGGTGTTGCATTGCTATGGATTGGCTATTTATTATTTATGACTACAAAATATGATTATGATATCTCAATTTTCTTCCTTATAATAGGAATCTTTTTCTTCCTCATCACAATCGTCTTTATGACACAAGTTTACGGCTTCTTTGCGATTGTATTCGTGGTTCCGTTTATTGTGCATATCGGATACATTGTGTACAAGGATGAGTTGAACAGTGCGCACCAAAAAGAGCACTATCTATGGATTATCTGTACGTACGGAATCAGTTATTTAATTTCTCAAATTTCGTTATATGGCAGAATCGAAAGTCATGAAATTGCGTTAATTGATATTTTAAGTGTCAACGCATTCTTCGTTGTCATGTGGTGTTTAGGTCAAATGTCTATTTGGAATTTCTTATTCCTTAGAAGATCATTGCCGCTAACTAAAGCAGAATTAGGTGAAGAAATGTTGTATTCACGTACAGATAAGAACGGCACAATCAGCCAAACGAAAGAACAGCTGCGTGAAATTCAAGAACGTACACAAGAATTGACATACAGAACACGCAGAAGTATTGATTTAGAGAAAATCAGAAGAAAACGAGATAGCTTCAAAAAAGCAGTTAAAGATAAAGTCAATCTGCAAGAAGACGATTTTCCAACTTGGATGCGTCGTCCAAAATGGATTAAACCGGGTATCGTTGAATTGATTTGCGGTGCGATCTTATTCCTATTTACCTTACTAGAATTAAACAACCGTAATGGCTTGTTTATGTCAGGTGATTGGGAATTATCACAAACATCATATGTAATCGAGTGGATCACACTCTTCTTATTGTTGCTTGTGATTATCGCTTATATCATTACAACATTGACGCATTTCTTACGCGGTAAATTGTATTATGCGCAGTTGTTTATGGTGAGTATTTTATTCTTTAAATTGTTGACAGAATTTGTCAATATTATGATTCATGGATTATTATTATCCATTTTTATTACACCGATTTTATTTATTATGCTTGTGGCGATTACGATTGCGTTTATTATCCAATTACGTACGCCAGCTAAAGCAGAATCACACAAAAGCTGAGGAACTTAAGTTTCCTCGGCTTTTTTAATGGATTTGAGACGTTCTTTTTAGAAAGGAAGCGTCTGATACGTTAAGATAAAAGTAACTACACATAGAAGGCGGAATAATAATATGAAGACAGCAGTATTAAATAAAGGTAAAGAACAAAAGTATTTAAATCAGTATCCATTAGTGGATGAAGAAGATATTTATGAACATAGTCATTTAGAAGATGGTGATATTTTTCATATTGTGACTGATGATGGTCGATACATTGCGACAGCATACGTTGGGCGCCAACATAAAGGATTAGGTTGGGTCTTAAGCTATGATGCTGAAGAAGAAATTAATCAAGAATTTTTTGAAGCGCTATTTGAAGAAGCTTTAGATTATCGACAATACTACTTTGATATCGATGGTACAAATGCATTCAGATTGTTTAATGCAGAAGGAGACGGTGTCGGCGGTTTAACAATTGATTACTACGATCGTCATTTATTAATCCAATGGTATTCAAAAGGGATTTATACATTCAGAACTGATATTTTAGAAGCTGTTCAAGCTGTCTTTCCTTATACTTCAATTTTTGAGAAGACACGTTTTAAAGACAGTGAAGTATCTAGTGGTTTCGTAACAGGGGAAGCACCGGAATTCCCAATTGTTATTGAAGAAAACTTTACGTTCTATAATATTGATTTAGATGACGGACCGATGACAGGAATTTTCTTAGACCAAAAAGAAGTGCGTAAAAAATTACGTGATGTTTATGCGCCTGACCGCAGTGTTTTGAATTTATTTAGTTATACAGGGGCATTCTCTGTCATTGCAGCACAAACAGCAGCAGAAACAACTAGTGTCGACCTTGCAAATCGTTCTAGAGGTTTGACAGAGGAGAATTTTGGGGTAAATGGTATTGACCCGAAAACACAATATATTTATGTCATGGATACTTTTGACTTCTATCATTATGCGGCAAGACACAATAAGGCTTATGACACGATTGTTATTGATCCGCCAAGTTTTGCGCGTAATAAAAAGAAAGTCTTTACGGTTCAAAAAGACTATCATAAGTTGATTGAAGAAGCTTTACCTGTTTTAAATGATGGAGGTACTTTAATTTTAAGTACAAACTCAAGTGCGTTAACTTCAAAAGCGTTTAAAAACATGATTAAGAGAACGCTTGATGCACAAGATGTAGATTTTGAAATTTTAGAAGCAATGGGACTTCCGAAAGATTTTAAAACACATCCGCACTATAAACCATCAAAATATTTAAAAGTAGTCTTTGTTCGGGTATCAGAAAAAGTGGAAGAAGTAATAATCGAGGAGGACTATTATGGGGATTAAAGATAAATTCATTAAAAAATCTACAGACAAAATTGGAAATAAAATGTTGAAAATTGATCCGGTCGTAGGTAAAGGACGTTTACCGAAGAATAAAAAGGATTTAGCAAAAAGACGTGAACGCGCTGAAGAATTAGTAAGAAAGAAAGCATTATTGTCATCTTCAGCAAGTGTCATTCCGATTCCAGGATTAGATTTTGGGGTCGATTTAAAGCTGATGAAAGATATTATAGAAGATATTAATAAAATTTACGGTTTAGATCATAAAGAAGTGAACCGTATGAGTGATGATTTAAAAGAACGTGTATTAGTCGCAGCATCAATCCAAGGCAGTCAGTTCATCGGACGTACGGTTTCAAAAGGTATTTTGAAAATGGTCGTTAAAGATGTTGCTAAACGTACAGCTGCGAAACAAACAAGATGGTTCCCGGTTGTCGGTCAAGCAATCGCAGCATCAATCAGTTATTATTTCATGAAAAAATTAGGTGACGAGCACATCGATAAATGTGAAAACGTTGCCAAAAAATTAATTTAAAACCGAGTTGTCAATTAAATTGTGCATATTTTCACAAAAACGCTAAATTCATTGCCCTGTATGGATTAAACAAATTGAATTTAGCGTCATATTTTGGTAATGTTAAGGTGTAATAATGTTCAGGTGAGTCACTCACCAATTAATGGATGCGAAGGAGAAAGATTATTATGGAACAACAATCATACACTATCATCGACGAAACAGGTATTCATGCTCGTCCAGCTACAATGCTTGTACAAACAGCTTCAAAATTTGATTCAGATATTCAACTTGAATATAACGGTAAAAAAGTCAACTTAAAATCAATTATGGGTGTTATGAGCTTAGGCGTAGGTAAAGATGCTGACATTACTATCTATGCTGACGGAAGCGACGAAGCTGATGCAATTCAAGCTATCACTGACGTTTTATCTAAAGAAGGTTTAACTAACTAATATGACTAAAAATATTAGAGGGATTGCGGCATCTGATGGTGTCGCAATCGCAAAAGCCTATCTATTAGTAGAACCTGACCTATCGTTTGATAACGGAACAGTGACTGATACAGAGGCTGAAGTTGCTAAATTTAACGGCGCACTTAACACATCAAAAGTTGAATTGACTAAAATCAGAAACAATGCCGAACAACAATTAGGCGCAGATAAAGCGGCTATCTTCGATGCACATTTATTAGTGCTTGAAGATCCAGAACTTATCCAACCTATTGAAGAAAAAATTAAAAATGAAAACGTTAATGCTGCTCAAGCGTTAACAGATGTTTCAAATCAATTTATCACAATATTTGAATCAATGGACAACGAATACATGGCAGAACGTGCAGCGGATATTCGCGACGTTTCTAAACGTGTATTAGCACACATCTTAGGTGTGGATTTACCAAACCCAAGTATCATTGATGAAAGTGTCGTTATTATCGGGAATGACTTGACACCTTCAGATACTGCACAGTTGAACAAACAATATGTGCAAGGATTTGTGACAAACATTGGAGGCAGAACATCTCACTCTGCAATTATGAGCCGTTCTTTAGAAATCCCAGCAGTCGTTGGTACTAAAACGATTACTGAGGAAGTTGAAGCAGGCGACATCATTATTGTTGATGGTATGACAGGTGATGTTATTGTTAACCCAAGTGACGAAGTTGTAGCACAATATCAAGAAAAACGTGATAACTTCTTCAAAGATAAACAAGAATTACAAAAATTACGTGATGCTGAATCTGTAACAGAAGATGGTCATCATGTAGAATTAGCTGCAAACATCGGTACACCAAACGATTTACCTGGTGTAGTTGAAAATGGTGCAGAAGGTATCGGATTATACCGTACTGAGTTCCTATATATGGGTAGAGATCAAATGCCGACTGAAGACGAACAATTTGAGGCATACAAAGCAGTTCTTGAAGCAATGAAAGGCAAACGTGTGGTTGTTCGTACATTAGATATCGGTGGAGACAAAGAATTACCTTATTTAGACTTACCTGAAGAAATGAACCCATTCTTAGGTTATCGTGCAATCCGCTTGTGCTTAGCACAACCAGAAATTTTCCGTCCGCAATTACGCGCGTTATTACGTGCTTCAGTATACGGAAAATTAAACATTATGTTCCCAATGGTTGCGACAATTCAAGAATTCCGTGATGCGAAAGCATTATTAGAAGAAGAACGTCAAAACCTTAAAAATGAAGGTGTTGAAGTTTCAGATGATATCGAAGTCGGTATCATGGTTGAAATTCCATCGACAGCAGCACTTGCTGATGTCTTTGCGAAAGAAGTAGACTTCTTCAGTATCGGAACAAATGACTTAATCCAATATACAATGGCAGCTGACCGTATGTCAGAACGTGTGTCTTATTTATACCAACCATATAACCCAGCTATTTTACGATTGGTACAACGTGTTATCGAAGCGTCTCATGCTGAAGGTAAATGGACAGGTATGTGCGGCGAAATGGCCGGAGACCAAACTGCAATTCCATTATTGTTAGGTCTTGGATTAGATGAGTTCTCTATGAGTGCAACTTCAATCCTTAAAGCACGTCGTTTAATCAGAAACTTAAGCGAAGCGCAAATGAAAGACTTAGCAGCGAAAGCAGTGAACTGTGCAACATCAGAAGAAGTTGTTGCTTTAGTAGAAGACTATACGAAACATGCATAATCATTGATAAAATATTAATAAAAACCGTGATGAAATGAATGTCCAATTCATTTTCATCGCGGTTTTATTAGTGTACAAACATTTACTTATTATTTGAGTAATGTAATCAACATACAAAGAATTTAATTACGTGGTATATACTGTGTGTTTTACAAATTTGTGACAAAGATTTAAATTCTGTATAAATATAATGAAAATCTTGATTAGAATAATTGTAAACTAGCATATGAGAGCGTAACATATAAGGTACTGTGTCTATGAACGCAGATTACAGCATAATTGTTTGAATCATTTACCTTAAAGGTAATTTAAAATAGAGTGCATTCATTTTTAAGTCAGTCTTTATCGATATCGAGTAATGTGTTGATTTTATCTATGTCCACTTGATACATAGGTGTGTCACCGATTAAGATAAATGGCGTTGAAAATGCATCGAAATTTATCATTTCATTGCGGTATTGTGAGTTTGAAATATTTTTCTCAGTGTATGCAACGTGATGATGATCGAGATAATTTTTCACAAACTGACAAGGTGGACAGTCGTTTTGTGTATAAATGACTACGTTCGGCATGTTTTATCTTCCTTTACATTTTATTGATGTGTTTACTGTATTAAAGGGACGATTAAAAATCAAGCTAACCGCCTATATTTGAATGTTTCAAGTTTTTTTGGATTTTGTGTAAACAATTTCCTCCACATTTCATCTGAGACGTTGCGGGCATTAGACAGTAACAAAAATATAGAGAAAAACAGGGTGATATTATGGAAGCAGTAGAACTGAGCAGATTTTTAACTGCCATGACCTTAGCTGTGCATATTATCTTCGCGACTATCGGTGTGGGGATGCCGCTTATGTTCGCAATTGCTGAATTTCTTGGTGTTAAAAGAAATGACGCAAAATATATTACATTAGCTAAGAGATGGGCCAAAGGTTATGCGGTAACTGTTGCGGTAGGGGTTGTAACAGGTACGATTATCGAGTTGCAGCTGTCATTGCTTTGGCCACAATTTATGAAGATTGCAGGACACGTGATTGCCTTGCCATTATTCATGGAAGTCTTCGCATTCTTCTTTGAAGCAATTTTCCTTAGTATTTATTTCTACACTTGGGAACGATTCAAAAACAAATGGACACATTTGATTATGAGTATTCCAGTGGTATTAGGCGGTACATTATCTGCCTTCTTCATCACATCAGTGAACTCATTTATGAATACGCCTGAAGGTTTCCAATTGAAAAACGGCAAAATGATTCATGTTGATCCAGTAGCAGCAATGTTCAACTCATCATTTGGTGTCAGAGCCTTCCACGTAATTACTACAGCAATTATGACAATGGCCTTTATTTTAGCGGCGATTGCAGCATTTAAATTATTGAAAAATAAATTTGAAAAAGACAGAGAATATCATAAGAAAGCATTGAAACTGACTATGATTGTCGGTTTAGTCTTTACACTAGGTTCTATGCTTGCTGGAGACTTATCAGCGAAGTTCTTACACAATGAACAACCTGAAAAATTAGCAGCATATGAATGGCATTATGATACTGAAAAACGTGCAGACTTAGTTCTGTTTGGTGTACTAGATGAGAAAAATCAAGAAGTGCATGGTGCAATTAAAATCCCAGCATTACTCAGCTTCTTATCTGATAACAATATCAATACAGAAGTAGAAGGCTTGAATGAATTCCCTAAAAATGAACAGCCGCCGTTAATTGTCCATTACTTCTTTGACTTAATGGTGACAAGCGGTATCTTCTGTTTCGTTGTTTCAGGTATTTATGTCTTAACACGACTAGTTAAGAAATGGCGTAAGTTCTCAACACACAAAATATTGCTGTATGGCATATTATTAACAGGTCCTGCAGCTATGCTTGCGATTGAGTTCGGCTGGTTCCTAACAGAAATGGGCCGTCAACCTTGGATTTTAAGAGGTTACATGAGAGTGTCTGAAGCAGCTACACATGCAGGCGGTTTACCAGGTGTTACCATCGCATTTGGTGTCGTATACTTCATCATCTTATTCACTGCAGCATATGTATTAATCCGTATGTTCAAGAATAACCCGCCATATAAAGATGTGGAAAAATTAGAAGAGAGCCGAGGTGAAGCATCATGAGTATTACAGCATTTGGAATGATCGTTTTGTATCTGTTCTTATTCTTGTATATCGTTATTGCTTCAATTGACTTTGGTGCAGGTATCTTCATTTTACAATCGAAATTAAGAGGTACTGAAAGCACATTAGTACCGATTATCGGTCGTTATCTGAACCCGATTTGGGAAGTCACAAACGTATTCTTAGTATTCTTTACCGTAGGAATTGTCGGTTTCTTCCCAGATTTCGCGTACTATTATGGTTCGGTTCTGTTAGTGCCAGGATCTATCGCTTTAATCTTACTTACGATTCGCGGTAGTTTCTATGCATTCCAAAACTATGGACCAGATTCGAAATTCTCTTGGCTCGTCTTGCATAGTGTATCTGGATTATTCATCCCGGCTGCATTAAGTATGGGACTTGTTATCTCAGAAGGCGGCTATATTCATAAAACAAGCTCAGGTACAGGTGTCGATTTAAATTGGTTAGATTTATTCTTTAGTCCATTTGCGTGGGCAGTTGTATTCTTAGCTTTAGTTTCAGTAATGTATATTTCATCAGGATTCCTTGCGTATTATGCGCGTAAAGCAGAAAACATGAAAGCCTATAATATTATTCGTATGTGGTTTGTTTTCTGGGGTCCTCCGATGGCTTTAGTATCATTATTTACTTTCATCACATTACGCAGTCAAAACAAGCAACACTTTGATGTTGCGGTTAACCAATATTGGTGGTTATTCTTAATCAGTATATTATGCTTGTTAGCAGCTTGGATTTTATCTATAATGAAAAAATCACCGGGAACAGCATTTATGTTAGTTGTGATTCAAATGGCTACAGCCGTGACAGGTTATGGTTTAAGTAAATGGCCATACATCTTGTATCCATATATCAATGGAGACATTCACAAAACAGATGACCCGATGGCATGGGCCTTAACCATTGCGGCAGTCGTTGGATTATTGATGCTTGTTCCATCACTGATTTTCTTAATGAGATTATTCATCTTCAATAAAGATTATGTTGAAGGTAAGAATGATGAAGGTTATTATTAATATTAAGTCTAAGGTGAGGCGAGGCACAATCATAGGTTGTCTATGATTGAACAGAGCCTTGTCTCATCTTTATTTTTGCGGAGGTTGTAAGAGAAATGGAAAAAGAATTCGTTGTGATAGGGTTAGGTCGTTTCGGCGGCAGTATAGTCCGAGAATTAAATGCGTTAGGCATGGACGTGATGGCTATCGACTTAAGCGAAGCCCGCGTAAATGAATATAGTGAGATCGCGACACATGCGGTAGTCGCAGATACAACAGATGAAGCGGTAATGAAAAGTTTAGGGATTCGTAACTTTGATCAAGTCATTGTGGCGATTGGTGAAAATATTCAAACGAGTACTTTGACAACTCTGATACTTAAGGAATTAGGGGTTAAGAAGGTTATTGCGAAAGCCCAAAATGATTACCATGCGAAGATTTTAAATAAAATCGGTGCTGACTTAGTTGTCCATCCTGAACGAGATATGGGACGTCGAATTGCGCATAATATTGCGAGTGCCAGTGTCTTGGATTACTTGGAACTTGCGGATGAATATTCAATTGTTGAAGCCAAAGCGAATGAACGTATTGCGGGTCAAACGATTGTAGATTTAGATATCCGTGCAAACTTCGGTATCAATATTATCGCGATTAAACGTGATAAAGATGTTATTATTTCTCCAGATCCGAATATGAATATTGAACTTGGCGATATCTTAATTATGATTGGACACGACAACGACTTAAATCGCTTCGAGAAAAAACTTGTCCACTAACACAACCTTATACAAACAAAAAGCACATTCCGCGTGGAATGTGCTTTTCCTATATTTATCTTTAATTTATAGAAGCTTAGTCTTGTTTAGACTTTTCTTCGTGTTGTTTTGGTTTAGCGTTGCCTTCTTTTTTATGGTGCGGTTTATGATTTCTTGGTTTACGGTTTTTCTGACCATTATTTGAAGGACGTTTGTTTGTCGCATGCTTATGATTTTCTTTACTATTGTGTTATTTTTGTTCTTGATTTTGTTTTGGGTTTTGTTTTTTATTTGTGCGTTTAGGTCTAGATGATTTTGGTTTTTTCGTCGGTGTGATTTGTTCACCGTTCTCATTGACCTTCATAATTACTGGTAAAATCATTGGTTTACGAGCTGTTTTTTCAAACAAGTAAGGTTGTAATGTCTCAATGATTGATGATTTGATTTGATGCCACTGAATGTCTTTGTTTTGGTTCAACTTAGATATGACTTCAGTTTTGATCTTACGTTGTGCATCGTAAATCAAGTGACCAGATTCGCGCATATAAACGAAACCACGTGAGATGATATCTGGACCTGAAAGTAATGTGTTTGTGTTGAAGTCGATACTTACAACGACAATTACTAAACCTTCTTCAGATAGTAATTTACGGTCACGGATGACTACATTACCGATATCACCGATACCGCTTCCATCTACCAATACATCGCCAGAAGGTATACGTCCAGCTTTACGTGCTGAATCTCTTGTTAGGGCTAAGACATCACCATTATCGAAAATAAAGATGTTGTCTTCATCTACACCGCACTCAACGCCAGTTTGCGCATGTGCTTTCAACATACGGTATTCACCATGGATCGGCATGAAATACTTCGGACGGATTAAGCGTAACATTAATTGTTGATCGCCTTGAGAACCGTGACCTGAAGTATGGATGTTTGAAATCTTGCTGTGAATAACATCAGCGCCTGCACGATATAAAGCATTAATTGTGCGGTTGATACTTTTCGTATTACCTGGGATAGGTGATGAACTGAAGACAACTGTATCTTCAGGAATAATTTTAATTTGTTTGTGTGTACCGTTTGCGATACGTGATAACGCAGCCATCGGTTCACCTTGAGAACCTGTACATAAAATCAAGAGTTCGTGTTTAGGAACAGAGTTGATTTTGCTTGGTTCGATAAATGTTTCAGGTGGCGCTTTGATATAACCGAGCTCCATACCAATTTTAATGTTGTTTTCCATTGAACGGCCGAATACTAAAATTTTACGGTTATATTTAATCGCAGCTTCTACAGCTTGTTGCACACGGTAAATATTAGATGCGAATGTCGCAAAGATAATTCTTCCTGTACATTTACGGAAAATTTTATCGACGTTTTGGCCGACTTCACGTTCACTTAAAGTAAAGTTTGGAACGAGTGAGTTCGTTGAATCAGATAAAAGGGCTAAAACGCCTTCTTCACCGAGTTTCGCCATTTTCGCAATATTAGCTGGTGTACCGACAGGTGTGAAATCAAATTTGAAGTCACCCGTGTGTACAATATTACCTTCAGGTGTTCCAACGATAACACCGTATGCTTCTGGAATACTGTGTGTTGTTAAATAGAATGAAACATTGAAGTGTTTTGACTTGATGACGCTGTCTTCTGTAATTTCATTCAATTCAGCTGTTCTTAATAAATGATGTTCTTCTAATTTGTTTCTGATTAACCCAAGTGCTAAAGGACCGCCATAAATCGGTACGTTAAGTTCTTTTAATAAGAAGGGCACACCGCCGATATGGTCTTCGTGTCCGTGGGTAATAAATAGGCCGATAATTTTATCTTTGTTTTGAACAAGATATGAGTAATCCGGGATGACATAATCGATACCTAATAGATTGTCGTCTGGGAATTTGATACCCGCATCGATTAGGACGATTTCATCCTTATACTCCACTGCATACGTATTCTTACCGATCTCGCCGAGACCGCCGATTGCGTATACACCGACCTCATTATTTTTGAGTTGTTTCATTATTGGATATGCTCCACTTGATAGTCTGGAGATTTTTGTTCATATTCTAAATGTGCGCCCTCTAATTTAGTAATGAACTCGATATTGTAATTACGGTCTTTCAGATATTTTCTTACTTCTTCTTCTGAATTTCCTTCTACGTAAATCGTTTGTGTGTTCTCACGCACGATTACTTCTGCTCTGTCGTCTTGATAAAATACTTTGTAAATTGCCATAATATATTGTTTCCTCCTAAAAATATGTTCAGTTGTTTTAATTTATTGTTCATACAAGCCTAGTTTATTCTTTATGGTTTGTTTCATCATTGTGTTCTTTCTTAAAATAAATACAACATACCAGCTTAACTGCCCAGTATGTTTGCTAGGTTTGTTATAAATGACGTTCTAGTTAGTCATGCATGAAGATTTCTCCATACATATACAGTTATTATTTATTTTACATGATGTAATTCAATAAATAAAGCGGTTTTACTTAGCGACAAGGAAAGCTAGGGGAATGTTTATCAAAAAGAGAAAGTCAAAATAAGTGTGGTAAAATATATAAAAGAGAAAACGAAGCGGGTCCAATGATTTAGAGACTAAAAGCAGGTGAGGAAAATGAGTAAGGCTAAAAGAATTATTGAAGATGTAAAAAGAGAAAAGGAAAGACGAGATAAATTGTTTCAAGGTATTTTGTTTGAAAAGCGTGGGAAAGAAATCGTGATGTTCTTTGAATACGAAGAAGTTGTAGATAATGTCTCAGATAATCATCATTTTATACGACATAACCATGATCCAGAGTGGGTGGATAAAAGTATGCTGCCTGAACTTAAAGAAGGTTTAGAACGTTTAAATGTTACGTATCATTGTCGTAAAGATATCTTCATATAATAAGGAAATAGCAGTGTATATAAAAAAGAGGCCGCTTTATGCGACCTCTCAATTTATGTTTATTCATCAAACAGACGGATAGCATCTTCGTGAGGTTGAAGTGGATTTTCTTTATCAATGTGGTCATAGAACATAATACCGTCTAAATGATCGATTTCATGTTGTACAACAATAGCAATATAGCCTTTAAGTCGTAAGTTGATATCATTGCCATCAATATCTTTAGCTTTAACTGTAATACGATGATGGCGATGCACAAGTCCTGGAATATCTTCATCTACACTTAAGCAGCCTTCACCTGTAGGCAAGTATGCTTCTTGTACACTGTAGCTGACGATTTTCGGATTGATTAACATTAGCTCGTATGATTTGCCGTTACCATCATCTGGCAAGTGCACAGCAAGCATACGTTTTGAAATGTTAAGTTGTGGTGCAGCAATACCTACACCTGAACGTAAATTGTATTTACGTGCAATTTCATCATCTTGACTATTGACTAAGAATTCATGCATTTCTTTGATTTTGTTACGATCTTCATCTGATAAAGGAAATTTAACTTCTTCAGCTTTTTCACGAAGTGTCGGATGTCCGTCTCTGATTATATCTTTCATAGTAATCATGTCATACACCGTCCTTATTATAAAATATAACAAAAAACTTCCGGATAGAACAGAAAAGTATTTGCGAAATCGCTTAAAATTAATTAACATCATTATTGAAATCCCCAAGGAGGTAATTTGAAGCATGAAAATTAAAAGCACATTTGGTTTAGTGATTGCATCCTCTCTATTATTAGGTGCTTGTTCAACAGACAGCCATCAGATTAAAGAGTACAACAAGACACTGAAAGAAGCCGTACAAAAAGAAGACGAAGCCGTAAAAGTCGGTGAAAAACTAAATAAACTTACAAACGAGAAAAATGATTTAGCTAAGAAAATCAACGGTAAAGATACACAGAAGGTTGTAAAAACTTCTAAAGATATTGTAAGTAATGTAAATGAACGTAAAGATGAATTTAAAAAAGAAGAAAAAGCTTTTGATGCATCTGAGAAAAAGTTTGAAGAGGCTAAAAAGCGGACAAAGGATATTAGAAACGATAAAAGAAGATCCGGCATAGAAAAAACAAACAAAGCATTTGAGAAAAACTATAAAGCGCATGATGAATATGCGAAAGCTTACAACAATAGTTTAGACAAAGAAAAAGATTTATTTGAATACATTGTAAAAACTAACGGTCAAGCAGAACAATCACAGATTGATGAAAAAACAAAAGCAATTGACGACTCTTATAAAGAGGTAAATGACAAAATTAAAAAATATAGCAAAACTCGTGACGAGCGCGGAAAACAAATGGAAGCGGCTCAACAAATCAAATAAACAACACTGATACAGTTTTAGTATAATGACTGGTACAGGTCTTATAACTGTACTTAACACAAGTGATACAGAAGTTTTACAATTCATTTAACAGTTATACAAAACTATGCTATACTAATTTATGGATGAAATGAATTTTCTATTATACGGGAAAGGTATGGTGAATTGAATGGCTCCGAAGTTACAAGCCCAATTCGACGCTGAGCAAGTATTGAAAGATACTGAAGCACAATTTAAGATGGTCCAAGTATTGGACGAAAATGGTAAAGTAGTGAATGAAGACTTAGTACCTGATTTAACTGATGAGCAATTAGTTGAATTAATGGAAAGAATGGTATGGACTCGTGTCCTAGACCAACGTTCTGTTTCTTTAAACAGACAAGGACGTTTAGGCTTCTACGCACCAACAGCTGGTCAAGAAGCTTCACAACTAGCTTCACAATATGCATTAGAGAAAGAAGACTGGATTCTTCCAGGTTACCGTGATGTTCCACAAATCATTTGGCACGGTTTACCACTTACAGAAGCATTCTTATTCTCAAGAGGACACTTTAAAGGAAACCAATTCCCTGAAGGTGTAAACGCATTCAGTCCTCAAATCATCATCGGTGCACAATATATTCAAACTGCCGGTGTTGCATTAGGTCTTAAAAAACGCGGTAAAAAAGCAGTAGCTATCACTTATACAGGTGACGGTGGTTCATCACAAGGTGACTTCTACGAAGGTATCAACTTTGCTTCGGCTTATAAAGTGCCGGCAATCTTTGTAATTCAAAACAACAACTACGCGATTTCGACACCAAGAAGCAAGCAAACAGCTGCAATCACATTAGCTCAAAAAGCAATCGCAGTAGGTATCCCTGGTATTCAAGTTGACGGTATGGACCCATTAGCTGTATATCAAGCAACTAAAGAAGCACGTGATCGTGCAGTTAACGGTGAAGGCCCAACATTAATTGAAACTATGACTTACCGTTATGGTCCACATACAATGGCTGGGGATGACCCAACACGTTACAGAACTTCAGATGAAGATTCTGATTGGGAGAAAAAAGACCCATTAGTTCGTTTCAGAGCATTCTTAGAAGCTAAAGGCTTATGGAATGAAGAAAAAGAAAACGAAGTAATCGAACGTGCAAAAGACGAAATCAAAACTGCAATTAAAGCAGCTGATAAAGTTGAAAAACAAACTGTTACTAACTTGATGGAAATCATGTACGAAGATATGCCTCAAAACTTAAAAGAACAGTATGAAATTTACAAAGAGAAGGAGTCGAAGTAAGCCATGGCACAAATGACAATGGTACAAGCGATTAACAACGCACTTAAAACTGAACTTCAAAACGATGAAAATGTTTTGCTTTTTGGTGAAGACGTTGGTGTTAATGGTGGCGTATTCCGTGTAACGGAAGGTCTGCAAAAAGAATTCGGTGAAGATCGTGTATTCGATACTCCGCTTGCTGAATCAGGTATCGGCGGTTTAGCACTTGGATTAACGGTAGAAGGTTACCGTCCAGTAATGGAAATCCAATTCTTAGGTTTCGTATTCGAAGTATTTGACTCTGTTGCAGGTCAAATTGCACGTACAAGATTCCGTTCAGGTAACACAAAAACTGCACCTGTTACAATCCGTGCGCCATTCGGTGGTGGTGTACACACACCAGAATTACACGCAGATAACTTAGAAGGTATCTTGGCACAATCACCAGGATTAACAGTAGTTATCCCATCTAACCCATATGATGCAAAAGGTTTATTGATTTCTGCAATCAGAAGCAATGACCCAGTTGTATATTTAGAACACATGAAATTATACCGTTCATTCCGTGAAGAAGTTCCTGAAGAGGAATACACAATTGAACTTGGTAAAGCGAACGTTAAAAAAGAAGGCGATGACATCACAATTATCGCTTACGGTGCAATGGTTCAAGAATCATTAAAAGCAGCGGAAGAACTTGAAAAAGATGGTGTATCAGCGGAAGTTATCGACTTACGTACAGTACAACCAATCGATTTCGATACATTAGTAGCTTCAGTTGAAAAAACTGGCCGTGCAGTAGTAGTTCAAGAAGCACAACGTCAAGCTGGCGTAGGTGCACAAGTAGCAGCTGAACTATCTGAGCGCACAATCCTTTCATTAGAAGCTCCGATTGCACGTGTTGCAGCAGCAGATACTGTTTATCCGTTTACTGAAGCGGAAAATGTTTGGTTACCAAACAAAAACGATATCGTCGAATCTGCAAAAGCTACTTTAAACTTCTAATTGTTTAATAGAGCGTGAGTCGGCATATTTAAATGAACTTATGGGTATAGTTGAAGCAACACTTCAGCTTTCCATAAGTCAGACAACCAAATTTGCTCTTGCGATCTCATGTACTTTGCAAGGGCAAATGGTTTGTTATGAAGTAGTAAAAATAAATTGAAGATAGATTTCATTGAAACGAAATCAAGTTTTATGTCAAACTATAAACTAGAACATCAAATTGATTATATTATCAGTAGTTTAATCAAGGCTTATGTACAGACTTGAAGACACTTTTGTTTTAATCAATTGTTTTGTGCTGGTTTATGTGACTTAAATTGACTTTTAGGAGGACAAGAACGTGGCATTTGAATTTAAATTACCCGATATTGGTGAAGGTATCCACGAAGGTGAAATTGTTAAGTGGTTTGTAAAAGCTGGAGACGAAATCCAAGAAGACGATATTCTATGTGAAGTACAAAACGACAAATCTGTTGTAGAAATCCCTTCTCCAGTGAATGGTAAAATCGAAGAAGTTGTTGTAGAAGAAGGAACTGTAGCAGTCGTTGGCGACACAATTATCAAAATTGATTCTCCAGACGCTGAAGAAATGTCATTCAAAGGCGGACACAGTAACGATTCTGCTCAAGAAGAAGATGCAGGCCAAGAAGAAACTAAAGATCAAGCACAATCAGTTTCAGAACAAGATACTTCAAACGTAGCACCAGCTGCTGACGAAGAAGTAGATGAAAACAGAAGAGTTAAAGCAATGCCTTCTGTACGTAAATTTGCACGTGAAAACAATGTAAATATCAAAGCAGTTCAAGGTTCTGGTAAAAACGGCCGTATCACTAAAGCTGACGTTGAAGCTTACTTAAGCGGAGATGCACCAAGTGCAGAAACTAGCGAAGCTCCAGCAACTGAAGCAGCATCACAAGAAACAGCTGCAGCACCAGTATCAGCTGAAGGCGAATACCCAGAAACTCGTGAAAAAATCCCTGCAATGCGTAAAGCGATTGCGAAAGCAATGGTTAACTCTAAACACACTGCGCCTCACGTAACATTAATGGACGAAGTGGAAGTTCAAGCATTATGGGATCACCGTAAGAAATTCAAAGAAATTGCTGCGGAACAAGGTACTAAATTAACATTCTTACCATATGTTGTTAAAGCATTAGTATCAGCACTTAAGAAATACCCAGCATTAAATACTGAATTTGATGATGCAAACGGTGAAGTAGTACACAAACACTACTGGAACATCGGTATCGCTGCAGATACAGACCGCGGTTTATTAGTACCGGTTGTTAAACACGCTGATCGTAAATCAATGTTCGAAATCTCAGATGAAATTAACGAACTTGCTGTTAAAGCACGTGACGGTAAATTGACTTCTGACGAAATGAAAGGTGCATCATGCACAATCAGTAACATCGGTTCAGCAGGCGGCCAATGGTTCACACCAGTAATCAACCACCCAGAAGTTGCTATCTTGGGTATTGGTCGTATTGCACAAAAACCTATTGTTAAGGATGGGGAAATTGTTGCAGCACCTGTATTAGCATTATCATTAAGCTTTGACCACAGACAAATTGACGGAGCTACTGGTCAAAACGCAATGAACCACATCAAACGTTTATTAAATAATCCAGAATTATTATTAATGGAGGGGTAAAACATGGTAGTTGGTGATTTTCCAATTGAAACAGATACTATTGTAATCGGAGCAGGTCCTGGCGGTTATGTTGCCGCAATCCGCGCAGCACAATTAGGTCAAAAAGTGACAATCGTTGAGAAAGGCGAATTAGGCGGTGTATGTCTTAACGTAGGATGTATCCCATCTAAAGCGTTATTACACGTATCACACGTATTCCAAGAGTCTAAAAACTCTGAAGATCTAGGTATCATCGCTAAAGACGTTGAACTTAAATTCGAAAAAGTTCAAGAGTTCAAAAAGTCTGTAGTTAACAAATTAACAGGCGGCGTTGAAGGTCTATTAAAAGGAAACAAAATTGAAATTGTCAAAGGTGAAGCTTACTTCCACGACAAAAACAGCTTACGTGTAATGGACGAAAAAAGCGCTCAAACTTACAACTTCAAACATGCGATTATCGCAACAGGTTCTAGACCGATTGAAATTCCTAATTTCAAATTCGGCGAACGCGTAATCGATTCAACTGGTGCGTTAAACTTACAAGAAGCACCTAAGAAATTAGTTGTTGTAGGTGGCGGTTACATCGGTTCTGAATTAGGTACAGCATTTGCGAACTTCGGTACAGAAGTTACTATCTTAGAAGGCGCTAAAGATATCTTAGGCGGTTTCGAAAAACAATTAACACAACCTGTTAAGAAAAAAATGAAAGAAAAAGGTATGGAAATTGTTACTGAAGCAATGGCTAAATCTGCTGAAGAAACAGAAAACGGCGTTAAAGTAACTTACGAAGCTAAAGGCGAAGAAAAAACAATCGACGCTGATTACGTATTAGTTACAGTAGGTCGTCGTCCAAACACTGATGAAATGGGTCTTGAAGAATTAGGTCTTAAATTCGCAGACCGCGGTTTATTAGAAGTTGACGAACAAAGCCGTACTTCACTTGATAACATCTATGCTATCGGTGATATCGTTCCTGGTTTACCACTTGCTCATAAAGCAAGCTATGAAGGTAAAGTAGCAGCTGAAGCAATCTCTGGTGAAAAATCAGCAGTAGATTACATCGGTATGCCTGCAGTATGCTTCACTGAACCAGAAATCGCAACAGTAGGTCTTTCTGAAGCGCAAGCGAAAGAAGAAGGTTTAGAATATAAAGCTTCTAAATTCCCTTACGCAGCAAACGGCCGTGCGTTATCATTAAACGATACTACTGGTTTCGTTAAATTGATCACACTTAAAGAAGATGACACATTAGTAGGTGCACAAATTGTTGGTGCAGGTGCTTCTGACATCATCTCTGAATTAGGTCTAGCAATTGAAGCTGGTATGAATGCTGAAGATATCGCATTAACAGTACATGCTCACCCAACATTAGGTGAAATGAGCATGGAAGCAGCTGAAAAAGCACTTGGATTACCAATCCACACTATGTAATAACACCCAACATTAGAATAAGCATATAAACTGAAACCGTCGGGCTTTTAAGCTCGGCGGTTTTTTTATCATACATGTTATAATATGGCTGAAATCAAATAGATAGGAGGAATATATATATGGAATATCAATATCCTATTGATGTCGATTGGTCTCAAGAAGAAATGATAGATGTGATTCATTTCTTTAATCGTGTTGAAGATTATTATGAACGTCAAGTCGACAGAGATGACTTTATGAACGCTTATCGTAACTTTAAAAAAGTCGTTCCAGGTAAAGCAGATGAGAAGAATATCTTAGATGATTTTGAAAAAGGCAGCGGCTATAATAGCTATCGTGCGATCAAACGTATCAAAAATGAAACTGAAACTAAAAAATTTAGTGCAAATGATTAAAATTATATTGTAAATCAGGTGCAGTTCTGTTATTTTTAGTAAGCGTTAAACTTAAAGTTTACTAATACTAAACAGAACTGTGCTTTTTTTATGTCATTTTTTAAGCAAGAGAGTGAGGTCATTCATGAATATTGGATTGAAATTACGTAATTTACGTAAAATCAAACAGCTGACACAAGAAGAATTAGCAGAGCGGACAGATTTATCTAAAGGCTATATTTCACAAATAGAAAGCGGACAATCCTCACCAAGTATGGAAACCTTTCTACAATTATTAGAAGTGCTCGGAACATCACCAGAGACTTTTTTTAAAGAAAAAGAAGCTGAGAAGGTGTTGTATCCAAAGGATGAACAAACAGTCTATGACGAATATGATGAAGGTTATATTTTAACGTGGCCGATTGCCCGTTCGAATGAATTTGAAATGGAACCGTTATTTATTCAATTACATCCGCATACTGCATATAAAAATTTTAAACCTTCTGATTCAGATACATTCATATATTGTTTAGAAGGAGAACTGACTTTAACACTTGGAGAACATGTCTATCATGCCAAAGCAGGAGATGCGCTTTATTTTAAAGCACATGATAAACATCAGTTGTCTAATCAAACTGATACAGAAACGAAAGCCATGATGGTGGTTACTGCATCGTACTTATAGGAGGAAAGAACATATGTCGCTATTATCGTTATTAGGAGTGAGTAAACAATACGATGGCAAAACCATCTTAGACGATATCTCTATTGATTTCGAAGAAGGAAAATTTTATACCTTACTAGGTCCTTCGGGATGTGGTAAAACAACCATTTTAAAAATTATTGCAGGTTTTGAACAAGCAGATTCAGGAGACGTATTATACGGAAACCGTAATATCAATGGAATTCCAGCTAATAAACGTCAAGTAAACACAGTCTTTCAAGATTATGCGTTATTCCCACATTTAAATGTGTATGAAAACATTGCTTTTGGTTTGAAATTGAAGAAACTATCAAACAAAGCGATTAAAGCGAAAGTGGCTGAAGCGTTGAAGCTCGTAAAATTAGAAGGTTATGAGCAACGTACGATTGATGAAATGAGTGGTGGACAAAAACAACGTGTGGCGATTGCGCGTGCCATTGTGAATGAACCTAAGATTTTATTGTTAGATGAATCACTATCTGCCCTAGATTTAAAGTTGCGCACAGAAATGCAGTATGAATTACGTGCACTTCAAAAACGTTTAGGCATCACATTTATCTTTGTCACACATGATCAAGAAGAAGCACTAGCCTTAAGTGATTATATTGCGGTTATCAAAGCAGGTAAAATCCAACAATTTGATACACCGATTAATATTTATGATGAACCGGTCAATCGCTTTGTGGCTGACTTTATCGGTGAATCTAATATTATCGAAGGTACGATGGTGCGAGATCGTTTAGTAAATATTTATGATAAAGAAATTGAATGTGTGGATATGGGAATCCCTGAAGGGACTAAAATCGAAGTAGTCATTCGTCCTGAAGATATTTTAATTACAAATCAAACTCAAGGTTTATTTAAAGCAGTTGTGAAGTCTACCTTGTTTAGAGGTGTGCATTATGAAGTCACATGTCAGGACCAAGAAGGTTATGAATGGATGATTCAAACGACAAAGAAAGCGAAGGTTGGAGATACAGTCGGTTTGTATTTTGAACCAGATGCGATTCATATCATGGTGCCAGGTGAAACAGAAGCGGAATTTGATAAACGTATTGAAAGTTATGAGGACTAAACGATGACAAAATTAAATAAATACTTAATGGTTCCTTATATGATTTGGATGGTAGGTTTTATTATCATTCCAGTAATTTTATTAGTATATTTCTCATTTTTAGATAATCAAGGCCATTTCAGTTTGACGAACTATCAACAGATTTTAAGTATGCGTTATGTCAAAATGATGGGGATTTCTATTCTATATGCGGCCATCATTACGCTCGTCACATTGATTATCAGTTATCCAGCAGCCTATTTTATTCGTCAATCTGTACATCAAAACATGTGGATTTTAATATTAATTATTCCGACGTGGATTAATTTACTTCTCAAGACGTATGCATTTATCGGAATTTTGAGTCATGATGGTATTATCAATCAAATATTAAATGTGATGCATCTTCCTCATATGGAACTATTATTTACTGCGTCTGCGTTTATTATCGTTGCGAGTTATATTTATATCCCATTTATGATTTTACCGATTTTCAATAGCATGAAGACGATTCCTGAGAATTTAATTCAAGCGTCTACAGACCTCGGTGCCAATCGTTGGACGACGTTTTTAAAAGTCATTTTACCTTTGACGAAAGAAGGCGTACTCTCTGGAATTCAAGTCACGTTTATTCCAGCTTTGTCACTGTTCATGATTACGCGTTTAATCGCGGGTAACAAAGTGATTAATATCGGGACATCTATTGAAGAACAATTCTTAGTGATTCAAAACTACGGCATGGGTTCAACCATTGCGATTGTTTTAATCTTATTTATGGCGTTCGTGTTAGTCATCACGAAATCAGGCAACGAAGGAGGACGCAGATCATGACATGGTATGGCAAAGTCTATCTTTGGTTATTAGTCATCGGCTTATATGTACCGATTATCTTCTTAATGGTATATTCCTTTAATTCAGGCGGCAATATGATTCATTTTGAAGGCTTCACGTTAGAACATTATCAAAGTTTATTTCAAGATGATCGTTTAATGGCTATCTTATTCAATACGATTGCGGTGGCATTATTAGCTGCAGCCGTGTCTACTGTAATTGGTACGTTTGGTGCTATTGCGCTGTATCATTTACGTCAGAAACGTTTGAAATTGACATTTATGACGTTAAATAATGTGTTATTGGTCTCTTCTGATGTAGTAATAGGAGCGTCATTCTTAATTATGTTTACTGCTATCGGTCATTTTACAGGAATGGGGCTCGGTTTTTGGACGGTATTAATTTCGCATATTGCGTTTTGTATTCCGATTGTAGTCATTATTGTGTTGCCGCAACTTTATGATATGAATCAAAATATGTTTGTGGCTGCGAGAGATTTAGGCGCAACAGAATGGCAGATTTTAAATCGTGTCATGATTCCGAATTTGATGCCTGCGATTATGGCTGGTTTCTTTATGGCGTTGACATACTCATTAGACGACTTTACTGTCAGCTTCTTTGTGACAGGTAATGGTTTTAGTGTGTTATCAGTAGAAATTTATGCGATGGCACGTAAAGGTATCAGTATGGAAATCAATGCGATTTCAACGTTAATCTTTGGCGTTATCATCATTGGTATTATCGGATACTATATGATTCAGCGTTATACAAAACGCCGCTTGTCCTTGAAACGAGGTGTACTGCGATGAAGCGATTTTTACAATTGATTATCGGTGCACTGGTGATAGGAGTTATTTGTTTAGGGATCAGTAAATGGTATGGCAGTGAAGCACATCAAGCATCAGGCAAGAAACTTTATGTGTATAACTGGGGAGAATATATCGACCCAGAGTTAATCGATAAGTTTGAGAAAGAAACTGGCATTCAAGTGATTTATGAAACGTTTGATTCTAACGAAGCGATGGAAGCAAAAATTCGTAATGGTGGTACGCATTATGATGTCGCATTTCCAAGTGAATATACGGTTCAAAAGATGAAAAAGGATGATTTATTAGTTCCTCTAGATCATAGTAAGCTGCCAAACATGAAATATTTAGATAAAAATTACATGAATATGGATTATGATAAACATAATCGTTATTCTATACCTTACTTCTTCGGTACAGTGGGTATACTTTATAATAAAGACGCCTATCCACATGATGATTTTTCAAGTTGGAGAAGTTTATATAATCCGAAGTTTAAAAATGATATCATATTAGTGGATGGTGCGAGGGAAGTGATGGGCTTAAGTTTGAATAAACTTGGCTACAGCTTAAATGAAACGAATCCGAAACGTTTAGATGAAGCGGAAGCGGATTTAGCGCATTTAGCCCCTCAAGTCAAAGGGATTGTCGGTGATGAAGTAACGATGATGTTAGAACAACACGAAGCGAATATTGCAGTCGTATGGAGCGGCACTGCAGCACCGATTGTACAAGAGAATCCTGAATTTGACTATGTCGTCCCAAAAGAAGGCTCTAACTTGTGGTTCGATACGATGGTAATCCCAAAAACAGCACAAAACCAAGCAGGTGCGTATCAGTTTATTAATTTCTTGTTAGACCCAAAAAACAGTAAGCAAAATACTGAATGGGTCGGTTATGCGACGCCGAATGAAGCGGCTAAAAAGCGTTTACCGAAAGAAATTAAAAATGATCAAAGGTTTTATCCTTCAAAAGAAACACAAAGTAGGCTTGAAGTCTATAAAGATTTGGGTAAAGATATTTTAAATGATTATAATGAGCATTTTTTGAATTTCAAAATGTCATTACAATAATATTTTGATTAGTAAGTAGAGTAGGGAGTGTTAATGATGTCTGAAGAACCACAATATACACAAATAAAACGTCCAGTCAGCAGAGTGGCAGAAAAAGTCTTAGGTTGGCTGAACTGGATTGGATTATTGTTATTAACAGTAATTACTATGTTTATTGCGCTTGTGTCATTCAGCAACAATACATCAATTCAAAATCTTGAACAGTCAATCAACAATAATGATTTAGCACAACAAGTGCTCGCAAATAACAGTTTAAATACAACACAATTTGTGATTTGGCTTCAAAACGGTATTTGGGCAGTCATTGTTTATTTAATTGTCTGTTTATTAATTTCATTCTTAGCACTCATTTCTATGAATATCCGAGTGTTATCTGGAATTCTCTTCTTAGTTGCATCTATCATTACATTGCCTTTAGTGTTACTACTCGCAACAATCGTCATACCAGTACTATTCTTCATTGTCGCAATTATGATGTTTGCGCGTAAAGATAGAATAGAAACTGTACCACGTTATGGCGGTGGTTATGTACCATATGAGGGCGGTTATGATGATTATGATAGATATGACCGTGAACCTGTAAGACGTCCACATGGCTATCCAGAAGACGAGAGAACACCACGTTATGAACCTTCTTATGAAAAACGTGATGAGTATGATGACGAAGAAGATGATGTGAAACCATATGTACCGAAAAAAGACAGAGTACAAGAGACACATCAAACAGAAGATACAGAAGAACCTGTACAGTCTGAAAAACCAATCACAAGACGTGAAGATGAAAGTGAACCTGAATTCTTATCACGTCAGGCGAAATATAAACAAAAATCAGAAGAAGAAGTCAGAGAACAACAAGAACAAGATGCATATGAGCGTGAACAAGCGCGTATGCAAGAACCTTCTGATGAGCCTGAAGAAGTAAAATATCGTGATGTTGAACCACGTAAAGGTGAAACGGCTGAAGAGAAAGCAGCACGTAAACGTGAGAAAAAAGAAAGAAAACGTCGTGCGAAAGAAGCACGTAAAAATCGTCCGAGTGCTGTGAATCAACGACGCATGAACTTTGAAGAGCGTCGTTCATTCAACCAAGGTAAATCACCGACAACGCAAGAAACAAAAGAAGATGACATACAGTCAACTGAAGATACACAAGCGCAAGATTCAGATAAAAAATCATAATTTTGATAAACCGAAAGCAATGATTATCGTTGCTTTCGGTTTTTATCTTGGTAAAAAAACCAAAAAATTTTCTATTGCATAGTTGAAATAAATGAAATTTAAATTGATTTATGCATAAATTGAGTGCTTTAAGGGTAGTTACGTTTATAAGACCCGTTAAGCGGCCTTAAAAAAGCGGATGAAGTCAGCGAAGAATATAATGCGACGCTTCAATTTCGCTTAATCAGGAGGGTATTACAATGAATAGAAAAGTAGAAAGAATCATTGGATGGATCGGTGTAGGTCTGACAGTACTCTACATGTTGCTGTTCTTAATCGGTACATTCATGAAGGATGGCATGTTGGCTGACATTCTGTTAAAACAAGGGGATTCCAGTATGTCACCTGAATTCTTGCATCAAACAATGGTCTTCACAACGATTGGTTTGATTGTTGTCGCAATTATCGCAGCAGTGGGTCTTATATTAAGTAAGAAAAACCGCATTGTTGCAGGTATTATCTTAATTGTCGCGGCACTAGTTGGTTTATACTTCTCAAACTTTATCGCATCTATTTTATTCTTTATTGTAGCGATTATGTTGTTTGTTAGAAGAAGCCAAGCTAAACGTGAAGCCAACAAAGAGTACGACAGAAATCATGGCTATTTCGAAGACATTACACGTGATAATGAAAACACAAACAATCATGAAAAAATCAAACCTGAAGGCAAACAGGTAAGAGACAAAGCAGAACATGACAAATTTGATTCAGAAGCTAATCACGAAGCACATTATGAAGAAAATGCGAATGAAAGTGAATTGGCTAAACAACGTAGAAGAGACGATCATGAACGTCCACGCAGACATGATTTAGACGATTTCAAATAATAAAATTAAAAAGCAGCTGCAATCCGTAAAGGGGAAACTTACTGGATTGCAGCTGCTTTATTTTTATTGTATAGCTTTTGTTTACAGTTCTTGGAATGTTTGGATGATTAAATGGATGTTTAATCCGCTTAGGATAACAATTAATGACCATGAAATTATGTTAATCCATAATTTGTTTTTAAATCTTCCCATCAAGTCTTTGTTGTTTGTCGCAAGTTGAAGCGGAATTAAAGTAAATGGCAAAGCAATACTTAAGAATACTTGTGAAAAGACTAAGAGTTGTTCCATCATACTTTCATTACCATGGAAGATAATTAAACAAATGATAACTGGAATAATTGCGATAGAACGTGTGATTAATCGTGTTACCCAGTTTGGTAATTTTAAGTTGATGAAACCTTCCATAACGATTTGACCGGCTAGGGTACCTGTAATCGTTGAGTTTTGACCTGACGCAAGTAAAGCGACTGCGAATAAAGTACTCATTAAACCGCCAAGAGATGCGCCAAGCAACGGTTGTTGTTCTAAGGCTTGATATAAGTCATAGAAACCGCCAAGATTATCTGCATTGCCTGTACCGAAGAATAAACCAGCACCTAGAACAAGTAATAAACAGTTAATCACAAATGCGATAGTCAATTGAATGTTTGAATCAATTGTCGCATATTTAATGGCTTGTGCTTTAGAAGCTTCATCTTTACGATTATATGTTCTTGATTGGACGATAGATGAGTGTAAATAAAGATTATGCGGCATAATCGTTGCACCAACAATACCTAAGGCAATATATAAGGCACCTTGTTGTGTAACGATATGACTGCTAGGTATAAAACCATTTAATACACTGACAACGTCAGGTGAAGCAATATAAACTTCAAAGATGAAGATTGCGAGTACAGTAAAGATTAACGTACCGACGATGGCTTCAATTTTTCTGAAACCGAATTTCATAATAAATAATAAGATAAAGACATCAAGTACTGTGATGATCGCACCGACAAGCAATGGAATTCCGAATAATAGATCAAGCGCAATGGCACTGCCGATAACTTCTGCGATATCTGTCGCAATAATTGCGAGTTCAGCTATGATCCAGAATATAAATGCTAAAGGTTTATTTAAAAAACGTTTTGTGACTTGTGCTAAGTCATGGCCTGATGCGATACCGAGTCTGACTGTCATACTTTGAAGCAACATGGCAGACAAACTTGAAATTAATATTACAAAAAGCAGAATATAACCGTATTTGGCTCCGCCTTGCATGGAGGTAATCCAGTTACCAGGATCCATATAACCTACTGCAACCAGTAAGCCCGGTCCTAAGAATGAAAGGAATTTCTGCTTGATACTGCTGTTTGAATTGAAACTGACAGTATTGTTGATTTCGTCTAAGCTGTCGTTATTATAATTGACCTGTCTTTTAGTCAAGAAGGTCACCCCCACTTCTCTATGTTCTAACAATGGTTTAATAATAAAGTAAAAATAAAATTAGGTCAACCTAATAAAACTGTTTTTTACGTTTAAAATTGTAAGCAACGAGATGTAGGTGAAAAAGAAAAGCTGATTTAAACAAAGTATTATAAGGCAAACTTTGTCTAAATCAGCACGATAATTTTGAATGAATAGTTAAATGCTCGGTATTATGCTATTATGGATAAAACTTTAACAGTTGCTCAAACGTATCTTCTAAATAATCGAGGAATGCTTGATCTGACTTTAACTCAGGTGCATCAGGTGAGAGTGTACGTGCAACAAAGAATTCGCCTTTTTTAAGCTGTTTTGCACGTGACAATGCTTGTTCTAAGTCTTCAGTCGATAGGTCTTGGATCAATGGTTTATCCATTTTGACATGATCTACACAAATACGGTAGTCTGCAGGCAAGTTTTCAATATCTTTGAAGTGATTTTCAAAGACCTCAATGTAATGCGTTTTATTTTTAGCTTCATGCATAACGCCGAACATGACAAAGACTTGTGATTCGTATAAACCGATTTGGAAATGCGGCAGCATTTTATAACCGCGTTTATTCGTAGAGAAAGCGACCCAAGTATCTTTCGGCGGATTTACTGTACGACGTGCATGTTTTGCGATATGCATAAAGAATTCATCTGCTGTATGGGTAGATAAGAAGTCAGCGAAGTGTTCACCCAACTGATGTAGTTTTGGTCTGATGTGTTGTTCGATTTCAGCCATACGTGCTTCTAATCCAGGCACTTCAAAGACTTTAAAGTCTTTAGAAGAAAAAGTATAGTTAGACATGACAAAGCCTCCTGTTGTTATGATTGAAAACATTGTAGCATAATTTTGGCTTGATTTAGAGTAAATGAAATTCTGAAATGATTTAGTTATAATATGATAGAAGGGGTGTTCGTAAATGGCAGTATATGATTTTGCAAAAGGACTTGTAATTGAAGCGGGTAATAATATCCGTAAAATGATGCAGCAAGATATCAATATTGAAACAAAATCCAATCCAAATGATTTGGTGACAAATGTTGATAAAGCAACGGAAGATTTTATTTACAATAACATTATGGAGAATTATCCAGACCACCAATTTATTGGTGAAGAAGGACATGGCAGACCGATGTCTGAAGTTGAACAAAAAGGTATTGTCTGGGTTATAGATCCGATTGACGGCACATTGAACTTTGTGCATCAAAAAGAAAGTTTTGCGATTTCTATCGGTATTTATAATGATGGAGAGCCTTATGCAGGATTTGTTTATGATGTCATGAATGATTTGCTCTATCATGCAAAAGCAGGAGAGGGTGCGTTTGTAAACGAACATCCAATGAAGCCGCTTGAGAATTCGGATTTAAATAAAAGTTTGATTGGAATTAATCCAAATTGGTTAACAAAGCCGGTGATTGGTGTTATATTCAGAAAGGTAGTAGATGAAGCGAGAAGTTGTCGCGCTTATGGTTCTGCAGCCTTAGAAATGATTCATGTTGCGCAAGGAAAATTAGGTGCATATTTAACACCGAGATTACAACCTTGGGATTATGCCGGTGCTTTAATTATTTTAAATGAAGTAGGCGGTAAAGGTACGGATTTATTAGGTAATCCACTTTCACTAAATCAGCCGCACTCTGTATTGGTCGGCAATCAATCCATACATGAGGAAATTTTAACGAAACACATGTTGCCGGAAAAAGAAACTTTTGAGACATTACACAAAAGATATCGATAAAAAATAAAAGGTCGGGACCATCGAAGCTTTTTAAACAAGCAATTGTTCAAAAAGCATCTAGGTACCCAACCTTTTTCTTTTGACTGAAATATATGTGTATTCTTTCTCCTGCAGGGTACTGCAAGGAGTGGAACCCTTTATGTTAAAAATTCATGTAATGATTGGTCAGAACCAATCGTTTTCGCGATATTTTTTCTTAGTTGTAAAGCCGGCACCGAAAATTGCAATTAGGATAATGGCTGTAATCGCCATAAACCAATAATTTTGAGCACCTAAGCTAAAACTGAACAGTACTAAGAAAATGACTGCAAGAACAGAATAAAGCCAAAATATAGCTTTTGATTTTTTTTTCTGCATTCAAACCCCACCTTATTATTCTTTGCTCAATAATATGATATAATAAAAAAGTTGCAAATTGAAGTGGGAATTTACTCAAGAAAGGAAATTTAGTATGACAAATTTAAGAGAAGACGTACGTAACATTGCTATTATTGCTCACGTTGACCATGGTAAAACAACATTAGTTGACGAATTATTAAAACAATCTGGTATTTTCCGTGAGAATGAGCATGTTGATGAACGTGCAATGGATTCTAATGATATTGAAAGAGAACGTGGTATTACAATCTTAGCGAAAAATACTGCAGTTAATTATAAAGGCACTAGAATTAATATTTTAGACACACCAGGTCACGCTGACTTCGGCGGTGAAGTGGAACGTATCATGAAAATGGTAGACGGTGTTGTATTAGTTGTTGATGCCTACGAAGGTACAATGCCTCAAACACGTTTCGTGTTGAAAAAAGCGTTAGAACAAAATTTAAAACCTGTAGTGGTTGTAAATAAAATCGATAAACCTGCAGCACGCCCAGAAGCGGTTGTAGATGAAGTCTTAGACTTATTTATCGAATTAGATGCAAATGATGACCAATTAGAATTCCCAGTTGTATATGCATCAGCTGTAAACGGTACAGCAAGCTTAGAACCAGATAAACAAGATGAAAACATGCAATCATTGTATGAAACAATCTTAGACTATGTACCAGCACCAGTAGATAACCGCGATGAACCTTTACAATTCCAAATCGCGTTACTTGATTACAACGACTATGTAGGTCGTATCGGTATTGGTCGTGTATTCCGCGGTACAATCAAAGTCGGAGATCAAGTTTCATTATTAAAATTAGACGGCAGTGTTAAAAACTTCCGTGTCAGCAAATTATTCGGTTTCTTCGGTTTAAAACGTGAAGAAATTGAAGAAGCACATGCTGGGGATTTAATTGCGGTTTCAGGTATGGAAGATATCAACGTAGGTGAAACAGTAACACCACATGACCATCAAGAAGCATTACCTGTTTTACGTATTGATGAACCAACACTTGAAATGACTTTCCGTGTAAATAACTCACCATTCGCAGGGCGTGAAGGTACGTATGTGACTGCACGTCAAATTCAAGACCGTTTAGATCAACAACTTGAAACAGATGTATCATTAAAAGTAACACCAACTGACCAACCAGATGCTTGGGTTATCGCAGGTCGTGGTGAATTACACTTATCTATCTTAATTGAAAATATGCGTCGTGAAGGTTTTGAATTACAAGTATCTAAACCACAAGTAATCCTTAAAGAAATCGATGGCGTTTTATGTGAACCATTTGAACGCGTACAATGTGAAGTACCTCAAGAAAATGCAGGTTCAGTTATCGAGTCACTTGGACAACGTAAAGGTGAAATGTTAGACATGGTGACTACAGATAATGGTTTAACACGTTTAGTATTCATGGTGCCTGCACGTGGTATGATCGGTTACACAACTGAGTTCATGTCAATGACAAGTGGTTATGGTATCATCAACCACACATTCGAAGAATTCCGTCCACGTATTAAAGGTCGTATCGGCGGACGTCGTAATGGTGTATTAGTTTCTATGGACCAAGGTAAAGCAAGCCAATATGCAATTATTGGTTTAGAAGACCGTGGTACTAACTTCATGGAACCAGGTACTGAAGTATACGAAGGTATGATTGTTGGTGAAAATAACCGAGATAATGACTTAACAGTAAATATCACTAAAACTAAAAACCAAACCAACGTACGTTCAGCTACGAAAGACCAAACCGAAACA
This sequence comes from Staphylococcus sp. CWZ226, assembly GCF_018986355.1. NCBI lineage: Bacteria > Bacillati > Bacillota > Bacilli > Caryophanales > Staphylococcaceae > Staphylococcus > Staphylococcus sp. CWZ226. The sequence continues at coordinate 176,547 of NZ_JAHMSB010000001.1, read as the reverse complement.
ATGAAACGTCCACGTATCTTAACACTTGAAGAAGCGTTAGAATTTATCGATGACGATGAATTGTTAGAGGTAACACCTGAAAGTATCCGTATGAGAAAGAAAATTTTAAATAAATCTCAACGTGAAAAAGAAGCAAAACGTATTAAACAATTAATGGCTGAAGACGAGTAATCGTTACAGTTTTAAGATAATGAAGAAGTCTGAATCATAAAGATTCGGGCTTCTTTTTTTATATTTAGGAAGAAAAAAAGACCATGAATCAATCGTCATGGTCTTCTGTTAATATATTGAATTTTTCTTGTGCTTTATAAAAGTTATTACGTTGTTTAGGAACATCTAAACGACTTCTGCAATCTTCGCACATAAATGTGCGCATAGGATGATTGCGCAGCTGTTTGGCTTCCAATGTATTTTCATCCATGAGTACTTCTGTATCACAGATGATACACTGTACTTTTATCAAATTATACCACCTCGATATACGTCACATGTTTGAATTCATGTGAATACCCTTCTTCAGGTATGTACACGAAGCTGTCTACACCGTTGTCATCATATAAACGTTTCCCTTTATCTGCGAATTTAAAGAACAGGTAAGGTAATAAGCTTAACGGTACTTCGATTGAATCTTCATCGTTAGATAGACGAATTGCTGTGGCATCGTCATTTGGTTCAGCATTCTTGAAGAAAGGTGTCATGTTAATCACAAATGTGTCCTCAATCATGGCACGCTTTTTATACTTAATTTCAGAATTCAGGGTTGGAGGATTCGTTTGTCCTTCCAAAATTGCGCGATTCCATTCACGGTTATTTTGGAATTCGACAGGTTTTGTTCCTTCAAAGACGCCTGCTTCTAAATCTTCGATTTTTACTTTACGATCGTCAAAAATCCAAGTTGTACTGTCTAAAGTAATTGGAAATTTAACTTTACCCTTAATTTGTATCATGTTATGCGCTCCCCTTTATAATATCTGAGTCTATGATAACATAGAATAGAGTTACTGATTCGAAATTTACTTGCAATTTAGTTTTGAGTAGGCTAAAATTTTTAATATGACAAACAAATGATAGGGGGAGTATGTCATGACGAAATCGAACACAATCAATAACGCGGCATATGACCAATTAAATAAAGATGCAGATCGCATTCTGCAATTAATTAAAGTACAAATGGACAATTTAACATTGCCGCAATGTCCTTTGTATGAAGAAGTTTTAGATACACAAATGTTTGGCTTACAAAAAGAAGTAGACTTTGCAGCAAACTTAGGCTTGATTGATATCGAACAAGGTAAAGAAATCATGTTGCGTCTTGAAAAAGAATTGTCTAAACTTCATGAAGCATTCACAAACGTTTAATTTCACAGCATCAGATTAAACCGCACAAAGTGGCTGCAGTTCTGTCAGAAGTTGATAGAATGTACAGTCACTTTTTTTATTTCTTTTCAGCATACAGAAATGCTTGCAACACGACTTAAAAATGTGGTTTTATAAAGATATCGTCAAAGTGAAAACAGAATTAAGACATTAAAGTCTTATACAAACTCTAAATATATTTGAAAACACTTCAAATATGAGAATTGGATGATTTTTAAATGAATAACATAAAATCTTTCTTTCGGTATGTCGGAAAGTATGCAAAATATATCGATTATCCGTTAGTGATTACATATATAATGCTGTGTTTGATTGGGTTGATTATGGTTTACAGTGCCAGTATGGTTCCTGCTACTAAAGGGACGTTAACAGGGGGTACACCTGTGTCTGGTACGTATTTTTATACAAGACAGTTAATGTACGTTGTGATGAGTTTTATTATTGTATTTTTTATGGCGTTCTTCATGAACGTTAAATTTTTACAGCAAACACGTGTGCAACAAATTATGATGGCAGGTATTTTCCTTTTGCTATTCTTTACGTTATTAATCGGTAAAAATATCAATGGTTCTAAAAGTTGGATTAACTTAGGGTTTATGAACTTACAAGCTTCAGAGTTGTTGAAAATCGCCATTATACTTTATCTGCCATTCATGATTAATAAAAAGCGTGAGCGCGTACTTGCGAATCCGAAATTAATACTGAATCCGTTATTATTTATCATTGTGTGTATTATCATGGTGCTATTCCAACGTGATGTTGGGCAAACGATGCTGATTATCATTATTTTTATGTCCATTATGCTTTATGCAGGTATTTGGATTAAACCGCTATTAAAATGGGGCGGTATCATATTGGTAGGTGGCAGTATTGCATTAGTACTATTCGCCATTGCAGGTTGGTTACCTGCATACTTAGTTGCCCGTTTTAGAATTATGACAGATCCATTCCATTTTGAATCTGGTACAGGTTACCATATTTCAAACTCCTTAATGGCGATTGGGAATGGGGGATTATTCGGTAAAGGTATCGGCAACAGTGTGTTAAAACTTGGCTATCTGCCAGAACCGCATACAGACTTTATTTTTGCGGTCATATGTGAAGAACTAGGTTTAATCGGAGGCCTATTTGTGATTGGATTATTGTTCTTTATTGTCTATAGAGCTTTCCAGTTAGCTTCTGAAACAAGTTCTTATTTCTATAAACTCGTTTGTGTTGGTATCGCAAGTTATATCGGCAGTCAAACTTTCGTTAACTTAGGTGGTATTTCAGCGTTAATTCCATTAACAGGGGTACCGTTACCATTTATTAGTTTCGGTGGTTCCTCTATGATTAGTTTAAGTATCGCCTTAGGTTTATTATTAATTACTGCGAAACAAATCAAGATGGATAAACAAAAAGCAAAACAAAAACATATTGATATTCCAAGAAGATATTAAATGACAAGACTGAGCGTAAGCACGTTCAGTCTTTTTTTATGTCGATTGAAAGATTTTTAAAAAGACAAACGTTTTTTATTGACGAGTAAGAAATGTTAAGAATAATGGTTAAGCTAAAATGATTGCTTTCAGAAATAAGTATAAATAAAGTTTATGATGTGTTATAAGAAAATATGATATAATACGGATATGCTTCTATATGTCTTATCTATACTAGCACTGTCTAACATGCTTTGGTGGCGTGTTTATAAGCTGCTGAAACAGTATAGTTTGGCTTGAAGTTTACATATCAGAACAGATACATCTACTAACATTAATGTTCGTGTTTTGGTATACTATTATCTACAACAAAGGTTTAGAAAATTCTAATAATTGATTTTTTGGGGGTTGATCACTTGAAGAAGATTAATAAGTTAATGGTAGCAAACCGCGGTGAAATCGCAATTCGTATTTTCCGTGCAGCCACTGAATTAGACATTACAACAGTCGCAATTTATTCAAATGAAGACAAAGGTTCGTTACATAGAAACAAAGCTGATGAATCTTATTTAGTCGGAGAGGATTTAGGTCCTGCTGACAGTTATTTAAATATTGAACGTATTATTGAAGTTGCGAAGAATGCGAATGTTGATGCGATTCATCCAGGTTACGGATTCTTAAGTGAAAATGAAACCTTCGCAAAACGCTGTGAAGAAGAAGGTATTATCTTTATCGGCCCTAAACTTAAACATTTAGATATGTTTGGTGATAAAGTGAAAGCCCGTGCCACAGCAATTGAAGCTGGTTTACCAGTTATTCCGGGTACAGATGGTCCGATTGAGGATTATCATAAAGCTGCAGATTTTGCGAAAGAAGCAGGTTACCCATTGATGATTAAAGCCACTAGCGGTGGCGGCGGTAAAGGTATGCGTATTGTGAATGAGGAGTCTGAACTTGAAGAAGCCTTTACACGTGCGAAATCTGAAGCGCAAAAATCTTTTGGTAACAGTGAAGTTTATATTGAAAAATACATTAATGAACCAAAACATATAGAAGTTCAAATCATGGGTGATGAACACGGTAATATTGTTCACCTTTATGAAAGAGATTGTTCTGTACAACGTCGTCACCAAAAAGTTGTTGAAGTTGCGCCATCAGTAGGTATGGATGAAGGTTTACGTCAACGTATTTGTGACGCAGCATTACAATTAATGAACAATGTGGGCTATGTCAACGCAGGTACAGTTGAGTTCTTAGTATCTGGCAATGAGTTCTTCTTTATTGAAGTTAACCCACGTGTACAAGTAGAACATACAATCACTGAAATGATTACAGGTATCGATATTGTGAAAACACAAATTCTTGTAGCAGATGGTGAATCGTTATTTGACGATGAAATCGGTATTCCGCATCAAGATGATATTCATACATTAGGGTATGCGATTCAATGTCGTATCACAACTGAAGATCCGACAAATGACTTTATGCCGGATACTGGGCACATTATCGCTTATCGTTCTAGTGGTGGTTTCGGTGTACGTTTAGATGCTGGTGATGGATTCCAAGGTGCTGAAATTTCACCATACTATGACTCATTATTAGTGAAATTGTCTACACATGCGCTAACGTTTAAACAAACGATTGAAAAAATGGATCGATCTTTACGTGAGATGCGTATTCGTGGTGTGAAAACGAATATTCCATTCTTAATTAACGTGATTCGCAATAAACAATTCCAAGAAGGCGACTATACAACTAAATTCATCGAAGAAACACCTGAGTTGTTTGAAATTAATCCAACACAAGACCGTGGTACTAAAACATTAGAATACATTGGTAATGTGACAATCAACGGTTTCCCAAGTGTTGAAAAACGTCAAAAACCGGATTTTGAACGTCCACATGTAGACCGTGTACCAAGATCAGAAATCAAACAATTAAGAGGTGCAAAACAACTCTTAGATGAACAAGGTCCTAAAGCTGTAGCGGACTGGTTATTAAAACAAGAAGATGTGTTGATTACAGATACAACATTCCGTGATGCGCATCAATCCTTACTTGCGACACGTGTGCGTACGAAAGATATGTTAGCTATTGCATCACAAACAGCGGAAATCTTACAAGATGCATTCTCACTTGAAATGTGGGGCGGTGCGACATTTGACGTTGCTTATAACTTCTTGAAAGAAAATCCATGGGAACGTCTAGAACAAATGCGTAAAGCCATTCCTAACATTTTATTCCAAATGTTATTACGTGCATCAAACGCAGTAGGTTATAAAAACTATCCTGATAATGTGATTAAGAAATTCGTAAAAGAAAGTGCTGAAGCTGGCGTAGATGTCTTCCGTATTTTCGACTCGTTGAACTGGTTAGACCAAATGAAAGTAGCGAATGAAGCGGTTCAAGAAGCGGGCAAAATCTCTGAAGGTACAATTTGTTATACAGGGGATATTTTAGATCCGCAACGCTCTAATATTTACACATTAGAATACTACGTGAACCTTGCGAAAGAATTGGAAAAAGAAGGTTTCCATATTCTTGCGATTAAAGACATGGCAGGTTTATTAAAACCTAAAGCTGCTTTTGAATTAATCGGAGAATTAAAAGCTGCAGTTGATTTACCAATCCACTTGCATACGCATGATACAAGCGGTAACGGTATTTTAACGTATAAACAAGCTGCAGATGCAGGTGTAGACGTCATTGATACAGCAGTATCATCTATGAGTGGTTTAACAAGTCAACCAAGTGCGAACTCATTGTACTATGCTTTAAATGGCTTTGGTCGTGATGCACGTACAGATATCAATGGTCTTGAACGTTTAGGTCAATATTGGGATACAGTACGTCATTACTATAGTGACTTCGAAAGTGATTTCAAATCACCGAACACAGAAATTTACCAATATGAAATGCCTGGCGGTCAATACTCAAACTTAAACCAACAAGCGAAAAGTTTAGGCTTAGGCAATAGATTCCATGAAGTTAAAGATATGTATCGTCGCGTAAACTTCTTATTTGGAGATATTGTTAAAGTAACACCATCTTCAAAAGTAGTTGGAGATATGGCGTTATACATGGTACAAAATGATTTAACAGAAGAAGATGTCTTAAAAGACGGTTACAAACTCGACTTCCCTGAATCAGTGGTCTCATTCTTCAAAGGTGAAATCGGTCAACCAACAGACGGCTTCAATAAAGAACTTCAAAAAGTTGTGTTGAAAGGTCAAAAACCATTAACAGAACGTCCAGGTGAATACCTTGAAGATATCGACTTTGAAGCGTTACGTGAAGAGCTTCAAGCAAAACAAGAAAAACCTGTCACTGAACAAGATTTAATCAGTTATGCGATTTATCCTAAAGTTTATGAACAATACATCGCTACAAAAGAACAATTCGGTAATGTGTCATTATTAGATACGCCGACATTCTTCTTCGGTATGCGTACAGGTGAAACAGTTGAAGTGGAAATCGATAAAGGTAAAACGTTGATTATCACATTAGAAGCAATTACTGAACCAGATGATAAAGGTGTCAGAACAATCTTCTTCATCATGAACGGTCAAACACGTCAAATTAAAATTCAAGATGAAAATGTGAAAACGAATGCGACAGTAAAACCAAAAGCAGACAAAGCTAACCCTAACCATATCGGTGCACAAATGCCTGGTACAGTGTCAGAAGTTAAAGTTGCAGTGGGTGATCACGTAGAAAGCGGACAAGCACTCTTGATTACTGAAGCAATGAAAATGGAAACAACAGTACAAGCACCATTCAACGGTACAGTAAAACAAGTTACTGTCACAAATGGTGAAGGTATTCAAACAGGCGACTTATTAGTGGAATTAGAAAAAGATGAATAATCGTTAAAATATGCCGGAAGCTGAAACTCCCTTCAGTTTCCGGTATTTCTATTCTTGAGAAGCCTATTTATAGTAAAAGTGATTAAGAAGTTTGGATGAAACAACAAAAAATAACCGCTGAACAGTGATGTCTGTTCAACGGTTATTTGTATTAATAAGCGTTATTTTTAACTTTTTCAACACGTTTTGTACGCAGCATCAATAAGATGAAGTAGGCGATTAAACCGAATTCAAATGTGATAATTAATGCGTGTAGTAAAGCGATGAATAAATTCACGCTTGTGAAGATTGATAAAGCACCTGTGATAATTTGCAGTACGATTAAAAGTAATGCTGCTGTGTAACCATATCGGATGGTACGGTTTTCGTGATAGTGTCTGATTGCATAGTTAAATGCAAGGAACACACTGATTGTAGCGATAAGTGCTAATAATCTATGCATGAATTGTACCCAGTCTTGTTCTGTATGTGGAATCAAGTCTGCGAATGGTAATGGCCATGAACCATAAGATAATGATGAATCTGTATGACGTACTAAAGCACCTGTGTAAATGCCGACATATAAACAAATCGCCATTGTCCAAGTATAGATTCTAAGTTTAGGATCTATGTGTACTTTGTTCGCTTCGTATTTTTTATCTACATCGAAGATGATTAATGTCAATACGAAAACAGATGAGAAGCTGATTAATGAGATACCAAAGTGCAATGCAAGCACGTAATCATTTTGTTGCCAAAGCACTGCTGCAGCTCCGACTAATGCTTGGATAAGCAAGAAACCGACACTGATAATTGCCAGTGGTTTAACTTCTTTGATATACCCGATATTCTTCCAAGCTGTAATGACCAACCATAATACAACGATTAATGATAAAGCAGATGTTGCTCTGTGACTGAGCTCGATAATTGTACTAATAGGTAAGTTTTGCGGTAATAAAGCACCATGACATAACGGCCATGATGATCCGCAACCATCGGCTGAACCTGTTTTTGTTACAAGTGCGCCACCTAATTGAACCCATGCCATAATAACTGTTGCGAGAACAGCTAACCATCTAAGGTTACGTTTTTTAAACAATTTAAAACACCCCACTGATTAATTGACATAGATAAAGGCAGAGGAAAGGAGGGATTTGTACGAACAAGTATGTAAGACGAATCCGAATTCCATGCCTCAAGCCTATTTGTCATTTGATAAATTGTAAATATTTATAAACATTATATCAATAATGGCTATAAATTTTAATAGCATGTGGATTGAAAATGTGTCACAAAAATGACGATTTTTTGAAAATTAGTGTTGTCGCTAAAGTGTCACAAATTTGTCTTATTTAGCCTAGTCAACTATTACTTTTTGCTATATCATTGTATTATATGAATATTTTAAGGAGGGGCATTATGGATAAAGGACATACTTTGTCGCAAGCTTCTGGTCGTGTAACCCTTAAAGAACTGAAAGCAATTATTAAAATGGGGCTCGTTCAAGGGAACTTAATTCCTGCCTTCACAGGAGCATGGCTAGCGATTGTATTAACGAATCACTCCTTCCTATCATCTATACCGCAAATTCTGTTGATGATGATCGGTTCAACGCTCATCATGGGGGGCGCATGTGCACTCAATAACTATTATGACCAAGATATTGACAGCATTATGCCAAGCAAACAGTCAAGACCGACAGTCAATAACAGAATTTCAAATAAAAATTTATTGATTTTAAGTTTCGGAATGATGGTTCTAGGAGAAATCTTATTATTTATCCTAAATATACCATCAGGTGTCATTGGTTTAATGGGCATTATCGGCTACGTATCATTTTATTCAATTTGGTCTAAACGCCACACAACTTGGAATACTGTTATCGGGAGCTTCCCAGGTGCAGTACCGCCTTTAATCGGCTGGACAGCAATTGAAGGCCAACTAAGCTTAACAGCAATTGCGTTATTCTTAGTGGTATTTTGTTGGCAACCGATTCATTTCTATGCCTTAGCTATTAAACGTCAAGACGAATATGCTTTAGCTAAAGTTCCTATGTTACCATCTGTTAGAGGTTTTAACCGTACACGTGTAGGTATGCTTTTATGGTTAGTCGCATTATTACCTTTACCATTATTATTTACAAATTTAGGTACGGTATTCGTTGTATTGGCAACACTTCTGAACTTAGGTTGGATGTATCTTGGCTTAACAAGCTTCAAGAAGAACTTCAATCAAAAGAAATGGGCTACGTTAATGTTTGTTTACTCACTAAACTATTTAGTGCTATTCTTTGCATTAGCAGTCGTAATTTCTTTAATCAATATGATTTAAATAAATTGAAGATAGGATGAGATTTATGAGTCTACCTATATTGCCGACGATAAGTACAAGCTGTATTCAAATTTGTGCGGCGTTAGTTATTGTTGGATGGTACTTGATTAAAAAACGTAAAATTGAAGCGCATAAGAAAGTAATGTTGACTGCGGCATTCTTCGCATTAACATTCTTTATCATTTATGCAAGTAGAACATTCTTTATCGGGAACACTGCTTTCGGTGGACCTGCATGGTTAAAAGGATATTACCATTTCTTCTTGATTTTCCACATCGCGTTATCAACAGTGGGTGGATTAATGGGATTATTCCAAATCATCACAGCGTTTAAAGACAAATTTAATCTTCACCGCAAGGTTGGACCTTGGGCAGCGATTATTTGGATTTTTACAGCGTTCACAGGTATTATCGTGTACATCTTGTTATATGTTATGTACCCAGGTGGAGAAACAACTTCATTATTTAAAGCAACTTTCGGCTTTTAAAATGTAAAACATCGACTGATGACGTTATCTGTTGTCAGTCGATGTTTTTACATAAAGACTATCCTTGCGAGTGTGCGTGTGAAACGTGTACAATGATAATTACTTAACATTGAGGTGGGCGGAGAATGAGGAATTTAATTATTAAAGTTATAGGCGTCTTGCTTCTCATAACTTTTCTTATCTATTTATTTTATTCGCCACGGCTGAAATTTGATGTGTTAGAAAATCCAAACAAGAAATCGTCGACAAAAATTGAACAAACACAGAAAAAAGGGCCGGAGACTGAAAATCCAAAACCTAAGACAGGAATTGGAACATGGGTCAACAATGACATCAGCGGTTTGACGAAGAAATTCGGTCAAGCTGATCGTGTCTATGCATACGCAAATGACTATAAAAACTATGTCTTCAGAGCACAGAATCAATATTATATTGTGACGGCTAAGAATAATATCATTAAATCAGTCTATGCGACAGGAACGAAGGCGGATATTGAACCTATCAATATCTCTGAAGATGCTTCGAGTATTTTTGAAAACACGAGTATTAATCCAGAACCCCGTATCAAAGCTAACGGTAAGTCTTATGATATAGAACTTTCTGATGAAGATATGAAAACACAAATGCTGATAAAATATGGTGATGTGTATGCGCAAGTGTATATCGATCAACAAACCAATAAAGTGGTTGGTGTAAGATTCCTTGATGCTAATGCACTTGTCATGTTTAATCCATATCAAATGACACAAACATCAAATGAAAAAACTGTTAAAAATCAACATAAAGATGTCCCATACGAACAAAACGTCAACCAGTTAATGACGCTTTATGAAGTTACCAATCAAATCAGAAGCTTGAAGGGGCTTAAACCGTTCAAAGTAAATAATGATTTGAGTCACATCGCTTCAGTAAACTTATACGAAAGTACAAATAACAAAAATGTTGAATTTACTGAAGGTGCTTTGAAACAACAACTAGATGATCGTAATATAAAATTTGAAGCCGTAGGACAAAACGTTGGTTATGACTTTAATGACGTACCGACACTCTTGCATAGCTGGTTGAATTCAGACATTCACCGTTCTCGTTTATTGAATACACAATATACTGAAATGGGCGGAGATGTCATGGACGGCTACTATACATTAATATTTATTGGAGACTGATGGAAGGTGACAATATGATTAATTCTGAAATCATTGAGGTTTTAGATGGTGTAGATGAAGTCAGTGAAATGATTTTAAACTCAGAGATTTACCAAGAATATATAGCAGCACGTCAAGCAATGAACGAAGATGAAGCAGCACAAATACATTATCAAACGTTTATGAAATATAAAGAACGTTATGATGAAGTGATGCGTTTTGGTAAATATCATCCAGATTATCAAACAGTGACACGTGCAACGCGTAAAAGTAAACGAGCGTATGACATGGTTCCATCTGTGATGGCGTATAAACAAAAAGAAACTGAACTTCAAAATTTAGTGGATGAAGTCATCACAATTATCGCAACTTCTATTTCAGATAATGTGAAAATTGAAGTAGGGAACCCATTCTTTAGAACAGATATGCATGGATGCAGTACAGGCGGAACATGCCAATGCCAAATCCACGCTTAATATAAAACACAAAGCAACACCCGCTACATAAGCTATAAAGCCGATGGTAGCGGGTGTTGCTTTGTTTATTAATTATTATAATTTGAGTGATCAGTCATATTAATGTTGAGCTTGGTTTTGACGATATTGGAATGCAAGGTCAGGTCTGTCAGTGACAATAGTATGTGTGCCGTTGTTAAATAGGTCGCTCATTAAATCAATACTGTTGACACCGTAATAACCTGGAACGATATTACGAGAATTCAACCAATTGATTAATCGTTTTGAAGTAAGTGGCACACCATGATAACTTGTCGGCATTTGGAAAGTGTTGGCTTGCGCTTCAAACATATTGCCTAAGCCGCTGAAGAATTTAACGATACCTACAGTGACTTCTTCTTGGCTTGCGCCTACCGCAACTGTTCCTAATGCTAATTCAGAAAATCTAGCAATTTGTTCCTGATAGAAACTCGTCACTAATACGCGATCTTGTGCGTTATGACGTACGATAGATTTGTATAATAGTTCTGGTGCAATCGTACCTTCATAAGAGTCTGGACTATCTTTTAAATCCACATTAATGAGCATATCAGGATATAATTCTAACAATTGATCAAATGTCAGGATTTTCGCATCTGGGTGGTCACGATAAGGCGTCTCTTTATTGATGTCTTTAAAATGATAACCTGCATCCAGCTTTTGCAGTTCATCTAAGCGATGTTCACGTACTTTGCCTGAACCGTTAGTAGTACGGTCGACTGTGGCATCGTGAAAGACAATCAATTGTTCATCACTTGTGACCCGTACATCTGTTTCGAAACCATCCACTTCGTAAGATGCCGCTGTATCAAATGCGAGTTTTGTTTGTTCCGGACGTAATGCCATGCCGCCGCGATGGGCGAAGATATAATGGGGCTTACGTGTAAAGAATGCTGGGATAGGTTGAGGTTCTGGTTGTCCTTTTAATTTTGACAAAAAGATAAGTCCGCTGAATATACCGGCAGCACCTGCTACACTGTTTCTGATAAGTCTACTTATTTTTACCATGAAATTTCCTCCTCGTAGTTTATGAAGCTAACCAAAAGTAATATCTAAGAAGCGTGAATGCTTAGTGATACAGGGGTTTGGTTATTTCAAATTTAGTTCAGTCGTGATACTATAGATTAAAGTAATGGAGTGATCAAAATGACAGAAATCATACCAAGAACCAGTTTAATTATATACCTTAAACATATGAAGCATGAACGTCATATTAGAAAATACGGTCATATTGTCAATAGTAATCGTAATCGCAAATATGTCATCATGTATATCAATGAAAATGATGCCGATCATATTGTCAACCGACTCATGAAATTAAAGTATGTGCGTCACATTGAAGGTTCTCCTTATAAATATTTAAAGAAAACGTATGAAAAAGAAAAATACGAAATCAATTAATAGTTACACTACTGTATCAACCAATATAACCCTTATGATATGACATTAAACGTTATTGTAATGGCGGTATCCAATGATATAAGCGTAAGACACCGACTAAATAGTTGAAATAGAGTTCTAAATCATGAAACTCGTCTGAAGATTTAACATCTAATTCGTTTAACGGTAATTGATAATCTTCAGCGAAGCCGCGAATCATTGCTGATTTTTTATTATCCTCTGGATGAGGGTAAGGAAAAGCATTCAACATGATATACATGGCTTGGAAGTAATTGCCTTCAGTTGGATTCATGATAATCGCTGCAGAACTTAAACCTTTGTCTGAACTTGGACTGTTAAAGAACACAATGCATTTAATGCGTTCATGATTATATTGAATAAGTGTTTTGAACTCAAATAAATCGGTGAGTCCTTCACCGAGTACAATAAAAGATTGTTTCATTTTGGGAATAGCCTCCTTATTACCCAAATTATATTATAGAACAAGAGGGGAAGTGAAGTATTAGATGAGAGTGATATCAGGCCAACATAAAAGTAAACCTCTAGAAAGTCTGCAAGGGCGTAATACACGTCCGACAACAGATAAAGTAAAAGAAAGTATCTTTAATACCTTGCATGATGTATCAGGTATCGGTTTGGATTTGTTTGCGGGAAGCGGTGCTTTAGGTATAGAAGCATTGTCTCGTGGTATGGACGAAATGATTTTTGTAGATCAAAATTTTAAAGCAGTCAAAGTAATCAAAGCAAACTTAAACAGCTTAGATTTGATGAAACAAGCAGAAGTCTATAAAAATAATGCTGACCGTGCTTTGAAAGCGTTAGCTAAACGAGACATTCAATTTGATTTAATCTTCTTAGACCCGCCTTATGATAAAGGATTAATTGATAAAGCATTAGCACAAATCGAAGAGTTTAACTTATTGAAGAAAAGTGGTATCATCGTTTGTGAGTTTAACCATAAAGAAAACATTGATACGCACTCTTTTGAAGTGATTAAACGTTATCATTATGGCTTAACGGATACTATGTTATTAGAAAAAGGAGAACATGATGGCTGAAACAAAAGCAGTAATACCAGGTAGTTTCGATCCAATTACATATGGGCATTTGGATATTATTGAACGTGTGGCACACCGTTTTGATGAAATCCACATCTGTGTATTGAAAAACCGTAATAAGTCAGGGACTTTTACTGTGGAAGAACGCATCGCTTTAATTGAAGAATCTGTCGCAAATATCCCGAACGTACAAGTGCACCAATTCAATGGTTTACTTGTAGATTTTTGTGATAAAATCGGCGCAAAAACAATCATTCGAGGATTACGTGCAGTCAGCGACTTTGAATACGAATTACGTTTAACATCTATGAACAAGAAGTTGAATAGTGATGTCGAAACATTATATATGATGACAAGCACGAACTATTCATTCATCAGTTCTAGTGTAGTTAAAGAAGTAGCGCAATATAAAGCGGATATTTCTGAGTTTGTACCGCCTCCTGTAGAAAAAGCATTAAAAGAAAAATTCGGAAACTAATAAAACACGTTTCAACGTCTATTTGTATCATACAAAAGGTGTTGAAACGTGTTTTTTATTTGATATTAAATGTTTTGTAGTTATTGATTTAACTTTTCATAAGCACCGATGGCAACAGCTAAATCAAAGTAAGCTGCACCAACACATTTAAAGACAGTGATGGCGTCATTATTTTTACGATATAGAGTCCCTTGTTGTGAAAGTGTTTTGAGTTCATCATTGATTTCTTCGAAAGTGAATGTTTTATTTTCATTCGCTTCAATCAATTCTCCTGACTCTTCTTTAGCCCCTTCAAGATCATCTACAACGACACTTTCTGCTTGCGTGAAAATATTTGCATCTAGTTCTTTCATATCCGGTTGGTAAGAGCCAATACCGTTGATATGTGTGCCTGGCTGCACATCTTCAGCGTTAAAGACAGGCTGCGTGGAAGGTGTTTGGCAGTTGATAATATCTGCTTGTTTGACCAGTTTTGATACATCTTCTAATACTTGAACATTTAAATCTGGATAATCTTTTAAAATACGTGTTTTAAAGTCTTGTGCTTTTTCTGTTGTACGGTTGTAAAGCAAGACTGTATTGATAGGGCGGACCTCGATATTACCTAAGAATTGTTCGTAAGCCATACCACCTGTACCAATCATACCTAAAGTTGTCGCATTTTCACGGCTCATATATTTAGTCGCAATACCGCTCAGTGCACCAGTTCTCAATCTAGTCAGGTAACTGCCATCTAACATCGCCTTCGTTTCACCATTTTTAAGATTAGTAATCACGATTTGTGCTTGTGTAGTAGGTAGTTGCTGTTTTGGATTCTCTGGTGTGATAGATGTGATTTTGATTGTGCCGAGTTGTTTGGCTAAGTCAACACAAGGCATGTATAACATAGATTTTGCACCATCACCTGTAGGAATCACCGTGCGTGGTGCAGTTTTGATTTGGTTCAGCTTATTGAAACTTTCTTCAATCGCTGTAATCGCATCTTTCATATGATAACGTTCTTTTACTTCCGATTCTGAATAAACTTGCATGTTGATTTACCCCCTTATTGTGACTGTACCCTAATTACAGGTGTATTGAAATCATCAGCGGTTTGACCAGACAGTGCATTATAAATTTCAGTTGCTTTGATTTCTGGTTCAAAATAACTTTCGGTCGCTTTATTAACGTTCGTAATAAAGTGACGATCTGGAAAATCTTTCTTCAATTGTTTTAAGTACGCTTGTCCTTTTTCATTCATACCTAAGATGCGTACAGCGTCAATTTCATTTTGTTTATTTGCTTGTTTAAAGTTTAACAAGCAGTTCATTAACATACGCTGAATACGGGTATACGTATAGCGCTTAGTTTTAAGCAGCTGCATCAATTGATTGAAGTTGTGTGCAGATTGGATTTTTTCTTTTAAACGATACTCAAACCCTTCACTAACCGTATGAATCTCACGTAGTTCTTCAAGAGAGGCGCGTAATAATGTAAATTTCAGATAAGGGAACACCTCATCTAACGTTAATTGCGGTGATGTATACAAGTGTTTAACTGATGATGGAACTACTGTTTCAAAGCTTGAATCATTGTTTTTGAGAGCCTTTCTGATTGCGCTGCCGCTTGCGAAAGTTTGGTTGTCTATGGTTTGGTTATGATGGTTCGTTTGATGTCGTTGTAATGTCAAAGGTGTGATGTGTGCTGCATAGTGTTGAATAGCTTGTACATAAGAGAGACCTAAGATATTATTAGGTGTCTGCAGTAAAGCAGGTTCATCTAATAATTCATGGATGATTCTAGGGTAACTTTTCCCTTCGTGCAGCTTTGTTTGAAATTCTGGATGTTCTTCGATATGGTTGAGTTGCATGGCAACATGTTCGAAATCTTTGATGCTGCCGGATTCACTTCCGAACACGAGTGCATCACAATTAAGATAGTCAGCAACTTTGACACCCATTTCTGCGAAGTATTCTCCAGCAGATAACGCTGCATAAGCAGGAAGCTCAACGACAAGGTCGCAAGCAGAGAGTGCCAATTGTGTGCGTAAAAATTTGTTGTAGATTGCGGGTTCTCCGCGCATCACAAATTGACCGCTCATAATAGCTACAGTGATATCTGCATCAGCGATTTGACGTGCTTGTTCTGCATGGTAGACATGCCCGTTATGGAAGGGGTTATACTCTGTAATCAGTGCTGCGCATTTCATTTGCAATCCGTCCTTTCAGAATTCATTATGATTATTGTATCAAAAAGTCAAGATGTTAAGAAAAAATCTTGACAACTTAACGCTAGAAAGTTAAAATAAATTTTGTGCTTGTTAGAGGTGAAGCCATATGAAATGGTCAATAACGCAATTAAGAAAATATCAAGGTCAGCCTTTTGAATTTGATCAAACAGTAAATTATAATCATTTAATTGATAAATTAGGACTTATAGATTTATCTGATATCCGAGTGAAGGGCAAACTTGATGTCAAATCAAATGAAGTTGTCGCTGATATCCACTTAACTGGTGCGTACACGATGGAAGATGCGCGTACATTAAAACCGGTTGAAGTGCCGATTGATGTGGAAACAACAGAAATATTTGATTTAGAAGGTCATGAGTTTAGTGATAGTGAAGAAGATGATGAACATTATCATCTTGCTACAAACGGAATGATTGATTTACGTGATATCGCAGAAGAGCTTGTCATCATAGAAAAGCCTATCCGAGCAGTGGCTGAAGACAGCAGTTTAGAAGACATGCTGCAGAGCGGTCAAGGTTGGGAAGTTATTGACGAAGACGAATTAGAAGAAAGTGAACAAGCAGAAGAAATCTCTTCTAAGAAAGTCGATCCAAGGCTTCAAAAATTGCAACAATTTTATGATGAAAAGCAATAGAAGTTGATGTACAATAGATAGTATTGTTATTAACATCTTAATCGCACAGTAACAAAGATTTTTGTGTTTGAAATTTAAGGAGGATTAAATCATGGCAGTACCAAAAAGAAGAACATCTAAAACTAGAAAAAATAAACGTCGTACTCACTTTAAATTATCAGTACCAGGTATGACTGAATGCCCTAACTGTGGTGAATACAAATTATCTCACCGCGTTTGTAAAAACTGTGGTTCTTACAACGGTGAAGAAGTCGTTTCAAAATAATTGATGAATAATGAGACCCATCGTATATAACGGTAGGTCTCATTTTTGTTTATGAGAAGCAACATGATAAAATAAGGAAAAATCGTAAATGAGGTAACCGACTATGGAACAAATTACGTCACCGCAAAATACGAAGGTGAAACAAGCGAATAAATTAAAGAAGAAAAAAGAACGAGATAAAACAGGACTGTTGTTGGTAGAAGGGACACATTTGATTGAAGAAGCGGTTCAAAGCCAATTATCAGTAAAACAACTCTTTGTCGTTGAACCTGAACGCTTTGATGCACAATTAATTGAAGCTGCTGAAGAAGCGTTCCATATAAACTTCAAAGTAGCAGAAAGTTTGTCAGGAACTGTGACACCTCAAGGTATCTTTGCGGTCATTGAAAAACCAGAGGTTGCTTCACGTATCGCAGAGGCTAAACAAGTATTACTGCTTGATCGCATTCAAGATCCAGGTAATCTTGGTACGTTGATTCGTACAGCTGATGCAGCTGCGTTGGATTTGATTGTCTTGGCACCAGGAACAGCCGACGCGTATCAAGATAAAGTATTACGCTCAAGCCAAGGCAGTGTCTTCCATTTACCGATTGTCACTCAGCCGATTGAGGAATTTATTAATCAATTTGATGGGCCGGTATACGGCACTGCATTAGAAGATGCGGTGAATTTTAATGAAGAGGATGCACAATCATCTTTCGCGTTATTGCTTGGTAACGAAGGTCAAGGTGTCGATCCAGCATTATTAAGTCACACGACGAAACGTTTAACAATTCCGATGTACGGGGCTGCTGAAAGTCTGAATGTAGCGATTGCAGGCAGTATCTTAATCTATAAATTAAAAGGTTGACCGGTCGGAAGGGATTACTTATAATTAAATGTGATTCAGAGTTTGAGCAGATGACTCAAACAGATAAATTAATACTTTGCCTATAAAAAGACGTAAATTATCAGAAGCAGACTGTTTAGGGAGAATAACCGTGACTGAAAGTTATTCCAGAATGCGATAATTTTTTTCACCTTTTTGGCAACTTAAAGAAATTTAAGTCGGTTCATCACCGTTATCTATGATAAATCAAGTGTATGCGTATGCATAAATTTGGGTGGTACCACGGAAGACTTCGTCCCATATCTCAGGGATAGAAGTCTTTTTTTATTGGCAATATTATTTAGGAGGGGCAGATATGATTCAAACTGAAGAAATGAATCAGCTGAAATCAGAAGCTTTGGCCGATGTGTCACAAGCGTCAGATGAGAAAGCGTTACAAGATGTTAAAGTTAAATACTTAGGTAAAAAAGGTTCTGTTTCAGGTTTAATGAAACAAATGAAAGATTTATCAAATGAAGAAAAACCAAAATTCGGACAAGCAGTCAATGAAGTACGCCAAGCGATTGAACAAGCAATTGCTGAACGTAAAAAAGTGCTTGAACAAGAACGTTTAAATAAACAATTAGAAGAAGAAACAATTGATGTGACTTTACCAAGTCGCCAAATCAAACAAGGTGCAGCGCACCCATTAACACGTACGATTCAAGAAATTGAAGATTTATTCTTAGGTTTAGGTTATGAAATCGTGAATGGTTATGAAGTAGAACAAGATTACTATAACTTCGAAGCATTAAACTTACCGAAATCACACCCAGCACGTGATATGCAAGATACATTCTATATCACAGAAGAAACGTTAATGCGTACACATACCTCACCTGTACAAGCACGTACACTTGAGAAACGTAACGGCCAAGGGCCAGTTAAAATTATTTGTCCTGGTAAAGTATATCGTCGTGACTCAGATGATGCGACACACAGTCACCAATTCACACAAATTGAAGGCTTAGTTGTGGCAGAAAATATTAAAATGAGTGACTTGAAAGGTACGCTTGAACTTGTGGCGAAAAAATTATTCGGTGAAGAACGTGAAATCCGTTTGCGTCCAAGTTACTTCCCATTCACTGAACCTTCAGTAGAAGTCGATGTGTCTTGCTTCAAATGTGGCGGTAAAGGCTGTAACGTATGTAAAGGTTCAGGCTGGATTGAAATCTTAGGTGCCGGTATGGTGCATCCGAATGTTTTAGAAATGGCTGGTTTCGATTCTTCTAAATACACTGGATTCGCATTCGGTATGGGTCCTGACCGTATCGCAATGTTGAAATACGGTATTGAAGATATTCGTTACTTCTATACAAATGATGTCCGTTTCTTAGATCAATTCAAAGCTGTTGAAGATAGAGGTGAAGCATAATGTTTGTATCAAAAGAATGGTTAGAATCTTTAGTTGCGGTTAATGAACCGATTCAATCATTAGCTGAACGTATCACACGTACAGGGATTGAAGTCGATGACATCATTGATTACACAGCTGAAATTAAAAAATTAGTCGTAGGTTATGTGGAAAGTAAAACACAACATCCGAACGCAGATAAATTGAATATTTGTAAAGTGGATATCGGTGAAGAAGAACCCGTACAAATCGTATGTGGTGCACCTAATGTTGATGCTGGGCAATATGTGATTGTCGCAACTGTCGGCGGTCGTTTACCAGGCGGCGTTAAAATTAAACGTGCGAAATTACGTGGTGAAGTTTCTGAAGGTATGATTTGTTCACTTCAAGAAATCGGCGTTCAAAGCAACGTGGTACCTAAAGCATTTGAAGAAGGAATTTATAACTTCCCGAATGAAGTTAAACCAGGTACTGATGCATTAGAAGCATTATACTTAAATGATCAAGTAATGGAATTCGACTTAACACCGAACCGTGCGGATGCATTAAGTATGGTAGGTGCTGCCTATGAAACATCAGCACTTTATGGTGCACCGTTAACATTACCAGAAACACAACCTGACACGACTGAAACTTCAGCATCTGAAGAAATTTCAGTAACAGTTGAAAATCCAGATAAAACACCTTATTACAGTGCACGTGTCGTTAAAAACGTTAAAATCGGCCCATCTCCAATGTGGATGCAAGCACGATTAATGAAAGCCGGTATTCGTCCGATTAATAATGTTGTAGATATTTCAAACTATGTGTTATTAGAATACGGCCAACCACTTCATATGTTTGACCAAGATCATATCGGGTCTGACAAAATTGTCGTGCGCCAAGCTCAAGAAGGCGAAAAAATGACAACGTTAGATGATACAGAACGTGAATTATTAGCGTCAGATATCGTTATCACAAACGGCAAAGAACCGATTGCGCTTGGTGGTGTGATGGGTGGAGACTTCTCTGAAGTTACTGAACAAACACAAAATGTCGTGGTTGAAGGTGCAATCTTCGATCCTGTCAGCATCCGTCATACATCACGTCGTCTTAACTTACGTAGTGAATCTTCAAGCCGATTCGAAAAAGGAATTGCGACTGAATTTGTAGACCAAGCTGTTGACCGTGCATGTTACTTATTAGAACATTACGCACAAGGTGAAGTATTATCAGATCGCGTCGCATCAGGTGACTTAGGCGAATTTATTACACCTATTGAAATTACAGTTGATAAAATTAATAATACAATCGGTTCAGAAATGACAGTTGAAGCGATTGTGAAATCATTAAGTCAACTTGGTTTCAAAACTGAAAATAATGAAGGTAACTTAACAGTCTATGTTCCTTCGCGTCGTAGAGATGTCAAAATCAAAGAAGACTTAATCGAAGAAGTGGCACGTATTTATGGTTATGATGAAATTCCATCAACATTACCAGTCTTCGAACAAGTTACAAGCGGTCAATTGACAGACCGTCAATCAAAAACACGTATTTTAAAACGTACATTAGAAGGTGCAGGTTTAAGTGAAGCAATTACGTATTCATTAGTAGACCGTGCACGTGGTAAAGCATTCTCAGTGAGTGACAAACCAAACATTGAATTGTTAATGCCGATGAGTGAAGCACACGCAGTATTACGTCAAAGTTTATTACCACATTTAATTGATGCGGTGGCTTATAACGTGGCACGTAAAAACACAAATGTATTCTTATATGAAATCGGTCGCGTCTTCTTTGCGAATGGCAAAGGTGAATTACCAGATGAGGTTGAATACTTAAGTGGTATTTTAACTGGTGAATATAGCAGCAACCAATGGCAAGGTAAAAAAGAATTAACAGATTTCTATCTTGCGAAAGGTGTCTTAGATGCAGTTGCGGAAAAATTAGATGTTACATTTGATTACGAGGCAACGCAAATGGATGGTTTACATCCAGGACGTACGGCAAATGTTTTATTAAATGGCGAAGTCATCGGCTTTATCGGTGAATTACACCCGCAATTAGCTGAAGAAAATGATTTAAAACAACGTACGTATGTCTTTGAATTAAACTACGATAAATTGATGAATGTTTCTGTGGGTTACATCAATTATGAACAAATCCCTAAATATCCTGGTGTAACGAGAGATATCGCATTAGAAGTAGATACAACAGTGTCAGCTGCTGAACTTATTAGCACAATCAAAGCACATGGCGGTAAAATCTTACAAGATGCGCAAGTTTTTGATGTCTATGAAGGCGAACATATGGAAGCTGGTAAGAAATCAGTTGCGATCCGTATCTCTTATTTAGATACAGAAAATACGTTAACAGACGAACAAGTGACAGCGGTTCATGATGAAATCGTGAATGCGTTAACTGCAGAAGGTGCAGTGATTCGTTAATTCGGTTCATTTGAAGAAAATGAATTATTAAAAAAACAAGCTCTTTCTACACAGATCATGTGTGGAAGGAGCTTGTTTCATTTTATTTATATATAAAGTGTAAGCAATCTGTTAAGGTGATTAGTTGTTTAACTGTTTTTTACGATAAAGGTCTAAGGCTTTGTCTCTATTTTTAAAGTCAGCTTTTGATATAGAGTCTAATGTCTCTGTACCGTATTGATCAATTAAACGAGCCGCAAATAAATCTACTGTTTGACTTGCCCCTTTTGGAATCGTTTGGTTTATTTTTTTGCCCATATGCTCCATATGTTTCACGAAAGCATAACGGGAAAGGATACTTGCGGCTGCGATGGCTAAAGATTTGGATTCACCTTTTGTTTCGAAACAAGTTTTGTCTGGATAAGGCATAGCTGTCAGTGCGTAATTTTGATAAACACCGCGTACCGCAAATTGGTCAATTACAATATAGTCTAAAGGGAAGTTTTGTGCTTCGATACGGTCTACCACGTTTTCAATGGCATGATTATGCAAAACAGCTTTCATTTTAACTTGTGACCAGCCGAGTTGTTTTTGTTCATTATATCTTTTGTTATCTAATGTTTGTAGTGAGTGGGGAAGGAATGTCACTAATTGCTCAGCTAATTCAACAATTTTATCATCTGATAATTTTTTAGAATCATCGACACCTAATGTTTTTAATACTTCAACATGTTCTTTTGACACATAAGCCGCACAAACAGTAAGCGGACCGAAATAGTCGCCGCTGCCTGCTTCATCACTGCCGATACAGTTGGATGTATTAAATGGATAATCACTGGAATTGATGATTGTTGTTTTCTTCTTCTTTGAGGGTGCTTTAGACGTTGAGGCAGCATTACCTAGTAATTGTTGTGAAACTGCTTCTGCTTGAGTGCCTTGAAACATGACTTTGTTGGAATTATAAATATGAATTGTTGTACCTTGATATTTTGCGCGTGCGCGTGAGCCTTTGGGAAGATTCGTTGTGTCTGCGTTGATTTTGCTAAGTAATTGTTGAATTTGTTCTTCTGTTAATTTTAATACGACGTTCGCCATAGGGATGCTCCTTACTTGTAGTAGTATTCTTATTTTACTATAGGTGCCTGTCGCAATAAAAGGTTATATATTACAGTCTGTTTACATAACATTGGCAAAAAGCGTACACTACTTACATAATAAATGGCACTCGTGTATAATGGTTCGTGATGAATAAATAGAGTGGTTTTCAACAAATCAGTGTGAAAATCAGTTACGATTAATATAAGAGATACACTCATCAGTTGTCGTGGTGAATGAGTGAAAATAAGCAAGATTGGAGTTATCAAATTGGGCGAATTTAAAAATAGAATCAATGTTACGATTAATAACAAAAATTATACAATAGTCGGCGAAGATAATCCTGAGCATATACGTTATGTTGCGCATCTAGTAGATGAAAAAATTCAAGAATTAGGTCGTAAGAGTGCAGGGTTAGATACCACACGTAAAGCAGTATTAACTGCGGTTAACATTATGCATGAAAAGGTGTTATTAGAAGAAGAAAACCGTCGTTTGACACAAGAGTTGAATCGTTTAAAGCATGATGAACAGTAGGGTCTGCCTATGCTGCTAAATTTCTTTATCTTTTTTGTCTTTATTTTGATTGCCGCTATGGGGTTTCACAGAGGATTTTGGTGGAGTCTGCTTCATTTTATAAGTACGGTCGCTGCGTTTATCTTTGCGGCATTATGGTACGCACCGATTGCGAAGCAGTTAGAATTATATGTTCCGTTTCCTAAAACGAAAGCAGCACAAACACATTATTTTATACAATATGATGATATTCATCTGCGCTTTGAAAATATTGTCGCGTTTATCATGATATTTCTAATCAGCAAGTTTATTTTATACCTTATTTTATCTGCGTTTGATAAAATAATGGTAACACAACCCATATCTATCTTGAATCGAAGTTTCGGTGTACTGCTTAGCTTGATCAGCTCTGTGGTCATTGTCTTGCTCGTATTATACTTGTGCAGCTTATATCCGAGCTTTGCGATTCAGCAGCAATTTGCACAATCGATTATCGCAAATTTGATACTCTTTCATACCCCATATCTGTCATCATTTGTGATGGCATTATAATTCAATGAATACAAAGACTAAACAAAGAGGAGGCTGACACATTCGCCAATCTGTTACAGATATACGAATGCCATCAAGTTCCTCTTTTTAATTGGAGTGAATAAAGTGAGTCAACATATTACAAAGAAAGATGTTGTGCGTTTATTAGAGAAGATTGCCACTTACATGGAGTTAAAAGGTGAAAATACATTCAAAGTGTCTGCTTATCGTAAAGCAGCGCAAAGTTTAGAAACAGATGAACGTACGATGGATGAAATTGAAGATGTCACAAAGCTTAAAAATATCGGTAAAGGTGTTGGCGAAGTTATCAATGAATATTTAGCAGCAGGTGAATCTGAAACACTTAAAGCATTAGAAGAAGAAGTGCCTGAAGGTTTAGTGTCATTATTGAAGATTCCAGGTCTTGGCAGTAAAAAGATTCATAAACTTTATAAAGAGCTTGGCATTACGAATAAAGAAGAGCTTGCACGTGCTTGTGAAAATAAAGAAGTCAGTGCGTTAAGTGGTTTCGGTAAAAAGACTGAAGAAAATATCTTAGCGGGTGTCAAAGCGCTAAGTGCACGTAAAGAACGTTATCCTATCAACTTATTGATTAAATTGAATCAAGAAATTGAAGAATATTTAGAGACGATTGATGCGTTAGAACAATATCATGTCGCAGGCAGTTTCCGCAGAGTGAAGGAAATGAGTAAAGATTTAGACTATATAATGAGTACAAATGATCCTGAGACTGTGCAACAAGCCTTATTAAAGGTGCCGCATAAAGTCAAAGATGTGGCAGTAGGATTAACGAAAGTATCGGTAGAAGTTGAATTTGAAGATGAAACAATTGAAATCGACTTCAGAATTGTTGAACCAAACGCATATTATCATACGCTGCAACATTTTACTGGCTCAAAAGATCATAATATCCGTATTCGTCAACTTGCGAAAGCACGCGGTGAAAAAGTCAGTGAATATGGCATTGAACAGCCAGATGGTTCTTTGCTGCAATTAGACAGTGAAGCAGCTATCTATGAACATTTCGGACATGAATGGATTGCGCCGCCAATGCGTGTAGACGGCAGTGAATTTGACCGAGACTTATCTAATATTGTGACTTTAGATGATATTAAAGGCGATGTGCACATGCATACAACCATGAGTGACGGTGCCTTTAGTTTGCGTGAAATGATTGAAGCTAATATTCAAAAAGGCTATGAATATATGGTTATTACAGATCATTCACGTAGTTTACGTGTAGCACATGGTTTAGAAATTGAGCGTTTATTACGTCAAAATGAAGAAATTAAAGCGATGAATGAGGAATATGATGAAATTGATATTTACTCTGGAACTGAAATGGATATTTTAGCAGATGGTACATTAGATTATCCAGATGAGATATTAGCCCAGCTTGATTATGTTATCGCATCGATTCATCAAAGCTTTAATCAAACGGAAGAACAAATTATGCATCGCTTAGAACAAGCATGCCGTAATCCTTATGTGCGTCATATTGCACATCCAACAGGACGTATTATCGGTCGCCGTGACGGCTATAAAGTTAATATGGATCGATTATTCGAGATAGCGAAAGAAACAGGTACCATTTTAGAAATCAATGCGAATCCATTACGTTTAGATTTAAGTGCAGAAGCGTTACGTCATCATCAAGATATTATGGTAACCATCAATACGGATGCACACCATATCGATAACTTAGAGTTGATGAAATATGGTATCGCGACAGCGCAAAAAGCTTTTATTGATAAATCACGTGTGTTGAACACTATGAGCAGAGAAGATTTCAAATCATTTATAAAAAATAATAAAAAGCTAAAGAAATAGAGGGATGTCAGTGAGACAGAAGACATTAGATGTGCTTGATTTCGATAAAATCAAAGCACTTGTAGAAAAAGAAGCTGTCAGTGACTTAGGACGAGAAAAAGCAGCGTCAATGTCACCAGCTTCTGATTATCAAACTGTTGTTCATCAAATAGATGAAACAGACGAAATATCTCAAATTTATAATAAGCATCGTTTACCGAGTTTAAGTGGTTTATCTAAAGTGTCACCGCTTATTCATCGTGCGAAAATCGGCAGTATGTTGAACGTACGTGAATTGAACCAGATTAAGCGTTTAATTCAAGTTCAAAATCAATATAAAACATTCTACAGTCAACTCTTAGAAGAAGAGGAAGCTATCAATTATCCGATTTTAGATGAGCGTATGACTCAATTGCCGATTCTTTCGGATTTGTATCAAGAAATTAAACAAAAATGTGATGCTTATGATTTATTTGATGATGCAAGCTATGAACTGCAAAGTATCAGAAGTCGCATTCATAGTACGTCACAACGCATTAAACAAAACTTAGACCGTGTGGTTAAAAGTCAATCGAACCAAAAGAAATTATCAGATTCGATTATTACAGTCAGAAATGATAGACATGTAATACCAGTAAAAGCGGAATATCGTCAAGACTTTAATGGTATCGTTCATGACCAATCATCTTCAGGTCAAACGTTATATATTGAACCTTCAGCTGTGGTAGAAATGAATAACAAAATCAGCCGACTCCGTAATGATGAGAAAGCAGAAGTCGAACGTATTTTGACGGAGTTGACGTTAGAAGTTGCTGGTGAAGCGGATGCTTGTTTAATTGCAGAGTCTGTAATGGGACAAATCGACTTCTTAACTGCGAAAGCACGATACGGCAGTTCTATTAAAGGGACGAAACCTGAATTTACAGAAGAACGTAAGGTGTATTTACCAAAAGCATTCCATCCATTATTAGATCCAAAAACGGTTGTTGCGAATACTATTGAATTTGTAGATGGCATTCAAACTGTGATTATTACGGGTCCGAATACTGGTGGTAAAACTGTCACATTGAAAACGTTAGGTTTAATCATCGTGATGGCACAATCAGGTTTATTAATTCCAACATTAGACGGTAGTAAACTCGGTGTCTTTGATAATGTTTATTGTGATATCGGTGATGAACAATCGATTGAACAATCATTATCAACGTTCTCTTCTCATATGAAGAATATTGTAGAGATTTTAAAACATGCAGATCACAACAGTGTGATTCTCTTTGACGAACTTGGTGCTGGTACAGACCCAAGTGAAGGGGCAGCACTCGCAATGAGTATTTTAGATAATGTACAAAAACGCGGTGCATTAGTGATGGCTACGACACACTATCCTGAATTAAAAGCCTATAGTTATAACCGAGAGGGTGTCATGAACGCCAGTGTGGAATTCGATGTGAATACGCTCAGCCCAACGTATAAATTATTAATGGGTGTGCCTGGACGTTCAAATGCCTTTGAAATTTCAAGTAAACTCGGTTTAAACGGCAAAATTATTCGTGATGCGAAAGCGATGATTGGGCAAGATGAGCAAGAAATCAACAATATGATTGCTTCACTAGAGAAGAATACGAAACGTGTAGATAATCAACGTATTGAATTAGAACAATTATTACGAGAAGCACAAGATTTACACCGTCAATTGAGTCAGAAATATGATCAATATCAAAATTACGAAAAACAATTGATGGATGAAGCGAAAACGAAAGCCAATCAACGTGTTAAAGCTGCGACAAAAGAAGCAGAAGAAATTATTTCAGATTTACGTCAGTTAAGAGATGAGAAAAACGCTGATGTGAAAGAGCACGAGTTGATTGAAAAACGTAAACACTTAGATGAGCAATACGAAGCAACTGACCTTAAACAAAATGTGAAGAAGAAAAAATGGGATGAGATTAAAGCTGGCGATGAAGTCAAAGTCTTAACCTATGGTCAAAAAGGTGAAGTGCTTGAAATCTTGGATGATGAAGAAGCAGTGGTTCAAATGGGCATCATTAAAATGAAATTACCGATTGCCGACTTAGAGAAGAAACAAAAGACACAAGAACCACAAACGAAAATGGTATCACGTTCGAACCGTTCTCCAGTGAAAATGGAGTTAGACTTAAGAGGTTATCGTTATGATGAAGCGGTAACAGCTTTAGATCAGTACCTAGATCAAGCCATGCTCAGCAACTACGAGAATGTTTATATTATTCACGGGAAGGGAACAGGAGCATTGCAGAAGGCAGTGCAACAACATTTGAAACGACATAAAAATATTGCCTCTTACCGCACGGGTACACCAAGTGAAGGTGGCTTCGGTGTAACAGTTGCGACGTTGAAATAATACGATTATGAAAATAATATGAAGAAATATAAAAAAGAATGTGGTTATGAGCAAAGCCGATGCAATTACAAATCGTATCTGATATACTTTGTTCATCATTAAAATTCCTAAGGAGGAACGATATTTATGGCATTAATTAAAGTTACTGATTCAGACTTTAACGAACAAGTTCAAAATGGTGTTAAATTAGTAGATTTCTGGGCAACTTGGTGTGGACCTTGTAAAATGATCGCACCTGTATTAGAAGAATTAGCTCAAGATTTCGACGGTAAAGCTGACATCTTAAAATTAGATGTTGACGAAAATCCTAACACTGCAGCTAAATTCGAAGTAATGAGTATCCCAACTCTAATCGTTTTCAAAGATGGAGAACCTGTTGATAAAGTTGTAGGTTTCCAACCTAAAGAAAACTTAGCTGAAGTATTAAACAAACACCTATAATTTTAAAATAATGCCGAGTTTCGGCGATTATGGTTGAAACTTCACGTTAAATATCGAATCAATCATTACAAAAATGCGAGACCAGAATATAGTGTTCTGGTCTTTTTCATATGGAAATTTAAGGCGTTGGTTAAGCAAGCCAGTCGCTCGTATAAGCTGGTATTTGTTATAATAGTAAATTGAATTTCATAGTAAATCTATCAAACTTTAGGAGAAGGGAGGTTAATCGTTGGAAGATTATAAAGAAAAGATTAAACAGAAACTATCAGTGGTTCCGTTTGAACCTGGCTGTTATTTAATGAAAGACCGCAACGATCAAGTCATTTATGTCGGGAAAGCTAAACGTCTGCGTAATCGATTACGTTCTTATTTCACAGGTGCGCACGATGCGAAGACGACACGTTTAGTAGGAGAAATCCGTAATTTTGAATTTATCGTTACAGATAGTGAAACGGAATCGTTATTGTTAGAGCTGAATTTAATTAAACAATATCAACCTCGTTACAATATCTTGTTGAAAGATGATAAGAGCTATCCTTTCATTAAAATTACGAGAGAAAAATATCCACGTTTGTTGGTTACAAGAACTGTTAAAAAAGGGACAGGTAAATACTTTGGTCCTTATCCAAACGCATATTCAGCAGTAGAAACGAAAAAATTGTTAGACCGTATTTATCCATTCCGTAAATGTGATAAAATGCCGGATAAATTGTGTCTGTATTATCACATCGGTCAATGCTTAGGCCCCTGTGTCTATGAAGTAGATGAACAACAATATGCGCAAATGATTCAAGAAGTGACAGAGTTCTTAAATGGTGAAGATAAAACAATTCTTAAGAACTTAGAAGATCGCATGATGGCAGCGAGTGAACAATTAGACTTTGAACAAGCCAAAGAGTATCGTGATTTGATTCAACATATTCATAACTTGACGAAAAAACAAAACATCATGTCGACAGATAATAAAGCACGTGATGTATTTGGTTATAGTGTGTCGAAAGGTTGGATGTGTGTTCAAGTTTTCTTCGTCAGAAACGGGAATATGATTCAACGTGATACAACAATGATTCCACTTCAACAAACAGAAGAAGAGGAGTTCTATACGTTTATCGGTCAATTCTATCAATTGAATCAACATCTTTTACCGAAAGAAGTGCATGTGCCGAAAAATTTGGATGCTAACATGATTCAATCGGTTGTAGATACAAAAATTGTGCAACCAGTCAGAGGCCAAAAGAAAGATTTAGTTGAGATGGCGAATCATAATGCTGAAATTTCATTAGAAAATAAATTCGAATTGATTGCGAGAGACGAGTCTAGAACAATCAAAGCGATTGAAGAGCTTGGAGAACAAATGGGAATTCAAACGCCGATTCGTATTGAAGCGTTTGATAACTCTAACATTCAAGGTGTTGATGCAGTGTCTGCGATGGTTACTTTTGTTGATGGTAAACCAGATAAAAAAGGATACCGCAAATATAAAATTAAAACGGTTGATGGCCCTGATGATTATAAATCCATGCAAGAAGTGATCCGTAGACGTTATACACGTGTATTGAACGATGGTTTACCGTTACCTGATCTTATTATTGTCGATGGCGGTAAAGGACAGATGTCTGTAGCTATTGATGTACTTGAGAATGAATTGGGATTAGATATTCCTGTCGCAGGCTTACGTAAAAATGATAAGCATAGAACGTCAGAACTGTTGTATGGTGTAAACGCAGAAGTAGTTCCGCTTAAGAAGAACAGTCAAGCGTTCTATTTACTGCAACGAATTCAAGATGAAGTCCACCGTTTTGCGATTACATTCCATAGACAAACAAGACAAAAACATGGTTTGACGTCTGTGTTAGATAATATTGATGGTATCGGACCAAAACGTAAAACGAAGTTGTTAAGAACGTTTGGTTCTGTGAAGAAAATGAAAGCAGCCACGGTTGCGGAGCTTCAAGAAATTGGTTTTCCTAAAAAGATAGCTGAGAATTTACTACAAGAATTAAATAAGGAAGAACAAAAAAGTTAGAAGCGGTATATTCTGAAGTGAAAGCTGAAGGAGGTGCCGCTTTCAGCTTAATTTTAAGTCTATTTGAAGCTGAATTTAAACTAAGATTGAAAAAAATCCATTGATAATAATTCTCATGCCCAAAAGGCTGTAAAAAAATGTTACAATATCGTTAACGAGATTTTATTTTTTTAGGTGCGTTTGTAAACGCTTTCTAAATGAAAACGATTCTCACTTAATGTGTAATTGAATACAATTGCCTCGATTGTAAGGGATTGCAGCGGTCATCGGTTCAGCATATACAGCTAAGATAGGGGTCCATACATAGAGAAAAATGGCGCTGAGCTGCCGTGCTGATTGCAGTGTTTTACAACTCCCAGCAGGGCTGTTCGTTGGTGGTTGAGTCATTTGTATTGATTTTACTTAATTTTGTGAGCATTTGGAGCATTTCAACAAACCTGAAAATGAAATCAATTAATATCATTTGTTTCACAGGGGGGACTTCCTTTTGGGTTATACTAAGAATCAATTTTATTTAAGACGCATACACTCGTTACTAGGGGTTATTCCGATCGGTGCATTCTTATTAGTGCATTTGACAGTTAACCACCAAGCGACTAAAGGAGCAGGAGCTTTCAACCAAGCAGCAGGATTTATGGAATCATTACCATTCTTGTTAGCACTTGAAATCTTCTTAATTTACTTACCAATTCTTTATCATGCGTTATACGGTATTCACATTGCATTCACGGCTAAAGAGAACGTCGGCCATTATTCATGGTTCAGAAACTGGATGTTCTTATTACAACGTATCACAGGTGTTTTAGCGTTTATCTTTATCGCAATCCACTTCTATCAAACAAAAGTGGAAATGTGGTTAGGGCATAAAGAACTAGGATTCAACATGATGCAAGACTACTTAAGCAATCCATTCTGGTTAATCTTCTACCTTGTTTTAACAGTAGCAGTAATTTTCCACTTTGCGAACGGTTTATGGTCATTCCTAGTAACATGGGGTGCCTTACAATCAGCTAAATCACAACGCGTATTTACATGGGTATCATTAGTAGTATTCGTTATTGTTTCTTACATCGGTGTAAGTGCAATCTTAGCGTTCGTATAAGAGCAATAGCATAGCGTAAATAAAGGTTATATTTTCAGGGAGTGACATTTATATGGCAGAGAAAAAAGTTATTGTTGTCGGTGGAGGACTTGCCGGTCTGATGTCAACAATTAAAATAGCAGAACAAGGTGTACATGTTGATTTATTCTCAGTAGTACCCGTAAAACGTTCGCACTCTGTGTGTGCGCAAGGGGGTATTAACGGAGCGGTTAATACAAAAGGTGAAGGCGACTCACCTTGGATCCACTTTGACGATACAGTTTATGGCGGGGACTTCTTAGCGAACCAACCACCAGTTAAAGCAATGGCGGATGCAGCACCGAAAATCATCCACTTATTAGACCGCATGGGTGTAATGTTCAACAGAACACCTGAAGGTTTACTTGACTTCCGTCGTTTCGGCGGTACGTTGCATCACAGAACGGCATATGCTGGTGCAACAACTGGTCAACAGTTATTATATGCATTAGATGAACAAGTTCGTAAGTTCGAAGTAGACGGTCTTGTGACAAAATACGAAGGTTGGGAATTCTTAGGTGTTGTGAAAGACGAAAACAACGCAGCGCGTGGTATCGTCGCACAAAACTTAACAGATGCGAAAATCGATGCATTCCGTTCTGATGCAGTAGTTATGGCAACAGGCGGTCCTGGTATTATCTTCGGTAAAACTACAAACTCAATGATCAATACAGGTTCAGCAGCATCTATCGTGTATCAACAAGGTGCAGTTTATGCGAACGGTGAATTTATCCAAATCCACCCAACAGCGATTCCTGGTGACGACAAATTGCGTTTAATGAGTGAATCAGCACGTGGTGAAGGTGGACGTATTTGGACTTATAAAGACGGTAAACCTTGGTATTTCTTAGAAGAGAAATATCCGGATTACGGTAACTTAGTACCTCGTGACATCGCAACACGTGAAATCTTCGACGTATGTGTGAACCAAAAATTAGGTATCAATGGTGAAAACATGGTATATCTAGATTTATCACACAAAGATCCGCATGAATTAGACGTTAAATTAGGCGGTATCATCGAAATTTATGAAAAATTCACAGGCGATGACCCACGTAAAGTACCAATGAAAATCTTCCCAGCAGTTCACTATTCAATGGGTGGATTATACGTAGACTATGATCAAATGACTACAATTGACGGTTTATTCGCAGCAGGTGAATGTGACTTCTCACAACACGGCGGTAACCGTTTAGGTGCAAACTCATTATTATCAGCGATTTACGGCGGTACAGTAGCTGGACCGAACGCTGTAAAATATATCGACACTGTTGAACATTCATATACTGAATTAGACGACAGTCTTTACCAAGACTTAATCGATAAAGAACAAAAACGTTTTGACGATTTATTAAACATGAGAGGGACAGAAAATGCCTTCAAACTTCACCGTGAACTTGGTGAAATCATGACGAAAAACGTAACAGTTGTTCGTGATAACAAACGTTTACTAGAAACAGATGAAAAAATTCTTGAGTTGATGAGACGTTATCAAGATATTGACATGGAAGATACACAAACTTGGAGTAACCAAGCTGTATTCTTCACACGCCAATTATGGAATATGTTAGTACTTGCTCGTGTGATTACAATCGGTGCATATAACCGTAATGAATCACGTGGTGCACACTACAAACCAGAATTCCCTGATCGTAACGACGAAGAGTGGTTAAAAACAACAAAAGCGTTTTACGAAGGTATCGATAATCCACCAAGATTCGAATACGAAGATGTGGATATCAGCTTAATTCCACCACGTAAACGTGACTACTCATCTAAATCAAAATCTAGTAAAGAAGATTCAAGTAAGGAAGAAGGGAGCAAATCATAATGGCAGAAGAAGTTAAAGATGAAGCGGTTCAACAACCAGCTCAAAATAGCTCTAAAACTGTAACTTTAATCATTAAGCGACAAGATACTGCGGACTCACAGCCATATGAAGAAAAATTTGAAATTCCTTATCGTGAGAATTTAAACGTGATTGCTTGTTTGATGGAAATCAGACGTAATCCGTATAATACAAAAGGGGAAAAAGTTGCGCCGGTAACATGGGACATGAACTGTTTAGAGGAAGTATGCGGTGCTTGTTCAATGGTTATCAATGGTCATGCACGTCAAGCATGTTCAGCGATTGTAGATCAATTAGAACAACCTATCCGTTTAGAACCAATGAGCACATTCCCAATCGTACGTGACTTACAAGTTGATCGTTCTCGTATGTTCGATAACTTAAAACGTATGAAAGCATGGGTACCGATTGACGGTACGTATGACTTAGGTCCTGGACCACGTATGCCTGAGAAAAAACGTCAAACAGCGTATGAATTATCTAAATGTATGACATGCGGTGTGTGTTTAGAAGTTTGTCCTAACGTAACAAGTAAAAACGAATTCGTAGGGGCGCAAGCAATTTCACAAGTACGTTTATTCAACTTGCATCCAACAGGTTCAATGACTAAAGACGAACGCTTAGACGCTTTAATGGGCGGCGGCGGACTTCAAGAATGCGGTAACTCACAAAACTGTGTGAATGCTTGTCCTAAAGGTATTCCTTTAACAACTTCAATCGCAGCGTTGAACAGAGAAACTTCATTCTACATGTTCAAATCATTCTTTGGTTCTGACCACCAAGTACAATAATTTGATAATAAATCAAGAGGCAGGAGTGCGACTCCTTGCCTCTTTTTTAGTGGAAGAAAGGAAGTCGGAGATGAAAATCAGAACAGAACAATCAAATGATGAACAAGCTATAGAACGATTGATTCAAGCAGCTTTTGAAACCGTTGAGATGAGTGATCAGACGGAACATCTATTAGTCCAACGTTTAAGAAAAAGTACCGCTTATGTACCTGAACTCTCTTTGGTCGCTCTATCAGAACAAGAGGAGATTATCGGTCATATTATGATGTCTAAGATTACTATTGGGTTTGAAACGCCGTCATTAGCGCTTGCACCATTAAGTGTAGCGCCGAATTATCAAAGACAAGGCGTAGGAACGAAGTTGGTTGAAACAGCATTAGAAACCGCAAGACAACTAGGTTATCAATCAGTTGTAGTTTTAGGTGACCCAACTTATTATCAGAAGTTCGGGTTTGAACTGGCTGCGGCTTATCATATTTTTGGACCAATGAAAGAGATGGAACCTTATTTAATGATTTTGGAATTGAAGGAAAATGTGCTAATGAATATGAGTGGAGAGGTACATTATTCTGAAGCTTTTAATCTTTAAAGCGTTTTCGTCTACATTTTGTCTCGTGAAACCAAATAACCATTCATGCAATCTAATTCAGGGTTATGATAAAATATAGTCTAAGAATGCTTTAGTGTGAGGATGAAAAAGACATGAATAAACCCATCGGAGTAATTGACTCAGGAGTCGGCGGCCTCACTGTAGCCAAAGAAATAATACGTCAGCTGCCAAATGAAACGATCTATTATCTTGGTGATAGTGCCAGATGTCCATATGGACCAAGAGATGGCAAGCAAGTATGTGATTTCACGGTACAGCTTGCGAATAAATTAATGGAATATGATATTAAAATGCTGGTTATCGCATGTAATACCGCAACGGCTGTCGCATTAGATACGTTGAAAGCCTTATTACCGATTCCGGTAATTGGTGTAATTGAACCTGGTTCACGTACTGCGATTATGACGACACAAAATAATAAAGTAATGGTGTTGGGTACTGAAGGGACAATTAAATCAGAAGCTTATACAAAACATATACAAGCGATTAATCCGCATGTTGAAGTCACAGGAGTTGCATGTCCGGATTTTGTACCTTTAGTGGAACAAATGCGTTATCATGATCCCGTCGCAACAAATATTGTGATTCATCAGACGTTAAAACAATATAGAAATAATGATGATGATACGGTAATTTTAGGATGTACGCATTATCCGTTACTCTTCCAACCGATTTATGATTATTTCGGTGGTAATAAAACTGTGATATCATCTGGTTTAGAAACAGCACGTGAGGTCAGTGCGTTATTGACGTTCAGTCATGAACATGCGCATTATACCCCACATCCGAAACATCGCTTCTTTGCGACAGGGGATACAAAACATATCCAATACATCATTGGACAATGGTTAAAAATAGATAATGTTGAAGTAACACATGTGAAAGTGGATTAATATTGAGGTGAAGGACATGGAAGATTTAGTAATTGCGACAAACAACAAAGGAAAAATCAACGACTTTAAAGTCATCTTTCCTGAATACAATGTGATTGGTATCAGTGAATTAATTTCAGACTTTGATGTCGAAGAAACAGGGACAACATTTGAAGAAAATGCAAAATTAAAATCTGAGGCAGCAGCTAAAGCGTTAGGCAAACGTGTCATCGCAGACGACAGTGGCTTAACAGTGGATGCGCTAAATGGGGAACCTGGTATTTATTCAGCGCGTTATGCTGGAGAAGATAAAGATGATAATGCGAATATTGAAAAGTTATTAGAGAAATTAAAAGGTAACAGCCGCCACCGTACGGCAGAATTCGTTTGTGTCATCAGCATGAGTGCACCAGGCGAAGAAACTGTGACATTTGAAGGCACAGTCAGCGGTGTAATTACAATGGAAAAATTAGGTGAACATGGTTTCGGTTATGATCCGATATTCTATGTACCAAGAATGCATAAAACAATGGCACAATTAACGGATCAAGAAAAAGGTGAAATCAGCCATAGACGTCAAGCAATTGATAAATTAAAAGCTTATTTAAAGGGTGATCAAATTTGAGACGTTGGATTATTGTAAGTGACA
Source organism: Staphylococcus sp. CWZ226 (assembly GCF_018986355.1). Classification (NCBI taxonomy): domain Bacteria; kingdom Bacillati; phylum Bacillota; class Bacilli; order Caryophanales; family Staphylococcaceae; genus Staphylococcus; species Staphylococcus sp. CWZ226. Next base: position 140,047 of record NZ_JAHMSB010000001.1, on the reverse strand, counting down.
ACCACACAGAGTCTGGTATTTTATTTGAAGTGGTGAACCACTATGACCAAGTTGATGTTGCGTTGCATTTAGGTGATTCAGAGTTCCAATATGATGATACAGAATTAAGTTTATACCATCGCGTTAAAGGTAACTGTGATTTCTATCCGGAGTTTCCAAATGAAAATGTCATCAGTGATGAAGGCTTGCGTGCTTTCTATACACATGGACATTTATACAGAGTGAATACGACACGTCAACTTCTAGCTGAAAAAGCTAAAGAAGAAAATTGTCAGTTAGCCTTTTATGGACATACACATATTGCTCGTTATGAAGAAATAGAAGGGGTACATGTGATTAATCCAGGCAGTATTTCACAATCAAGAAGTATGATGGAAGAAACTTATGCTGAACTTTTAGTAGATAGTCAAAATGTCACATTGAATTTCAGAAATAGAAATCATGACATTATTGAAACAGTTGAATTTAAAGTAAACGGTTAAAATTGAAAAATAACTAAAAATAATGATGCTGAAGGGTGAAAATTTACATCCTTCAGCATCTTTTTTATTAGATTTGTTTGACTGCGAAATAATTATTTTCATCATCCGCAAAGTTGAAGACTCTGCCTTGAGGCATGTCGACTAAATCACCGACTGTGATGTCTTTGTCTTGATAATCTTGATAGAGTTGTTCAATATCATCTGTCGCAAACATTAAAGAAGGTGTTTCTGTACTAATACCTAAATCTAATGATTGTATCTTTTGTTTGTTGTGGAGGACAATGGCTGTTTGTGCGTCACTTGATGGTCGCAGTACAATAGTACGCATACCATGTTGTTCTGTATCGGATGAAACAGTGAAACCTAATTTTTCTGTCCAAAAAGCTTTGGCTGTTTCTTGGTCATTCACATATAACATGACTTCGTCTAAACGTTGAATCATTTTAACACCTCGAGTTTCTTTTTTTAACTTATCATCATATCCCCGCTTATTTGTTGTTTGAAACTACAAATAAAAGGTATGATTAGAATGCAGTACATTAAATAAAAAGGGGATTGATTATGACTCAATTATATCCATATTTAGCGTTTAACAATACTAAAGAGGCATTAAAATATTATGAAGAGGTTTTTGGCGCAACTGATATTCAACGTTTAGCTGTTGATCCATCACAAGCTGAAAACTTTGGTGTGAGTGAAGAAGAAGCGGACAATAAAACAATGCATTCTGAATTTACAATTGCAGGTGTGACATTATACGCATCTGATGCGTTCGGTAAAGATGTTCAAATCAACGAAGGTATTTCTTTATTAATTGATTATGATATTAATGATGAAGCGGATGCAAAACGTGTAGAAGCTTTATATGACAAAGTAAAAGATGATGAATCTGTACATGTAGATATGCCACTAGCAGAACAATTCTGGGGCGGTAAAATGGGTTCATTTACAGATAAATATAATGTACGTTGGATGTTGCACGGACAAGATCATTCAAAACAATAAAAGAAAATAATAGATAAAAGCTGAAATAAGCATCCATGTCTTAATAAAACCGACATGGATGCTTATTTTTGTTAAAGGTATGATAATTACCAGAAAAAGTTTTTGAGAATAAAATAACCAATCACACTGATAACAATTATCCACAAGATGATAATCAAAACACCCGCATACCAATTGTGTGAAAGGATATTTTTATTGAGTTCTGATGCTTTTCGACGATTATCTTGAAGAATAGGTTCAGGTATTAATTTTAAGCACAAGGCAATACCTAATGGCACAATAATAATATCATCTAGATAACCTAAAACAGGGATGAAATCAGGAATCAAATCAATCGGACTTAATGCATAAGCAACGATACAGACTGCAAGTATTTTAACGGTCATTGGTGTGCGTTGATCCTTCGATGATAAATAGAGTACTAGCAGTTCTTGGTTCATTTTAGCGACAAATGATTTCAAAGCAGGTAAGAAATTGATATTCATAAATGTAGTCTCTCTTTATTGTTTTAGTTTATTTAGCTTCAAAGCAAGTTGACCTGTTACTATCGCATCGGTTAAAGCATCTTCAGGTTCATAGTTTTCTAAGTTAAAGTATGTCTTTAAAGTGTCGAATTTATGATTAGGTGTATCTTTCACTAACTTTCTCGCAAGAGGGAGTGTATCTAGCACAGTATATTCAGGCATATCTATATTAAAGTCGTCGAAATAACGTAATAGGAATTTCATAGAGAAAGTTGCCGCATGCGCTACGATTTGTTTATCTCCAATAAATGTACGAATGGCTTCTATATCTTCTTTTTCAATAAAATCTTTGTCTTCTAAGAACTCATTCGTAACACCTGTCATTTGTATCACTTTTCTTGTTAATAAGCGTGTAGGTCGAAAGTATTTCATATATTGGTTTATCATTTGACCATTTTTAAATTCGACGAGTGCGATTTGAAAAGCATCATGAAAATCAGAACTTAAACCGGTTGTTTCAATTTTGAGTGTGACAAAGTGGTCCGCAAGTGTTTGTGATTTTATATAATGAATCGGCAATCTTTTGCGTTGTTTTAATTCAGCTTCTAATTCTTTAATATACTTTTCTTTAAGTCTTAATTTCATGACAAGTAATTCATTTTCTGTTTTTAAACGTTTCAATTCTTCTTCTTGATCCACATCGCCACCTCCATCAGTTAAAGTGTATAACTATTTTACAATAAAATAGTAGGAGGGTGCTTAGATTAAGGTCGTGAGGAAAGTAATCCATAAATTCGAACACAAAAAAGAGAAGACCTTATTAGATCTTCTCACTAAAACAATATGGTGAATGTTTGGCATTATATTAGATACCAAAGAGTTTACTTACAATGCTAGCACCGTTTGTGATGATGTCTACGATGTTTTTACCTAATTCTAAGTTTTGACCGTTTTGAGCTGCTTCAATTGTAGCTTGGATTGCGTTGAATAAACCTTCCATGATTGTCACCTCAATATTTGTATTGTTTAAGGTTAAGTGGAATACCAACCTTTGATATCTCTACTATACAATCATCTTTTATCTAATTGGGCTAAATTCCTTAACTCACAATGTTCTATGCATACCCGTGGTATATCTGGCAGATTCTTGACACTTAGGCATTCCTAACTGTTCTCTACTTGAGAAAAGTGATATACTTGTCATGATAAGTGCAATACATCTTCTAAAGTGAAAAATCATAACAGAAATTATTATGAATGGTATTGATTTAAATACTTTAATTAGATATAATAATTCTTGTGTTAAAAAATTATGTCCTGGTAGCTCAGCTGGATAGAGCAATGGCCTTCTAAGCCATCGGTCGGGGGTTCGAATCCCTCCCAGGACGTCGCTTAAAGCCTGTAACCCTTGTGGTTATGGGTTTTTTCTTATTTATCAGCAATTTTTTTAAGTAATTCTATGATTTCATCATTTTGTTTGATTATCTTGTCTCTTTGCGCGATGTGTATAAAATTTTGCTTTTGTTGAGACATGTAGTAGTTAAATTGTGCTTGTTTCTCTATATTGAAAGTGAATTGTCCCATTACATGATAGAAGTTATCGAAATTAGCGAAAATTTGTTGGAACTTAAATGCTTCTATTGTTGTTTCGGTTGGATTAGGTATACCTTGTGTTCTAAAGAAATCAATCAATTTATCATGTTGTATTTGTTCTGGTGTCTTTTCCTCACCTAAAATTCCTCTTTCTTGAAAGATATGTTCCAAGTCTTGATAAAACTTTTCTTTATTAAATTTAAAGATTTCCTTGTAAAGCTTTATAAAGTGGCGCTTATCTTCAATACTCAATTCTTTCCATTGTTTTTTCTGTTTTTTATCAAGTTCTGCAAGAATGCTTCCTTCAATGAAGCTTTCTCGAAATCCTAATTGTTCCATCTTAATACCTCCTAATTGATATGAGTATATTTTAAAAAAAGATGCACCAACTAAGGTACATCTTTTTAATAGATCGAATTTATCTCACTGGTATTTTTTTATAGTACTTATCATCAGAGAATTTTGTGTTTGTTCTGATACGTTTGTTGATGACTTCTTCTTGTTCGTATTCACTTAAAGTACTCATATAAGGTTTTGGTGGTTGTTCACCAAACTTCTCAATGTATGACTGATACGCGCGTTTTAAACGTGGATTCATTGAATTCAACTCCCTTTAAACATTAATACATCTCTTATAATGTATTTACCCTTAATCCATTGATTATAGTCTAAGGGTAATTTAAATACATGCGAACTTAATTATACGCCAGCTAATAACGATAGGCAAATGAGCTATTGGGGTGAGAGCTTCACTATAGGGCGTCCTTTTATATAAATAATGTCTCCTTTATCGAGTGAAACAGACTTGGTGAAGTTCTTTTTTAAGATTTCATTATATTTAGGACCATCTTTTTTGTTGCTTGTGACGATAAAGTTCCCGCTGTTATCTGATTTGATTTTATACTTACCAGGTTTAACATCGGTACCGACGATATAAGTACCAGGTGTGAGACTTGTGCGCATCTTATGTTTTTCTGGTGCGACGATATATTCAGTGTGATTTGCTTTTTCTTTTTCATTCAATACGAGCGTGTGGCCTTCGACAAGATACGTTGTAAATGAAGAGGGGCCAGAAGTTTTTGAAAGGAATTGACTCTCTGCTTCCTTATCAAAAGGGTTTTTCATTGTGATAATTCCAGACGACGATTTGCCGGTAGGAGTAATACGGTAATATCCAGGCTCAATGTCTTGGCCTACTTTTAATGCTTCAGCTTTTGATTTGATCGTTTTGCCTGAAGCGGTTGTAGGTTTAAAATCGACCGGGAAATAGTCATGTTCATATTCGTATCCTTTAGATTTTATCTCATCACGAGAATAGTGGTGTTCTGTATCTTGATTTTGACTTGTGTCTTGTTTTGGTTGAGGTGCAGGTTTTGGTTTATCTCTTTTGTCTAAGAAGGACAGTTTATCTTTGAAAGAAAACTTTGTATTGATGTTTTTGTAGAGTGATTGATCCGTGAAAATACCCACAAAACAAATGAGACCTAACAATAAAGAACTCAATGTAATAGTCAATTTGAATTTGTATCGAGCTTGTTTACCTAAAGCGTTTAATGTAAAGAATAAAAAGATAATAAAGACAAGAGTGAATAGCAGCCATAAAGTTAAAAAGGTAGTCGCGGTGAAGGTCATATTTTTATCCTCCCATACCCAAATAGATGATTGATGTTTGTTTATATTCTTTAGTATATCTAACAAAATATAGTTTCACAATTAAATGTTAGATGGGTTAATTGCTTAAATCTTGTAAGAGACGTATAGTGCTATTGCAAGATATTATAAATTCAACTACCATGAGGAATAATGGGGGTGAAACAATGAAGTATGAAACGATACTGTTAGATTTTGATGATACGATTGTGGACTTTCATGATGCAGAAGACCAAGCATTCTTTCATTTAGCCAAAGAATATCAACTTGATCCAACATATCAAAATTTAGCGTTATTTAAAGAAGTGAATCAAGCGCATTGGGAAGCGTTTCAAGAGAATAAGTTAACAAAAGAAGAAGTACTGACTGAGCGTTTTATTAATTATTTTGATCGTTTTGGGATGCAGGTAAATGGACATGAAGCGGATGTGATGTTCCGCGATGGTCTTGCGACAGCACCGGTAAAGTATTTTCCCGATACTTTAGATGCCATTCAATATATGGCAGATCATGCGAAGCTTTATATCGTGACGAATGGTGTTGAAGATACGCAATTACGCAGACTGACCCAAACACCGCTTGAATCGATGATTAATGATATTTTTATTTCAGAAGTGACAGGTTTCCAAAAACCGATGCCGGAATTCTTTGATTATGTATTTGACCGTATAGATGCGGATCGTGAACGTACATTGATTATCGGTGATTCGCTAACATCTGATATCCAAGGTGGTATTAATGCAGGTGTTGCGACATGCTGGTTTAACTATAGAGGTAAAGAAAATACAACGCAGATTCAGCCAGACTATGAAATTAAAAATTTAAATGAAATCAAATCAATTTTATAATAGAAATACGGCCTTGCATCACCACATGCAAGACCGTATTTTTATGTTTTAATAGTGATTTTTATTAAATGCCAAGGTTGTTTGTGTATCTTAGTGGCCTGGTTCCCAAATCAATACATCATAACCTTCTGGGTTCTTTGCTTCGACATCTTTGAAACCATGTCTGATAAAGAAATCTTTAGATTGGTTTCTTGCGATAGCTTTAATTGGTAAGTGTTTTTCTTTCGCAAAGTTTACTAATTCTGTGCCCAGTCCTCTTGATTGATAATTAGGTAATACTTCTAGTTTCCATAATACTAAGTAATGATCGTAGTCAGGGAAGTATTGTTCTTCAACTTCGCCATTTTCATATAACGCCATTCTCGCTGCAATTTTCTCCCCGACAAAAATGCCGTAAAATGGTGATTCTGAACTTGCGTCAATCATTTCACCCGCAAATTCATCAATAAAGGCGAGGTTAGGATTACTTGTTTCTCTAAAGTTCTCAAACAATTCATCCGTCTTATAGTTAATATCTAAGTGTTTTATGTTGCCCATTTTATTTCTCCCCCTTTTGTTTTCTTAAGTATATTATATATTAAATAGCGCTTACACGCATTGAATACGATAAGCCGTTAAATTGTGTTATATAGAAATAGACATTATACTATGATTGAGAAAACACAGTAGTTAAGGAGAAAAGTGTATGGATTGTTTAACCGCAAATATCAATGAGAATGATCAGTTTCTGACAAAGTTAAAATCAAGCGATTCAGTGCTTAATTCATTTTACCAATATGATGCGATGTCTCCTGAAAGCTTTAAAGAAGCTTTAAACAAGCCAAGCAACGGCAGGGAGAAAGCATTAGCTTCTATTATTGGTGAATATATGTCAGATTTAGATTTATCTGATCAACAAAGAGAGAGTATTGATAAATTAAGTCGAGGAGCTAAAGTAGTCATCGGTGGACAACAAGCAGGGTTGTTCGGGGGACCGCTGTATACTTTTCATAAAATATTATCGATTGTTAATTTAAGTCTTCAAGTAGAAGATGAATATCAAAAAGAAGTAGTGCCGGTCTTTTGGATAGCCGGAGAGGACCACGACTTCGATGAAGTGAATCACACGTATGTCTTTAATCCAAAAAAAGCGATGTTGCAGAAGGTAAAGTATCATACTATGACACCGCCTGAAAGTAACGTTTCACGCTATACGCCTGATAAGGAAGCACTAATTGAAGCATTAGATCAATTTATGGGGCAGCTTCAAGAAACAGAACATACGAAAGTACTGCATGAGACAATGTTGTCTCTAATTCAAAAATATGAAACGTGGACGGATATTTTCAAAGCGTTATTACACACAGTCTTCAAAGATTACGGTGTACTATTCATTGATGCGCAAGATCCGAAATTGCGTCAGCTTGAACAACCGATATTAAAAGAAATGTTGAAACAACATGAAGCGGTAGATAATGCCTTTAGACAACAACAAGCACGTACAGTAGAAGCAGGGTTCAGTCAGATGATTCAAACTGACACGAATGTGCATCTATTCTTACATGAAGAAGACATGCGTCAATTATTGACTTTTGAAGATGGTAAGTTCTATACAAGTAAGTCTCAAACTGGGTATACAGAAGCGGAATTGCTTGAAATCTTAGAACAAGAACCTGAACGTTTTTCAAACAACGTGGTGACACGACCGATTATGGAAGAGTGGTTGTTCAATACGCTCAGCTTTATCGGCGGTCCAAGTGAAATTAAATACTGGGCAGAATTAAAAGGTGCATTTGATGTCTTAGATGTAGACATGCCGATTGTCTTGCCACGTATGAAAATAACTTATTTAACACCACGCGTTGAAAAACTATTGAATCGCTATGAAATTAATACTGAAGATGTGATTACCAATGGTATTGATGATGAGAAAGATAAGTTTATCAGAGCGCATGCATCTGATAATTTCCTAGAACAATTAGACGCGCTTCAAGAGAATCAGCAAGAAGTCTATAAGCAGTTATTAGCTGAAGTAAAAGATAATGAAGATAATAAGAATTTAGTGATTAAAAATAATCAAATTCATCATACACAGTATGATTATCTCAGAAAACGTTATTTCCATAATATCGAGAGGGAAAATGCGATCAGCATGAAACATTTTAGAGAAATTAACGATGCCCTCCACCCAATGGGAGGTCTTCAAGAAAGAATCTGGAATGCGTTACAAATTATGAATGATTTTGGGATGGATGTGTTCAGTCCCTCCACCTATCTACCACTTCGTTACACTTTAAATCAAATTATTATCAAACCTTAGGGAATCAAGGGTTTAGCCCGTGCTCGCAGTCTTGAGCACGGGCTATTTTTATGCTAAAAATGAATTTTTTTCGATATGTTCACATAAATAGTGGAGGATAGTGGTGAGTTGTGGTAAATTATAAATAAGGTGAGGTGATATAAATGTTCATGGGTGAGTACGAACACCAATTAGACGCAAAAGGACGCATGATTGTACCATCTAAATTCAGATACGAATTGAATGAACGTTTTATTATTACCAGAGGCCTTGATAAATGTTTGTTCGGTTACACTATGGAAGAATGGCAGAATATTGAGGAGAAAATGAAGTCATTACCGATGACAAAACGAGACGCACGTAAGTTTATGCGTATGTTCTTCTCAGGTGCTGTTGAAGTGGAACTTGATAAACAAGGGCGTATTAATATCCCTAAAAATTTAAGGGAGTACGCTAATTTAACTAAAGAATGTACAGTGATCGGTGTTTCTAGCCGCATCGAAATTTGGGACAGATCTACATGGAACGCTTTCTATGAAGAATCTGAAGACAGTTTCGAAGATATCGCTGAAGATTTGATAGACTTTGATTTTTAAATGGAGGAATGAAAGTGTTTCATCACGTAAGTGTCATGTTAAAAGAAACCATTGACGAATTAAATATAAAAGAAGATGGTGTGTATGTAGACTGTACACTTGGTGGAGCAGGCCATGCCCTTTATTTATTAAATCAACTCAATGACAAAGGACATTTGATTGCGATAGACCAAGATATGACAGCAATTGAAAATGCGAAAGAGGTCTTAAAGGACCACTTAGATCGTGTCACTTTTGTGCACAGTAATTTCAGAGAAATCAATCAAATCCTTAATGATTTGAACATTGACAAAGTAGACGGCATTTATTATGACTTAGGCGTTTCAAGCCCACAGTTAGACGTGCCGGAGCGAGGATTCAGTTATCACCAAGATGCTAGATTAGATATGCGTATGGACCAGACACAACCTTTATCAGCTTATGAAGTTGTGAATGACTGGCCTTATGAAAGTTTAGTCAGAATCTTCTATCGTTATGGTGAAGAGAAATTCTCTAAACAGATTGCCAGAAGAATTGAAAAAACAAGAGAACATGAACCCATTGAAACAACTTTACAGCTGGTTGACGTTATTAAAGAAGGTATTCCTGCTAAAGCAAGACGTAAAGGCGGGCATCCTGCGAAGCGTGTCTTCCAAGCTATCAGAATTGCTGTAAATGATGAATTGAAAGCTTTCGAGGACTCATTAGAGCAAGCAATTGAAAGAGTCAAAGTACACGGACGCATTTCAGTGATTACTTTCCATTCGTTGGAAGACCGTTTATGCAAACAAATCTTCCAAGAATATGAAAAAGGCCCTGAAGTTCCCCGTGGTTTACCTATTATTCCAGAGGAATATACACCGAAACTAAAACGTGTTAACCGCAAACCGATTACAGCAACCGATGATGATTTAGCAGAAAATAACCGCGCTCGCAGTGCGAAATTGCGTGTAGCAGAGATTTTAAAATGATAGGAGAGTGACAAACTGCTATGGCTGTAGAAAGAATCTATGAACCTTATACCGAACAATATGAACCCGCCAGACAAAACCCAGAAGTCAATCCATCGCCGACTAAGAAAGTTAAGCGCAAGGTTGTCGTACAACTCACTAAATTTGAGAAGGTATTATACATATCTTTAGTCGCAGTGATTGCAATGATCAGTATTTATATACTTTCATTAAAAATGGATGCTTATGATACTAAGGGTAAAATTGCTGATTTAGATTATAAAATCGAACAACAATCAAGTCAGAACAGCGCATTAAAATCAGAAATCAAAAAGAACTCTTCTTATGAACGCATTTACGATAAAGCTCAAAAACAAGGCATGAGCTTAAAGAACGATAATGTAAAGGTAGTGCGTAATAATGCCGAAGCGAAAAATTAAAATTAAAAAAAATAAAATAGGGGCAGTCCTCCTCGTCAGCTTGTTCGGACTGCTCTTTTTTCTATTGGTTTTAAGGTATGCCTTTGTCATGTTGACAGGGCATTCTTCAGGACAAAACTTAGTGATGAAAGCCAATGAAAAATATTTAGTTCAAACACAACAACAACCAGAACGAGGAAAGATTTACGACCGTAATGGCAAAGTCCTCGCAGAAGACGTTGAACGCTTTAAACTGACAGCAGTTGTCAGTAAGAAAGCTGATGAAGGTTCAGATAAGCCACGTCATGTGGTTGATAAGAAAGAAACGGCTAAGAAGCTCGCAACTGTCATCGATATGGAACCTAAAGAAATTGAAAAAATGTTAGATAACAAAAAAGCGTTCCAAGTTGAGTTCGGCCGTAAGGGCAGCAATTTAACGTATCAACAAAAAGACAAAATCGAAAAAATGAAATTGCCCGGTGTTGCGTTATATCCTGAAACAGAACGTTTCTATCCTAATGGAAACTTTGCTTCTCACTTAATTGGAATGGCACAAAAGAATCCAGATAATGGAGAATTAAAAGGTGCCATGGGTGTTGAAAAAATCTTCGACAGCTATTTATCCGGTAAGCGTGGGATGTTATCTTATGTACATGATATTTGGGGCTATATCGCACCAAATTCTAAACAAGAAGTAGCACCGCAACGTGGAGATGATGTGCATTTAACGATTGACTCCAACATCCAAGTCTTTGTAGAGGAAGCCTTGAATAAGTTAGATGATCGTTTCGCACCAAAAGATGCCTTTGCGGTAGTTATGGATGCACATACAGGTGAAATCTTAGCCTTCAGTCAACGTCCGACATTCAACCCTGAAACAGGAAAAGACTTCGGTAAGAAGTGGGCGAATGACCTATATCAAAATACGTATGAACCGGGTTCTACCTTCAAGACGTATGGTTTAGCCGCAGCGATTCAAGAAGGTAAGTTCAAACCAGATAAGGAATATAAATCAGGTCATCGAGATATCATGGGTTCTGAAATCTCTGACTGGAACAATACAGGTTGGGGTAAAATTCCAATGAGTCTTGGTTTCACTTATTCATCCAACACCTTGATGATGCAGCTTCAAGATATGGTTGGATCTGACAAGATGAAATCATGGTATGAGAAATTCGGCTTCGGTAAACCAACAGGCGGTATGTTCGATGGTGAAGCAGCGGGCGGTATTGCCTGGGATAATGAATTACAACAAAAAACAACAGCATTCGGACAATCTACAACAGTCACTCCTATCCAAATGCTGCAAGCACAAACTGCATTCTTTAATAAAGGGAATATGGTTAAACCTTGGTTCGTAAGTAGTATAGACAATCCGGTTAAAAACGATACACTATATAAAGGTGAGAAAGAATTTGCAGGCAAACCAATTACGGAAGATACCGCGAACAAAGTGAAAAAAGAATTGGACTTAGTTGTTAACAGCAAGAAAAGTCATGCGCAAAACTTCAGAGTCAAAGGGTATCGTATTGGTGGTAAAACAGGTACTGCCCAAGTAGCTGACTCTGAAAACGGCGGTTACGTTAAAGGTCCTTATCCATACTTCTCAAGCTTTATCGGACATGCGCCAAGCAAAAATCCTGAAATTATTGTTTATGCTGGGATGAGCTTAGCTCAGAAAAATAAACAAGAAGCTTATGAAATGAATGTCAGCTCGGCATTTAATCCAATTATGGAAAATACATTGAAGTATTTAAATGTCGGTAAAGATAATGAAAAAGCAACTAAAGATTCATTCGGCAAAGTGCCAAATGTTTCAGGCGAGACTGTGGATCAAGCTGAAGAAGCTGTGAAAAATAAAGACTTGAAACCAGTAGTCATCGGTGAAGGCGATACGGTTGCACAGCAATTACCGCAAGCTGATGAAAAGACATTACTGCACAGTAAAGTCTTTATGAAAACAGATGGTGACATGACAATGCCTGATATGAAAGATTGGAGTAAAGATGATGTCTTAGCTTTCGAATCATTAACAGGAATTCGTGTTAAAATGAAAGGTAATGGCTTTGTTTCTGAACAATCTATCAGCCCGAATACATCGTTGAAAGATAAAAAAGAAGTAGAAGTGAAATTGTCCGCACCACAAGCAGATTAGCATCAAGAGGTGATGGATACGTTTGATATCCATCCCTCATCTTACATATAAAATTAAATTAAGATACACAAGGAGAACAATATGGTTTATGTTTTAGCAATTGTCGCATTTTTAGTTACAGCAGTATTAGTGCCCATACTGATTCCAACATTAAAAAGGATGAAGTTTGGACAGAGTATCCGTGAAGAAGGCCCGAAAAGCCACATGAAGAAAACAGGTACACCGACGATGGGTGGATTAACGTTCTTAATCAGTATTATCGTCGCAACATTAATTGCGATTATCTTCTCAGATAATCCGAATCCGTTTATTCTATTGTTATTTGTGACAGTCGGTTTTGGTTTGATCGGCTTTATCGATGACTACATCATTGTCGTGAAGAAGAATAACCAAGGATTAACAAGTAAGCAAAAATTCTTAGCACAAATTGCGATTGCGGTTATCTTCTTTATCTTGAGTGATACATTTAACATGATTCATTTTGCGACAGGCATTCACATTCCGTTTACAACAGTACAAATTCCGCTTTCTGTCGTTTATGTTGTCTTCATTGTCTTCTGGCAAGTCGGCTTCTCTAACGCGGTCAACTTAACAGATGGTTTAGATGGTTTAGCGACAGGTTTATCTATCATTGCATTTTCTATGTATGCGATTATGAGCTTTATGCTTGGTAATCATGCAGTAGGTACATTCTGTATTATTATGGTCTTCGCATTGCTTGGTTTCTTATTCTATAACGTCAACCCAGCAAAAGTATTCATGGGAGACACAGGCAGCTTAGCTTTAGGTGGTATCATCGCAACTGTATCAATTATGTTAAACGCGGAAATTTCATTATTGTTCATCGGATTTGTATTTGTTGCTGAAACATTATCAGTTATTTTACAAGTCGCTTCATTCAAATTGACAGGCAAACGTATATTCAAGATGAGTCCGTTACATCATCACTTTGAATTATGCGGCTGGAATGAATGGAAAGTTGTGACAGTATTTTGGATTACAGGACTCATCACAGGCTTGATAGGTTTATGGATTGGAGTGCATTAATCAATGCTTAAATATAAAGGATTAGAAGGAAAACATGTATTAGTAGTTGGATTAGCGAAAAGCGGATATGAAGCGGCTAAATTACTACACCATCTTGGTGCAGAAGTTACTGTCAATGATGGCGGGGACCTTTCCAAAGATCCGCATGCGAAAGATTTAAAAGAAATGGGTTTAACTGTCATCGGGGGACATCATCCATTATCTTTATTGGATGACAATCCAATCATTGTTAAAAATCCAGGTATTCCCTATACTGTGCCATTGATTGAAGAAGCAGAAAAGCGTGGTTTGAAAATTTTAACGGAAGTCGAATTGAGTTATTTGATTTCAGAAGCACCGATTATTGCGGTAACTGGGACAAATGGTAAAACAACAACGACTTCGTTAATTGGCGACATGTTCGACAATAGCAGACAAAAAGGTCTGCTTTCAGGCAATATCGGTTTTGTAGCATCTAAAGTTGCACAAGAAGCAAAATCTGAAGATTACTTAATTACTGAGTTGTCATCTTTCCAATTGCTTGGTATCGATACGTATCGTCCACATATTGCGATTATTACGAATATCTATTCAGCGCACTTAGATTATCACGGTACTTTAGAAAACTATCGTGATGCGAAACGACGTATTTATAAAAATCAAACTGAAGATGACTTCTTGATTTGTAATTACAGTCAACGTCATTTGATTGAAACAGAAGGCTTAAAAGCCAAAACATATTATTTCTCTACAAATCAAGAAGTTAACGGCATTTATATGAAAGACGGATATATCGTCTTGAATGGTTTACGTATTATTCATAAAGATGATATTGTGCTTCCTGGTGAACATAACTTAGAAAACATTTTAGCTGCTGTACTTGCAGCAGTGTTAGCAGGTGTTTCTATTGATGCGGTCATTCATACACTAACAACATTCTCAGGTATCAAACACCGTCTGCAATATATTGGTTCGAACAAAACGAACAAATATTATAATGACTCGAAAGCAACGAATACTTTAGCAACGCAATTTGCGTTGAATTCATTCGAACAACCGATCATTTGGTTGTGCGGTGGGTTAGATCGCGGAAATGGATTTGATGAATTGATTCCATACATGAAGAATGTGCGTGTGATGTTGACCTTTGGTGAAACACAAGATAAGTTGACGAAGCTTGGTGAAAGCCAAGGCAAGTATGTGGTACGTGCAACAGATGTTAAAGACGCAGTGGAGAAAGTTCAAGATATTATTGAACCAAATGATGTGGTCTTATTATCACCAGCATGTGCAAGTTGGGATCAATACAATACTTTTGAAGAACGAGGAGATGTTTTCATCGACAGTTTTCGTTCACATCTCCCTTCGAAGTAGGAGGGTGATGATGGATGGCAGACAAAGTACGAAAAATTGATTCAGAGTACTTAAAAGAAAAACGCCGAAAACGCAGAGCAAAACAGCGGCGCGTTCAACTTATAATATTTGGAACACTCATAGCGTTAATTATTCTGATAGTATTGTATATGTTCACGCCAATTAGTAATATTGACCATGTAGAGGTTAAAGGCAATCATTATCTTTCTGATAAAGAAGCGAAACAAGCTTTGGATTTAAAGAGAGATACTAAAATCTACATGTTCGGCAAAGGGAAAGCCATCAACAAAATGAAAGAAAATCCTTTCGTTAAAGACGTACAGATCAAGAGAAAATTGCCGAATAATTTAGAGGTGAATGTTTCTGAGTATCAATTGGTCGGATTGTTAGAAGATAAGGGCAAATATCATCCAGTGCTTTCAAATGATCATATTTTAAAAGATTATAAAGGACAAGTACCGAATGATGCGCCAGTGATATCAGGTTTTAGTGAATCACGACGCGATAAAATGATTCAAGCTTTATCGGAAATACCGACAGAAATCAGACAATCGATTTCTGAAGTAGAATATGCGGATGATAAAGACAACCGCAATAAAATCAGATTGTATATGAAAGATGGCATTCAAGTCATCGGCAATATACGCACGATTGCAGATAAATTAAAATATTATCCTGAAATGGTCAGCGCACTAGAACGTGATGACTCTGGTGAACTGAAAAAATCAGGTTATATTGATTTATATGTCGGTGCTTCATTTATTCCATACAAATCTTCTTCATCAACATCATCAGACAGCAGTGTGAAATTGAAAGAAGGTACAGCAATGGAAGATAAAGCGAAAGATGAATTGCAGAATACTTTGAACAAAATTAATGACCAAATGAAAGACGATAAGACAACAAAAGATAATTCTCAGAAAGAAAGTAGTACAAATAATTAAAAAAGTCTTGAATATCATGTGTTTATAGTTCACAACCATAGAAACGTATTGTAAACTAACTATAGTGTATTTTTTAAAGAAATTGTCAGGAGGTGCCTATCTATGGAGGAACATTACTATGTAAGTGTAGATATTGGTTCATCTAGTGTAAAAACAATAGTAGGCGAAAAATTTCATAATGGAATTAATGTGATAGGTACAGGACAAACCTATACAAGCGGAATTAAGAATGGCTTAATCGATGATTTCGATTTAGCTAAACAAGCTGTTAAAGATACAATTAAGAAAGCTTCAATCGCGTCAGGCGTTGATATTAAAGAAGTATTCTTGAAATTGCCGATTGTCGCTACTGAAGTTTATGATGAAACCAATGAAATCGAATTTTATGAAGATACTGAAATAAACGGAAGACACATTGAAACTGTGTTAGAAGGCATCAGAGATAAAAACGACGTTGAAGAAACTGAAGTGGTGGATACATTCCCAATTCGTTTCATCGTAGATGGCGACAACGAAGTTTCTGATCCGAAAGAATTGATTGCAAGACATTCGTTAAAAGTTGAATCAGGTGTTATTGCGATTCAAAAATCAATTCTTGTCAACTTGATTAAATGTGTAGAAGCTTGCGGTGTGGATGTATTAGATGTTTATTCTGATGCATACAACTATGGCTCAATCTTGACGCCGACTGAGAAAGAGTTAGGCGCATGTGTGATTGACATTGGCCAAGATTTAACGCAAGTAGCATTCTTCGAACGCGGCGAGTTAGTTGACGCTGATTCATTCGAAATGGGCGGACGTGATATCACTGATGATGTTGCGCAAGGCCTTAACACATCTTATGCGACAGCAGAAAAAGTGAAACATCAATATGGTCATGCATTCTATAACTCAGCATCAGATCAAGATGTTTTCTCAGTTGAACAAATCGATAGTGATGAAGATGCACAATTCACGCAAAAAGATTTAGCAGATATTATCGAAGCACGTGTAGAAGAAATCTTCTTCAATGTCTTTGATTTACTGCAAGAATTAGGATTGACGAAAGTCAACGGCGGATTTGTGGTAACAGGCGGTTCAGCAAACTTGTTAGGTGTTCGTGAATTATTGCAAGATATGGTTAATGAGAAGGTAAGAATACATACACCTTCACAAATGGGAATCAGAAAACCTGAATTCTCATCTGCAATTTCAACGATTTCTAGCAGTATCACTTTTGATGAATTATTAGATTATGTTACAATTAGTAATCATGATAATGAAGAATTTGAAGAGGAAGTAATCGAGTCAGAACCTAAGCCGCATACTGAAAAAGCAAGCGGTTTCGACTGGTTCAAGAAAAAACAAGCTAAACCGACTCATGAAACACCTGCTTCAGGTGAATCAATTGAAACAGACGAAGTTTCTGAAACACCAGAAACACACAATACTAAGCAAGAAACTGATTATAACTCAGACCAATCTCATGAGAAACAAGAAGAAAGTAAATTTAAAAAATTATTGAAATCTCTATTTGATTGATTGCCCATTAAAACTAGGAGGAAATTTAAATGTTAGAATTTGAACAAGGATTTAATCATTTAGCGACGTTAAAAGTCATTGGTGTCGGCGGCGGAGGTAACAACGCTGTTAACCGAATGATTGACCACGGAATGAACAATGTTGAATTTATTTCAATCAACACTGACGGTCAAGCATTAAACTTATCTAAAGCTGAGTCCAGAATCCAAATCGGTGAAAAATTAACACGTGGTTTAGGTGCTGGCGCGAACCCAGAAATTGGTAAAAAAGCTGCAGAAGAATCTCGCGAGCAAATCGAAGACGCTATCCAAGGCGCTGATATGGTATTCGTAACTGCTGGTATGGGTGGCGGTACTGGTACAGGTGCTGCACCAGTTGTTGCTAAGATCGCGAAAGAAATGGGTGCATTAACAGTTGGTGTTGTAACTCGCCCATTCAGTTTCGAAGGACGTAAACGTCAAACTCAAGCTGCTGCAGGGGTAGAATCAATGAAAGCAGCTGTTGATACATTAATCGTAATTCCAAACGACCGCTTATTAGACATCGTTGACAAATCTACGCCAATGATGGAAGCATTCAAAGAAGCGGATAACGTATTACGCCAAGGTGTACAAGGTATCTCAGACTTAATCGCAGTATCTGGTGAAGTAAACCTTGACTTTGCAGACGTTAAGACAATCATGTCTAACCAAGGTTCTGCATTAATGGGTATCGGTGTTTCTTCTGGTGAAAACCGTGCAGTTGAAGCAGCTAAAAAAGCTATTTCTTCTCCATTACTTGAAACATCAATCGTTGGTGCACAAGGTGTCCTAATGAACATTACAGGCGGAGAATCATTATCTTTATTCGAAGCACAAGAAGCGGCTGACATTGTACAAGATGCAGCAGATGAAGATGTAAACATGATCTTCGGTACTGTTATCAACCCTGAATTACAAGATGAAATCGTAGTTACTGTAATTGCGACTGGTTTCGAAGACAAACCAGCTACTCATGCACGTAAACAATCTAATACAGGTTTCGGATCTAGCGCAACAAGCTCAAGTGCTTCAAGCGACGAAGGTATCGGTCATGCGCCAAGATCTCATAGTTCTGAATCATCAAGCGAATCAAGAACACACACTACTAAAGAAGATGATATTCCAAGCTTCATCAGAAACAGAGAAGAAAGACGTTCAAGAAGAACTAGACGTTAATCTCTTTCTATAAAGTTTGCATTGAGCAATCAACCATAGTATCACGCAAGATTAGATGCAACAGGTCATCGAGTGGTCTAGTGAGAACAATAATCTAAAGTGTCATCAGATCGATTGATCTGATGACACTTTTTATATATTTGAATATAAGCGCAATTAGCTTTACTATTAAATTGACAACCTAGTTTAAAAGGCATCAATCTATAAATAGGAGAGATTATTATGCCAGAGAATTTTAGCAAACAACCACATTATTTAGAACATACGGGTGCGAAATCAGAAGGGATTACTTTAGGATTCACTACCAGAGAAGGCGGACAGAGTCCGTATCCAGAAAACGCGTTTAATATGGCATTATATATCGATGATGCTGCTGAAAATGTACATGCCCATCAACGTATCATTGCTGATGCCATCGGTTATGATAGAAAACAATGGATCTTCCCGATTCAAACACATGGCACAAATGTTGTTGAAGTGACAACAGACGACGCAAATACAAACATCGATACATTAACAGATGCTTTGCATGGAGTAGATGGTATGTACTCATATGATTCAGATGTATTATTAACGATGTGCTATGCCGATTGTGTACCTGTTTATTTCTATAGTCCAAAACATCATTTTATTGCATTAGCACATGCAGGTTGGAAAGGTACAGTTGGCCGTATTTCAGAAGAAATTTTAGAACATATCATTTTTGATTTGAAAGATCTGCAAGTTGTGATAGGTCCTGCGACTTCAAATAGTTATGAAATTAATGATGACATTAAAGCGCAATTTGAAGCCTTACCTGTTGATGCATCAACATTTATTGACACACGTGGCGAAGATCGTCATGGCATCGAATTAAAAGAAGCGAATCGTCAATTACTTATCCGAGCAGGTGTACCGAGTGAAAATATTGACGTAACAGATTATGCGACTTCTGAGAATTTGGACTTATTCTTTTCATATAGGGTAGAAAAAAGTAAGACTGGCCGTATGTTGGCATTTATCGGACAGTAAGAAGTAAGGAGTAATTGGAATGAATGTGAAACAAAATCTAGAACAAATCAACGAACATATTACGAAAAGTCTTGAGAAAGTCCATCGTGACACCAGACCGAACGTGATTGCTGTAACAAAATATGTTACAATAGAGCGAGCTAAAGAAGCATATGATGCTGGCATCAGACATTTTGGGGAAAATCGTTTGGAAGGTTTCCAAGCTAAGCGAGAAGCATTGCCAGATGACGTGGTGATGCACTTTATTGGCACATTGCAATCACGTAAAGTCAAAGAAGTCATTGATGACATTGATTACTTACATGCATTAGACCGTAAAAGTTTAGCGAAAGAAATCAATAAACGCGCATCACATGTCGTTAAATGTTTTGTTCAAGTGAATGTTTCTGAAGAAGAAAGTAAACATGGTCTTGCTTTAGAAGAAGTAGATGCATTTATCGAATTACTTGAACAATATGAGAACATTCAGGTCGTGGGTCTGATGACAATGGCACCTTATACAGAAGATGAAGCAGAAATTAGACAGATTTTTGAAACATTAAGACATAAACGTGATGAAATTCAAGCAAAACAATTAGATTATGCGCCATGCACTGAATTATCTATGGGCATGAGTAATGATTATGAAATTGCTGCAGAAGAAGGCGCAACCTTCGTACGAATCGGTACTAAACTAGTAGGGAAAGAGGAGTGAGCCAATTGGCTTTAAAAGACCTATTTAACAATTTTTTTGTCATAGAAGAAGAAGAGGAAGTTGCTGATCGTCAGCAACCTACAAAAAATACTGCACAAGCTGAACCAGAACCTCAAACACAAGCTACTACAACAGCGCAGCAAACGCAATCAACAAATAATAATAATTACTATAATGAAAGACAGCGAGCAATTAAGACTGTCCCTAAACGTCAAACACAAAGCAATCGATTGCAGACGTCTTCCAATGAAAGGAAGTATCAAATGGCTAATCACACAAACAATGACCCTTCAAGAAATGTAGTCAATATGAACGCTGGGAACTTGCACGAAAGTTCAAAAATGTGTTTATTCGAGCCACGTGTCTTCTCAGATACGCAAGATATTGCAGATGAGTTGAAGAATAGACGTGCGACACTCGTCAATTTACAACGTATTGACAATGTTTCTGCGAAACGTATTATTGATTTCTTAAGCGGAACAGTATACGCAATCGGCGGAGACATCCAACGTGTCGGTAATGATATTTTCTTATGTACACCAGATAACGTAGAAGTAGCTGGCAGTATTACAGAAGATATTGATACGTCTGAATTTGATTATGAATGAGGTAACCAGCTATGAGTTTAGTTAATGTTTTAGCGCTCTTATTTAATGCGATAGAGATATTGTTGACAGTGTATTACTGGGGTATGATTTTATACTTCTTTATGTCATGGATACCGAATGCGCAAGGTTCTGCATTTGGACGTTTCCTACGTAAGATTTACGAACCGTTTTTAGCACCATTTCGTAAAATTATCCCGCCAATCGGTATGATTGATATCTCAAGTTTAGCCGCTATCTTTGTGTTGATATTCTTCCAAAGAGGCTTACATGCGATATTCGTACTGATTCTGCAACAATTAGTTTAATAAATCATGAAAGGTATGCCGAATTTCATTGGAATCAGGCTGCCTTTTTCTTTTGTCAGGGGTGAATTCACATAGATATATATCAACACTTTAGAAGAGAAGAACAACCTATCATCACAATGTTGATGGATAAAGTACAACAAGCAGAACGCAATTATGCGTCGGTGTTAACACACTTTCTAGATCCAAGAGCACAATATATTTTAGAAGTCATCGTCAATAGCTTCGATGATTTACAGGTTTCATTTAATGGCGGCAATCCATCTAGTGAACGTAAGCGTGCAGTGATTGCGCCAGATTACTTTGAACCGACTGAAGAAGATTTTGAGCTGGTGCTGTTTGATTTAGAGTATCCTGAAAAGTTTGCGTCAATTGATCATCGTAATGTGCTTGGAACGTTGATGTCACTCAGTATTGAACGCGATCAGCTCGGCGATATTATTGTAGGCGATAAAATTCAGTTTATTTTGACAAAGAATATTAAATCGTATATAATGTTGGAATTAAAGCGAATCAAGGGTGTACCGGTCAAACTGCATGAAGTACCACTAGAAGATATGATACAATCAAAAGAGGATTGGACGCTCCATCAAGCAACGGTCAGCGCAATGCGCTTAGATGTTGTGTTGAAGGAAATGATTCGTAAATCACGTTCAATTGCGAAACAATATATTGAAAAGAAACGTATCAAAGTGAATCATACAATTATTGAACGTCCAGATTTCCAACTAGAACCTGGAGATTTGCTGTCGATACAAGGACATGGCCGTGCGAGAGTGACTGAAATCGGTCATAAAACAAAGAAAGACAAACTGCGCATAGTATATGAAACTTTATTCAAATAGTGTATGATTAAGGAGGACAATATAAGATGTCTTTTACACCGAATGAAATTAAAAACAAAGAATTTTCTAGAATTAAGAATGGCCTTGAACCCACTGAAGTCGCTGATTATTTAAGCCAACTCAGTCAAGAAATTGAACATTTAAAAGAACAGAAAAAACAACTTGAAACAGTTGTAGAAGAAAAAGAAAATAACTTAAAAGCGTACAAAGAAGTACAACAATCAGTAAGTGACGCTTTAGTTCAAGCACAATCAGCAAGCCAAGAAACAAAAATGGCTGCGACAAAAGAAGCAGAAGCGATTATTGCGAAAGCAAAAGCAGAAGCAGATCGTATTGTGAATGACGGTGTGGAAAAAGCAAGACGTTTATCTTTCCAAACAGAAGATATGAAACGTCAATCTAAGATTTTCCGTTCTCGTTTCCGCATGTTAGTGGAAGCTCAGTTAGATTTATTGAAGAATGATGATTGGGATTACTTATTAAACTATGACTTAGATGCACAACAAGTCACAGAAGAAAACTTCCAACATTTACATCAAAATGATGTGACTGAACAAGAGAAACAACAAGCACAAGCACAACAAGCTGAAGCTCAAGAAGGCACACCAGCACAAAACGAAACAGATAAAGAACAAAAATAATAATTGAATTTTGTAAAACAGACGCGTAAGAATTAAGTGAACATATCAACATAACAGCGAGTTAGGGATGGTGCGAGCCTAATATATGTTTAATTCTTATATCACTGTTTTATCCAATCATATAGGTAAGAATGAAGAGAACTCTAAGTTGAGTTAATCAGGGTGGTACCGCGGTTAATCGTCCCTGTTAATTGAACTTAGAGTTCTTTTTTATATTTTAAGGAGTGAAAATTAATGAACTACAAAGAAACGCTATTGATGCCGAAAACAGACTTCCCAATGCGAGGGGGATTACCAAAGAAAGAACCAGAAATCCAAAAACAATGGGACGAACAAGATTTATACCATAAAATCTTAGAAAAAAATAAGGGAAATGAAACTTATATTTTACATGATGGCCCACCGTATGCGAACGGTAACTTACACATGGGACATGCCTTAAATAAAATTTTAAAAGACTTTATCGTACGTTATAAATCAATGCAAGGTTACTATTCACCTTATGTTCCTGGTTGGGATACGCATGGTTTACCAATTGAACAAGCGTTAACGAAAAAAGGTGTTAAGCGTAAAGAAATGCCTGTATCTGAATTCCGTGAATTATGTAAGGAATTCGCTTTAGAACAAATCGATATTCAAAAGAAAGACTTCAAACGTTTAGGTGTGAATGGTGACTTCAACGATCCATACATCACATTAAAACCTGAATATGAAGCAGCACAAATCCGTTTATTCGGTGAAATGGCTGACCGTGGTTTAATCTATAAAGGTAAAAAACCAGTTTACTGGTCACCATCAAGTGAATCATCATTAGCTGAAGCGGAAATCGAATATCATGATAAACGTTCACCATCTATCTATGTGGCATTTGACGTTAAAGACGGCAAAGGTGTTGTAGATGAAGATGCGAAATTCATTATCTGGACAACTACACCTTGGACATTACCTTCAAACGTTGCGATCACAGTTCACCCAGAATTGAAATATGGTCAATATAAAGTGAATGGTGAAAAATATGTTGTAGGTACTGACTTAGTAGAAGAAGTTGCTGAAGCATTAGATTGGGATAAAGACGCAATCGAACTTGAAAAAACATTCACAGGTAAAGAATTAGAATATGTTGAAACACAACATCCATTTGTTGATCGTGTATCATTAGTTATCAATGGCTTACACGTTACAACTGACGCTGGTACTGGTGCGGTTCATACAGCACCTGGACACGGGGAAGATGACTATATTGTCGGACAAAAATATGGTTTACCTGTTATCAGCCCATTAGATGATAAAGGGGTCTTCACTGAAGAAGGCGGCCAATTTGAAGGTATGTTCTATGACAAAGCAAATAAAGCTGTCACAGACTTACTTAAAGAAAATGGTTCTTTATTAAAATTACAATTCATCACACATAGTTATCCACATGACTGGCGTACGAAAAAACCGGTTATCTTCCGTGCGACACCACAATGGTTCGCTTCAATCAGTAAAGTACGTCAAGATATCTTAGACGCAATTGAAGAAACACACTTCAAAGTCGACTGGGGTAAAACACGTATCTATAACATGATCCGTGACCGTGGCGAATGGGTTATCTCACGTCAACGTGTTTGGGGTGTACCACTTCCAGTCTTCTACGCTGAAAATGGCGACATCATCATGGATAAAGAAGTCATCTATCATGTAGCGAACTTATTTGAAAAATATGGTTCAAATGTATGGTTCGACCGTGAAGCGAAAGACTTATTACCTGAAGGCTTCACACATCCAGGCAGTCCAAATGGTGAATTCACAAAAGAAGAAGACATCATGGACGTATGGTTCGACTCAGGTTCATCACACCGTGGTGTATTAGAAACACGTCCGGAATTGTCATTCCCAGCTGACCTTTACTTAGAAGGTAGTGACCAATATCGTGGTTGGTTCAACTCTTCTATCACAACTTCAGTTGCGACACGTGGCCAATCACCATATAAATTCTTACTTTCACATGGTTTCGTAATGGACGGAGAAGGTAAGAAAATGAGTAAATCATTAGGTAACGTTATCGTTCCTGATCAAATCGTAAAACAAAAAGGTGCAGATATCGCACGTCTATGGGTGAGCAGTGTAGACTATTTATCTGACGTACGTATCTCTGATGAAATCTTAAAACAAACTGCGGATGTTTATCGTAAAATCCGTAACACATTACGTTTCATGTTAGGTAACGTTAATGACTTTAATCCAAGCACAGATGCGTTGGATGAAGCGGACTTATTAGAAGTCGATCGTTATTTATTAAATCGTTTACGTGAATTCACAGCGAATATTATCAAACACTATGATAACTTCGACTACTTAAACATCTATCAAGAAGTTCAAAACTTCATCAACGTTGAGTTAAGTAACTTCTATTTAGATTACGGTAAAGATATCTTATATATCGAAAAACAAGATTCACCAAAACGTCGTAGTATGCAGACAGTACTTTACCAAATCTTAGTCGACATGACTAAATTATTAGCACCAATCTTAGCGCATACAGCTGAAGAAGTTTGGTCATATATCCCTCACGTAGAAGAAGAAAGTGTACATTTAGCAAATATGCCTAAAGTGGTTGAACCAGACACAGCATTACTTGAAAAATGGAACACATTCATGAAATTACGTGACGATGTGAACCGTGCTTTAGAAAGTGCACGTAACGACAAAGTTATCGGTAAATCATTAGAAGCGAAAGTGATCATCGGAAGCAATGAACACTTCGATGCGACTAGCTTCTTAAAAGACTTTGAAAACTTACAACAATTATTCATCGTATCTCAAGTGGAAGTAGAAGATAAAGTTGAAGATGGTACTGAATACTATCACGGCGACATCAAAGTTGTTCACGCTGACGGTGAAAAATGTGAAAGATGCTGGAACTACAGCACTGAACTTGGTTCAGCAAACGGCTTAGATCACTTATGCCCACGTTGCCAAGCAGTTGTAGAAACTTTATAAGTCACACATTGTTAAAATAAAGCTTAAAGTAAAAATGAAGCACTCTGACTAACCCTCAGAGTGCTTTTTTCAATGTATAGACTGTGAGCCAATCCTGAGTAATTGAGTCGAAAACTCGGTATAATGAGTAATACGCTTATGGAACGTCAATGAAAATAGACAGAAAGGAGCGACGGCATTGCGTCAATTAGGAGAAAAACATTACGTCAATGGTGTGACGTTAAATGTGAGAGATAAAGAAAACTTAAAACACTTTTATGAAGAGATATTAGGATTTAATGTGATTAATGAAACGTATACTTCTATTCAATATGAAGTAGGAGATTCAAAACATCGCATTGCCTTACATCAAATAGATGATGGCAGAGAGCCATTAGTATCAGAAGCAGGATTATTTCATATCGGTATTCGCTTAGGTTCGCACGCGCATTTAGCGGATTTAATGGCACACTTAACGGAACATGAAATCCCGTTAAATGGTGCGGAACATAATGTCAGTACGTCATTATATTTTACAGACCCTGAAGGTAATGGCTTTGAATTTTATGCGGACCAACCGGAAGAAACCTGGGATTTTGATAAAGAGAATCGTGTGATTATGGATACAAGACATTTATATGCCTCTAAACTAATGAACTTACGTTCACGTGATGGATGGCAAGGTATTCCAGATGACAGTATGATTGGTAATTTACATTTGAAGACGGTACGTATTTCTGAAGTGAAAGATTATTACTTAGCACACTTTGGATTAGAAGAATCTTCTTTTGTGAATAAATCATCGCTCTTTATGTCATCAAACGGTTATCATCATACTTTAGCTGTCAATCATTGGATGTCTAGTATGCAGCGGATGGAAAATGATGATACGTATGGTTTAACATTAGTAGATTTCCATTATCCAGAGACGACACATACTTGGCTAAAAGGACCGGACGGTATCGCATTTCGATTTAATTATCTAGGAGTTTGATAATCATTGAAAAAACTAATTTCAGCAGGTGTTATGTTGGTCGTCCTTGGTGGAGCAACATATGTGGCAGTCGACCATCAAGATGAGATTGAACATTATATAGAACAGATGAAACCTGATCCTATGGCATTTAATCCGTACGATGATGGAGAATGTACGGATTATGTGTTTGAGAAAGTCAAAGATGACGGTAATATGATTGGTAAAAGTTGGGGAGATGCGAAGTACTGGGCAGACAAAGCTGAAGAAGCGGGTTACACAGTGAATCAACAACCTAAAGCTTCATCACTCTTACAATCACCAAGAGGTGAAGAAGGTCATGTCGCATACATTGAACATGTGAATGATGATGGTTCATTATATGTGACTGAAATGAATTACGTTGCGCCTCATAAAGTGACTTCACGTACGATTCAACCACAACAAGTTCAAAACTATCATTATATTCATCCAAAAGAGAATCCAAAGACACAAGATACTAAAGAAGCTTAATTGATAATTTTAGTATCTGTTCTACTGGCAATTTGTTATAATATACAATGTTGTTATGAAGAAGTGAAAGGTCAGTATACATCATTGTGATAACACAATAGATGAGCTGGCTGCTTCAAGGAGGAAGACATGAGAAAATCATATTTCATCGGTGCCACGTTATTTGTGACCTTAGCGGTACTGATTTTAGACCAATTTACTAAAGCATATATTGTAAAAACAATGTCAGTAGGCGACTCATATTCAGTCATTCCAGGATTTTTAAACATTACCTCTCACCGTAATACAGGCGCTGCATGGGGAATACTCAGCGGCAAAATGGGCTTTTTCTTTTTAGTTACGATTATTGTATTAGGGTTACTTACTTATTTCTACGTTAAAGAAGCAAGAGGTCATTTCTGGATGCAGATGGCAATCAGTTTATTATTTGCTGGTGCGTTAGGTAATTTCATCGATCGTATGAAAAATGGTGAAGTGGTCGATTTTATTGATACGTATATTTTCGGTTATGATTTCCCAATCTTTAATGTTGCGGATTCTAGTTTGACTGTCGGTGTCATTTTAATTTTGATTTTGTTGTTGTTTGATTCTAAGAAAAATAAAGTGAAGTAAAGGAGTGTTGAAATGACTCAATTTGATTTTCAGATTACAGAAGATGAACACGTTGGCCAACGTATAGATAAATTCTTGCCTGAACAAAACTCTGATTGGTCACGTAGCCAAATCCAAGATTGGATTAAAGAAGGCTTAGTTGAAGTGAATCAAAAAGTTGTGAAGGCGAATTATAAAATGAAGAAGAATGATCAAGTTCAAGTGACGGAGAAGGAGACGGTTGAAGCGGATATTCAACCTGAAAATTTGGACTTAGACATTTATTATGAAGATGAAGATGTGGCAATTGTTTATAAACCTAAAGGTATGGTTGTGCATCCATCACCAGGTCATTACAGTGGTACACTTGTAAATGGCTTAATGTATCAAATCAAAGATTTAAGCGGCATTAACGGTGAAATCAGACCCGGTATTGTCCACCGTATCGATAAAGATACATCAGGTTTATTAATGGTTGCGAAAAACGATATTGCGCATAGAGGTTTAGTTGAACAGTTAATGGACAAAACTGTAACGCGTAAATATACGGCATTAGTTCATGGTAATATTCCACATGACTACGGTACAATCGATGCGCCAATCGGCCGTAATAAAGTAGACCGTCAAGCTATGGATGTTGTTGATGATGGCAAAGATGCGATTACACACTTCAATGTGCTAGAACACTTTAACAATTACACGTTAGTAGAATGTGAACTTGAAACAGGACGTACACACCAAATTCGTGTACATATGAAATACATCGGTTATCCATTAGTTGGAGATCCAAAATACGGACCGAAAAAAACAATGGACATTGGGGGTCAAGCCTTACATGCAGGTGTCATCGGCTTCACACATCCAGTAACTGGTGAATATATCGAAAGAAAAGCACCTCTTCCAGATTACTTTGAGGAAATCCTTGAAGATATTCGCACTAGAGAAGCGTAAATATTTTTAGGTAGAGACATTTGTTCTCTGCCTTTTTTATTTTTTTATAAGAATTTTTAGAGGAATTATCCTTAATATTCACTGAAGATGTTCACA
Source organism: Staphylococcus sp. CWZ226 (assembly GCF_018986355.1). Classification (NCBI taxonomy): domain Bacteria; kingdom Bacillati; phylum Bacillota; class Bacilli; order Caryophanales; family Staphylococcaceae; genus Staphylococcus; species Staphylococcus sp. CWZ226. Next base: position 111,378 of record NZ_JAHMSB010000001.1, on the reverse strand, counting down.
ATTGATTAAACTTTACTATAAATATTTAAGTCAAGAGTACATTTACGATATTATTAATCATATAATAGAATTGAAGTGATAAAAGAAATTTTATAGAGGATTAATTTGAAATGGGAGGATTTTATGGCAACAATTGGATTTGAAGAGAAATTATGGAAAGCTGCAGACAAGCTAAGAGGTAGTATGGATGCTGCAGAATATAAAAGTGTTGCATTAGGTTTAATATTTTTAAAGTATGTATCTGATGCATTTGAAGAAAAATATGAAGAGTTAAAAAACGATCAATATTCAGATGAAGAAGATAAAGATGAATACCTAGCAGAAAATATTTTCTGGGTACCACAAGAAGCACGTTGGTCTTATATCAATGAAAATGCGAAGAAACCAGAAATTGGTCAAATTATCGATAGAGCAATGATCGCAATTGAAAAAGAGAATGAATCTTTAAAAGGCGTTTTGCCGAAAGATTACGGACGTCAAGATTTAGATAAAGAAAAACTTGGAGATATTATTGATTTATTTACCTTTAAAGTTGGAGATTCTAACGCTAAAAAACAAGATGTGTTAGGGCGAGTATATGAATACTTTATCGCTAAATTTGCGAGTGCAGAAGGTAAAAATGCTGGTGAGTTCTATACTCCATCTTCAATAGTAAAGTTATTAGTTGAGATGATTGAACCATATGAAGGTAGAATTTATGACCCTTGTTGTGGATCTGGAGGCATGTTTGTGCAAAGTGAAAACTTTATCGCTAAACATCAAGGTCGATTAGATGACATTGCGGTTTATGGTCAAGAATCTAATCCAACGACATGGAAATTAGCGAAAATGAACTTAGCTATACGTGGAATCGATAATGATTTAGGAGAAAGAAATGCGGATACGTTCCATCATGATCTACATAAAGGATTAAAAGCAGACTTTATATTAGCGAATCCGCCCTTTAATGCAAGTGATTGGGGACAAGAACGTCTATTAGATGATTATCGTTGGAAATTAGGTATCCCACCAAAAGGAAACGCCAACTATGCATGGATAGAGCACATGATTTCTAAATTAGCACCTAGTGGGACAGCCGGTTTTGTATTGGCGAATGGTTCAATGTCTACAAGTAATAAAGAGGAATTAGCAATTCGCAAAAATTTAATAGAAGAGGACTTAGTAGAATGTATTGTGACCCTACCAGGCCAGCTTTTCTATTCAACACAAATTCCTGTTTGTCTATGGTTTATTACTAATAACAAAGGACAAAATGGCAAAAAAGAACGTCGTGGAGAAATCTTATTTATTGACGCGAGAGAAATCGGTCACATGGTAACACGTACATTAAAAGAATTCTCACAAGAGGATATACAAAAAATTGCTGGTATCTATCATGCTTGGAGAGGTACAAGTGAAGAGAAATATAAAGACGAAGCAGGATTAAACAAAGTCGCAACAACTGAAGAAGTACGTGAAAATGAGTATATCTTAACACCAGGTAGATACGTTGGCCTAGCTGAAGTTGAAGAAGACAGTGAACCATTTGAACAAAAAATGGAACGCATCACTTCAGAACTCAGCGAACAATTTGCCAAATCCAAGGAGCTTGAAGAACAAATCAGAAAGTCATTGGAGGGATTGGGTTATGGAGTTTGAAGAGTATAAATTATCCCAAGTTGCATACTATAAGAACGAAAAAATTAGTACAGAAAGTATTAATATAAAAAATTATATCTCTACAGAGAATATGTTGTCAGAAAAAAGAGGTATTCAAAATGCTAACAAATTACCTGAAACAAAATCTGTAAAAAAATATGAAATGAATGATATATTAATTTCAAATATCAGACCATACTTTAAAAAAATATGGTTTTCTAATAATAGTGGAGGTGCCTCTAATGATGTAATTGTAATTGACACTCTAAATAATATTGTTGTAAATGATTATTTATATTACTATTTATCTCAAGACTCTTTTTTTAATTACATGACTCAAACGTCAAAAGGAACTAAAATGCCTCGAGGAGATAAAGAAGCAATTATGAACTATGTTATTAAAGTTCCTGATTCAATATATTTACAAAAAAGAATAGCTGATTTTGGAAAAAGCATTGATAAAAAAATTGAAATCAATAAAAAAATTATTGCAAACCTTGAAGAACTTTCTCAAGCTCTATTTAAACATTGGTTTGTAGATTTTGAATTTCCTGATGAAAATGGAAATCCATATAAATCTAGTGGTGGAGAAATGATAGAAAGTGAATTGGGTAGGATGCCTAAGGGGTGGAGTATAAATCCTTTGGAAAATATTATGGCTATAAAAAGCGGTAAAAGACCATCCCGAAAATCGGAAATTGAAAATGAAATATATAATATCCCAATAATTGGTGCTAGTAAAATTATGGGATACACTGATAACTTATTATATGATGAAAAAATTTTAGTGATGGGAAGAGTTGGAACACATGGTATTATTCAAAAATATTATGGTCGTACTTGGCCTTCGGATAATACATTTGTTATAAAGAGTGATTACTTTGAATATGTGTTTCAATACTTAAAAATTATAGATTATAAGTCACTTAATAGAGGGTCAACACAACCTTTGTTATCACAAAAAGATATTAAAAAATATTCAGTAAAATCACCAGACGATATCACTTTGGTTAAAGAATTCGAGGACGAGGTTTCAAATTTAAATCAACTTATTAAAATAAAAAATGTTGAAAATGAAAAACTAATTTCTCTCCGCGACACCCTCTTACCTAAATTAATGTCTGGTGAACTTGAAATACCTGAGGATGTGGAGGTGGATGAAGGTGAGTTATAAGTTCAGTGAAGATGATTTAGAACAGATAGCATTAGAATGGTTTAGTGAATTAGGATATGAAATAAGACATGGTAAAGATATTAGTTATATAAGTGTATCGCCTGAGCGTGAAAGTGATAAAGATGTTGTGTTGAATGGAAGATTAGAAGCGGTTATGAATAAGATAAACCCTAATGTGCCCTGTAAGGTAATTCAACAAGCAATTCATGAATTAACAGTTGAGAAGTCACCGAATTTATTAGAAAACAATCGTAATTTTCATGAACAATTGATTAATGGTATTGAAGTTGAACATTATAATGATAATGGTGAAACTGTTTATTATTTAGTCAATATCTTTGATTTTCAAAATCCTGAAAACAATAATTTTTTAGCTGTTAATCAGTTAACAGTCGTTAATGGTGATTATAATAAACGGCCAGATATTGTACTGTTTATTAATGGTTTACCTGTAGTCGTAATTGAGCTGAAAAATATTACGAATGAAAATGTTGGAGTTGAAGAAGGTTATCATCAGCTTCAAACATATAAATCAACGATCCCACAATTATTTACTTACAATGAAGTGTTAGTGACAAGCGATGGTGTGAATACGAAAGCAGGGGCTTTAACTGCAGATTATGATCGTTTTATGACATGGCGCACACGTGATGGTAAAACAGAAGCTTCGTCAAATATGGAAAGTTTAAGTGTACTTATTCATGGCATGTTAAACAAAGCAGTATTGCTAGATTTGATTCGTTATTTTGTGCTATTTCAAGATGAAGACGATGATATTGTTAAAATTTTAGCTGCATATCACCAATATTATGCTGTGAATAAAGCTGTCGAAAGTGCCATAGAGTCATCATCTGAAAATGGAGATGGCAAAGCAGGAGTTGTGTGGCATACACAAGGTTCAGGTAAGAGTTTAACCATGGTGTTTTTCACAGGTAAGTTGATTCAAAAATTGAATAATCCTACAATTGTAGTAGTAACTGATAGAAATGATTTGGACAATCAATTGTTTGGAACGTTCGTAAAGTCTAAAGGACGATCTGGTAAAGGCTTGTTGAGACAAACACCTAAACAAGCAGATACTTCAAAACATCTGAAAGAGTTATTGTCCGTAGAATCTGGTGGTATTATTTTTACTACCATGCAAAAGTTCGAACCTGAAGAAGGACAATCTTCTATGGAAGCTTTAACTGAAAGGAAAAATGTAATTGTTATCGCAGATGAAGCACATCGAACACAATATGGTTTTAAAGCTAAACTTGATGAAACATCAGGCCGATTCAAGTATGGTTATGCAAAATATTTAAGAGATGCGCTACCTAATGCTTCGTTTATTGGTTTTACTGGCACACCTGTTGCATCTACAGATAAGAATACTCAAATGGTATTTGGCCATTATATAGATGTTTATGATATGACTCAATCCGTTAAAGATGGTAGTACTGTCAAAATCTTCTATGAAAGTCGTGTAATACCATTAAATCTTCCAGATGACTTAAATATTGATGAATCTTATGAAGAAATCACAGAAGGTCAAGAAGATGATGTCAAAAGTAAGTTGAAGTCTAAATGGTCACGTATTGAGGCATTAGCTGGAGCAGATGCTCGAGTCAAAACTTTAGCAAACGATATTGTTACGCATTTTGAAGAAAGACAAAAAGCAATCTTCGGTAAAGGGATGATTGTGACGATGAGCCGTCGTATTGCTGTGAAATTATATGATGAAATCATTAAACTTAAACCTGAGTGGCATTCTGATGACGATCACAAAGGTGCGATTAAAATCGTTATGACTGGCTCTTCAAGTGATCCAGAAAAATTTCAAAAACATATAGGATCTAAGAAACGTCGAAATGTATTAGAGCATCGTATGAAAGATGTAAATGATGAACTTAAATTAGTCATTGTGTGTGATATGTGGCTAACAGGTTTTGATGTACCTTCATTGCACACTATGTATATTGATAAAGCAATGAAAGGTCATAACCTAATGCAAGCAATTGCGCGAGTAAACCGTGTATTTAAGGATAAGCCTGGCGGTTTAATCGTTGATTATATTGGTATCGCAGATAGTTTGAAAGAAGCGCTTAAAGAATATACAGAATCCGATAAAGATCAAACAGGTATAGATACAAAGAAAGCATTAGAAGTGTTGTTAATGAAATACGATGTTGTTAAAGATATTATGCATGGTTTTGATTATTCTAACTTTAACTCAAGTAAGAAGTCAGAACGTTACTATGTAATTTCTAATACGATGAACTATGTTCTAGGATTGAAGAAAGATGATCAAAAGCTATTTATTGATACGGTTACTGAGTTAGGAAAAGCATATGCGTTATGTGCAACAGAAGTAGAAGCTCAAAAATTAAATGATGAAATCGCTTTTTTAAAAGCAGTAAAAGCTGCTGTTGTGAAGTTGATACAGCCACCAAAAAATGATGGTAGTAACAATAAAACGCCCGCCGAAATAGAAGCTGAGATTAAACAACTTATTTCCAAATCCGTGGTAACTGAAGAAGTAGTTGATATTTATAAAACTTTAGGACTAGAAAATCCTGATATATCTATACTATCTGATGACTTCTTAAAAGATGTAGCTGTGCTAGAACAAAAGAATGTTGCGATAGAGTTGTTGAATAGGTTGCTTAAAGGCAAAGTTAAAGCAATGCTGAAAACCAATGCGACATCATCAAAGAAATTCTCTGAAATGTTAGATAGTTCTATTCAAAGATATAATAATCGTTCAATTCAAGCTTCCAAAGTTATCGAAGAATTAATACAATTAGCAAAAGATATGCAAGAAGATCAAGCTAGAGGTAAAAATTTAGGTTTAAGTGCAGAAGAAATTGCATTTTATGATGCACTAGCATCACATGAAACAGCTAAAAAAGTTATGGAAGATAAGGAATTAAGAGTTATAGCCCACGAATTGACTAAAACTGTAAGACAAAATATGAGTATTGACTGGCATAAGAGAGAAAATGCTAAAGCCAAAATGCGTTCAGCTGTTAAACGTTTATTACGAAAATATGGTTATCCACCAGATTTAGAGAAAGATGCTGTAAAACAAGTAGTTGAACAAGCAGAATTGATGGCAAGTAGCTTGTAAATGATTTATTATAAACATAATTAGTAACCAAATTGCTGTCGGTTTATAGTTTGAGCAAGTTTAATTACGTTTTTTAGAATTAGGTAAAAGATTTAAAATTATATCTTTTAGAATGAAGTAGAACATTTTAGAATTATGATCTTTTAGAATGAATTGACCATGGAGATTAACTTAACTATTTATCGTGCTTGTTTGAATGGAAAAATCTTTATATTTGTTTTGGAAATGTCTTTGACTTTTCATCTATCTGTGTTAAACTTAGTACAGTTTAATAAAGAAATCGTAAGTCTTTAATTGAGAGTACAGAGATGCTCCGAAGGCAGATAATTTACATGTTGAAACTAGAGAAAGTAACTAAGTAAACACTTTATTAAGAGGTAATTTTGTATGAACACGCAATTCACCAACCCTGATTGCCATACAAATTTAGTAAAGTAACCGACAAAACAGTTACTGATTTAAATAGTTGAGATAGTAAATCTCGCATGTTCTTCGTGTCCCGTGTCTCTCAATTGAGATACGGGGTTTTTTTATGGAAAGGTGAGTGCGGGAATGACAGAACGTATTGTATTAGATGATGCAGGCATGCAGCGGACTTTAACACGTATCGCACATGAAATTCTAGAGTATAACAAAGGTACTGAAAATCTTGTGTTGCTTGGTGTGAAAACACGCGGAGAATTTTTAGCGAAACGTATTCAAACGAAGATTCAACAAATTGAAGACGTAAGTGTTCCTACAGGAACATTAGACATCACGCAATTTAGAGATGATTTAGAGTTACCGACACCTAAAATGTCTGAGAAGTCTTATGTCATTGATGTAGACCTTAAAGACAAAGTCGTTATCATCATTGATGATGTGCTTTATACAGGTCGAACTGTACGTGCGTCACTCGATGCAATCTTACTACATTCTCGGCCACAAAAAATCGGGTTAGCAACATTAGTGGATCGCGGACACCGCGAATTACCAATACGCGCTGACTTCGTAGGTAAAAATATTCCAACTGCGAAAGACGAAGAAGTTTTAGTCTATGTAGACGAAACAGATGGTCGTAACGCAGTTATAATTGAATAGCTTACCCTTTTAAATCAGTACGAGAGACTGACAAAGGGTTAGATAAGAACTGTTGTCGACTTACAATACTAGCACGAGAGGCTACAAATCTTGTAAGAAACAACTTCTAAAGAGGTACACGTGTATCTCAAACAGACAACACCTTCTTATCTTTCCCCCACAATGTCTCTTTGCACGCTGATTGCTGTAAAGAGATTTTTTTATGAAAGGAAGAAAGAGAAATGGAAAATGAACAAATGTTTGAGCGAACGGTGAAACCCGTACTAGATGTCAATGAAAAGCCGAAAGCAGGCCAATGGGCCTTCCTCAGTTTACAACATCTATTCGCGATGTTCGGCGCAACAGTCTTAGTACCATTCCTAACAGGCTTGCCAATTTCAGCGGCATTGCTTGCATCAGGAATCGGGACATTGCTTTATATCTTAATTACAAAATCAATGATTCCAGCGTACTTAGGCTCAAGCTTCGCCTTCATCACACCGATTATTACAGGATTAAGTACACACAGCTTAGGAGACATGCTTGTGGCACTCTTCATGAGTGGTGTGATGTATGTCATCATCGGAATCTTAATCAAATTAAGCGGAATCGGTTGGCTTATGCATTTGTTACCGCCCGTTGTAGTAGGACCAGTCATCATGGTTATCGGATTAAGTCTTGCGCCAACAGCTGCCAACATGGCAATGTTTGAAAATACTGCAGACATGAAAGGTTACAATGTTACTTACTTGATTGTCGCAATGATCACGTTAATCACAACATTAGTTGTTCAAGGCTACATGAAAGGGTTCTTCTCGCTGATTCCAGTCTTAATCGGAATCATTGTAGGATACATCGCAGGCATCATCTTCGGCATCGTAGATTTCAAACCAGTGATGAAAGCATCATGGTTCGACTGGCCGCACATCTATGTACCATTTGTAGATTATCATCCAAGCTTCCACTTCGGACTGGTGCTCTTAATGGTTCCGATTGTATTCGTCACAGTCAGTGAGCACATTGGACATCAAATGGTCATCAACAAGATTGTCGGCAGAAACTTCTTCGAGAAACCAGGTCTTCACAGATCAATTATCGGAGACGGTGTATCTACAATGTTTGCAAGTATTATCGGCGGACCGCCAAGTACAACATACGGTGAAAACATCGGCGTACTTGCGATAACAAAGATTTACAGTATCTACGTTATCGGCGGTGCAGCAGTCATTGCGATTATCCTGGCATTTGTAGGTAAGTTCACAGCATTGATTTCATCAATCCCAACACCAGTCATGGGTGGGGTGTCCATTCTCTTATTCGGTATCATCGCTTCAAGCGGCTTAAGAATGCTGGTTGAAAGCAAGGTAGATTTTTCGGAAAACCGTAACTTAGTAATCGCGTCAGTTATTCTTGTGGTGGGTATCGGAAACTTAATGTTCGATATTCACGGCGTCAAAGTTGAAGGTATGGCACTTGCAGCACTTTCAGGTATCGTATTGAACCTAATTTTACCTAAAGTAAAACCGGAAACATCAAATAAATAAACTTTATCCAATTCTTAGGGGGAATTAACAATGAAACAATTAGTATCTATGGAACATTTATCAAATGAAGAAATCTATTCACTTATCGAAACAGCAATCGAATATAAACAAGGTAAGAAAGTTCATAAATTAAATGACACATACGTAGCAAACTTATTTTTCGAAAACTCAACACGTACAAAATGCAGCTTCGAAATGGCAGAACGTCGCTTAGGTATGCAAGAAATTCCATTTGAAACTAGTACTTCATCTGTTAAAAAAGGTGAGTCATTATATGACACATGCAAAACTTTAGAAAGCATCGGTGTAGACGCATTAGTTATCCGTCACCCACAAAATGATTACTACAAAGAATTAGAGGGATTAAATATTCCAGTCATTAATGGCGGAGACGGCAGTGGTCAACACCCAACGCAAAGCTTACTTGACATCATGACAATCTATGAAGAATACAAAAAATTCAAAGGCTTAAACGTGTTAATCTGTGGAGATATTAAAAACTCACGTGTAGCACGCAGTAACTACCAAGCACTTACAGCTTTAGGTGCTAACGTTAAATTCGCAGCACCAGACGAATGGGTTGACGATACTCTAGATGCACCTTATGTCAAAATTGATGATGTCATCGAAGAAACGGATATTGTTATGTTATTACGTGTACAACACGAAAGACATGACGGAGAATTAAACTTTGATCCACATGAATACCATGAAAAATACGGTTTAACAAAAGAAAGATACAACCGCATGAAACCAAACGCAATTGTAATGCACCCAGCACCAGTGAACAGAGGCGTTGAAATTGATACAGAATTAGTAGAAGCGCCAAAAGCACGTATCTTCAAACAAATGAAAAACGGCATGTTCTTACGTATGTCAGTCATCAGCCATATTATTGCGGAACAACAGAAAGGGGTTCTTATCGATGTTGCTAATTAAGAATGCAAAAGTATTAAAAGACGGTAAATTAACAGAGGCTTCTATCTTAGTAGAAGACGACAAAGTAAAAGAAATCGCACCAGAAATCACAGTAGGTTCAGAAGTTGAAGTGATCGACGCAAAAGGTCGCTTCGCAGCACCTGGCTTAGTTGATGTACACGTACATTTAAGAGAACCAGGCGGAGAACATAAAGAAACAATTGAAACAGGTACAAAAGCAGCAGCACGCGGTGGATTCACAACAGTTTGTCCAATGCCGAATACTCGCCCAGTACCAGATACAGTTGAACATTTAGAAAAACTCAACAAATTAATTGAAGATAACGCACGCGTTCGTGTATTACCATACGCTTCAATTACAATCAGACAAGCAGGCAGCGAATTAGTTGATTTCAAAGGGTTAGCTGAGCACGGCGCATTTGCGTTCACAGATGACGGTGTAGGGGTACAAACAGCCGGAACAATGTATGAAGCAATGCAACAAGCAGCCAAATTAAACAAAGCAGTGGTTGCACACTGTGAAGATAACAGTTTAATCTACGGCGGCGCTATGCACGAGGGGAAACGCAGTAAAGAATTAGGTATTCCAGGTATTCCAAACATTTGTGAAGCTGTACAAATCGCACGTGACGTATTATTAGCTGAAGCAGCAGATTGTCACTACCACGTATGTCACGTTTCAACAAAAGAAAGTGTACGTGCTATCCGTGATGCGAAAGCAGCAGGTATCAAAGTCACTGCTGAAGTGACACCGCACCACTTATTAATGACAGAAGACGATGTCCCTGGTGACAACGCAATGTACAAAATGAATCCTCCTTTAAGAAGTAAAGAAGACAGAGATGCACTGATTGAAGGATTGTTAGACGGCACAATTGATTGTATCGCAACTGACCATGCACCACATGCAGCTGACGAAAAAGCACAACCAATGACAAAAGCACCATTCGGTATTGTCGGCAGTGAAACAGCATTCCCATTACTTTACACACACTTTGTAAAAAATGGAGATTGGTCATTACAACAATTAGTTGACTACTTAACAATTAAACCTGCACAGATCTTTGACTTGCCATACGGCATCCTAGAAGAAGGCAAAACAGCAGACTTAACATTAATCGATTTAGAAGAAGAGAGAGAAATCAAAGCAGAAGATTTCCATTCAAAAGCAAGCAACACACCATTCATCGGTTATAAAGTATACGGCAACCCTGTATTAACAATGGTAGCTGGAGAAGTGGCATTCAAGGAGGAATAAACAACAATGTTAGAAAAACGATATCTTGTATTTGAAGATGGTTCAATTTATGAAGGAAGAAAGCTGGGATCAGACAATCTGACTAAAGGTGAGATTGTCTTCAACACAGCAATGACGGGTTATCAAGAAACAATTTCTGACCCGTCTTACACAGGTCAAATCATTACATTCACTTATCCTTTAATCGGAAATTACGGTATTAACAGAGATGATTTTGAATCGTTAGTACCGACATTAAGTGGCGTAGTCGTAAAAGAAGCGAGTACGCATCCTAGCAACTTCCGTCAACAAAAGACTTTCAACGATGTATTAGTTCAATATGATATTCCAGGTATTTCTGGTGTAGATACACGTAGTATCACACGTAAAATACGTGAACATGGAGTACTTAAAGCAGGTTTTACAGACCACGCTGAAGATATTCCAGCATTCATAGAAGAACTTAAACAATTTGAACTCTCTCGTGACGAAGTACCGATGGTATCTACGAAAACACCTTATGTATCAACTGGCTCAGACTTAAGCGTCGTATTGGTAGACTTCGGAAAGAAACAAAATATCGTTAGAGAACTTAACGCACGCGGTTGTAATGTAACTGTCGTGCCATACAATACACCAGCTGAAATTATTCTTGGCATGTCACCTGATGGTGTCATGTTATCGAATGGCCCAGGAGATCCTGAAGATGTACCAGAAGCTGTGGAAATGATTCAAGGTATCTTAGGAAAAATTCCATTCTTCGGTATTTGTTTAGGTCACCAGTTATTTGCATTATCACAAGGTGCCGAAGCTTTCAAAATGAAGTTTGGTCATCGTGGTGCAAACCATCCGGTTAAAGACTTAGCAACAGGAAAAATTGCTTTAACAAGTCAAAACCATGGTTACGCAATTGATGAAGCTTCAGTTGCAAACACAGATTTAGAAGTCACACATATTGCCTTAAATGACGGCACAGTGGAAGGATTAAAACATAAAACGCTTCCTGCCTTTTCAGTACAATATCATCCAGAAGCATGCCCAGGACCTACTGATTCAAATTACTTATTCGATCAATTCATTGATATGATGAAAGAATTCAAAGCGAAGGAGCGTACAGTCAATGCCTAGAAATAATGACATCAAAACCATTTTAGTGATTGGTTCAGGACCTATCATCATCGGTCAAGCTGCAGAGTTTGATTATGCCGGTACACAAGCGTGTTTAGCCTTAAAAGAAGAAGGTTACCGCGTTATCTTAGTCAATTCAAACCCAGCAACAATTATGACTGACAAAGAAATTGCAGATAAAGTTTATATCGAACCTTTAACACACGACTTTATCGCACGTATCATCCGTAAAGAACAACCTGATGCACTCTTACCAACACTTGGTGGACAAACAGGTTTGAACATGGCCATTCAACTTCATGACAGCGGTGTTTTAGAAGCGAACAATGTACGTTTATTAGGAACGAAATTAAGTTCAATTCAACAAGCAGAAGACCGTGAGTTATTTAGAAGTTTGATGAATGACTTAGATGTACCTGTTCCTGAAAGTGACATCGTCCACACCGTAGAACAGGCTTTTGCGTTCAAAGAACAAGTGGGATATCCATTAATCGTCCGCCCAGCATTTACAATGGGTGGTACAGGCGGCGGTATTTGTCATAACGACGAAGAATTAAAAGAAGTTGTGACAAACGGCTTGCATTATAGCCCAGCTACACAATGTTTGATTGAAAAATCTATCGCAGGATTTAAGGAAATTGAATATGAAGTAATGCGTGATAAAAACGATAACGCCATTGTGGTTTGTAATATGGAAAATATCGACCCAGTTGGTATCCATACAGGTGACTCTATCGTTGTTGCGCCAAGTCAAACTTTGACAGATGTTGAATACCAAATGTTACGTGACGTATCATTAAAAGTTATTCGTGCTTTAGGTATCGAAGGTGGTTGTAACGTACAATTAGCACTTGATCCATACTCAATGAATTACTATATCATTGAAGTTAATCCACGTGTATCACGTTCATCAGCCTTAGCATCAAAAGCAACAGGTTATCCGATTGCGAAATTAGCAGCTAAAATTGCGGTTGGTTTAACATTAGATGAAATGTTAAATCCTGTCACAGGCACATCTTATGCGGCCTTTGAACCAGCTTTAGACTATGTGATTTCTAAAATTCCACGTTTCCCATTTGATAAATTTGAAAAAGGCGAACGTGTACTTGGAACACAAATGAAAGCAACAGGTGAAGTTATGGCTATCGGCCGTACGTATGAAGAATCATTATTAAAAGCCATTCGTTCATTAGAATATGGTGTCCATCATCTAGGATTACCGAATGGAGAAAGTTACGATTTAGACTACATAAAAGAACGTATCTTACAACAAGATGATGAACGTCTTTTCTTTATCGGTGAAGCGATTCGACGTGGTACAACACTCGAAGAAATTCACGAGATGACTAAAATTGATTACTTCTTCCTTAACAAATTCCAACATATTATCGATATCGAACGTGAATTAAAAGCACATAAAGGTGATATCGAATATCTTAAATATGCGAAAGACTATGGTTTCAGCGATAAAGTCATCGCGCATAGATTTGATATGGAAGAAGAAGATGTTTATCGACTACGCCATGAAAATGATATTAAACCAGTATACAAAATGGTAGATACATGTGCTGCAGAATTTGAATCTGCGACACCGTACTACTATGGAACATATGAAAGAGATAATGAATCCATCGCAACAGATAAAGAAAAAGTGATTGTACTTGGTTCTGGTCCGATCCGTATCGGTCAAGGTGTTGAATTCGACTATGCGACAGTTCATGCCGTTTGGGCAATCCAAAATGCAGGCTATGAAGCAATCATCGTCAACAACAACCCTGAAACAGTGTCAACTGACTTCTCAATTTCAGATAAACTTTACTTCGAACCATTAACTGAAGAAGATGTCATGAACATTATTGAACTCGAACAACCTAAAGGTGTTGTAGTTCAATTCGGTGGTCAAACTGCCATCAATTTAGCAGAAAAACTTGCGAAACACGGTGTGCAAATCCTAGGTACATCTTTAGAGAATTTAAACCGTGCTGAAGATAGAAAAGAGTTTGAAGAACTCTTAAATACCATCGATGTACCGCAACCGAAAGGTAAAACTGCAACTTCTCCTGCAGAAGCTTTAGATAATGCGCGAGAAATCGGTTATCCAGTTGTTGTACGTCCATCGTATGTATTAGGTGGCCGTGCGATGGAAATCGTGTATAATGATGCAGAGTTAGAAAACTACATGAGAGAAGCTGTAAAAGCGAGTCCTGAACATCCAGTACTTGTGGACCGTTACTTAACAGGTAAAGAAATTGAAGTTGATGCGATTTCAGATGGGGAAACAGTGATTATTCCAGGTATTATGGAACATATTGAACGTGCAGGGGTGCACTCAGGCGACTCTATCGCAGTTTATCCGCCTCAAACGTTATCTGATGAAGTGATTCAAACTTTAGAAGCTTATACAACGAAACTTGCGAAAGGTTTGGATATTATCGGTTTAATCAATATCCAATTCGTATTAGCACATGATGGAGTCTATGTGTTAGAAGTGAACCCAAGATCAAGTCGTACAGTACCATTCTTAAGTAAGATTACAGATATTCCAATGGCAAAACTTGCGATGCGTGCCATCTTAGGAGAAAAACTAAGTGACTTAGGTTACAAACCAGGACTTCAACCTTATTCAGAAGGGGTTTATGTTAAAGCGCCAGTATTCAGTTTTAATAAATTGAAAAATGTCGACATTACGCTTGGACCTGAAATGAAATCAACAGGTGAAGTCATGGGTAAAGATTTAACTTTAGAAAAAGCATTGTTCAAAGGTTTAACTGCGAGCGGTGTGGAAGTGAAGGATCATGGTACAGTGTTAATTACTGTCAGTGATAAAGATAAAGAAGAAATGGTTAAAATCGCAAAACGTTTACATGAAGTGGGGTATAAAGTACTCGCAACTTCAGGTACAGCTGCGAAATTAGCTGAAAATCATATTCCGGTTGAAACAGTGGGTAAAATCGGCGGTGAAGATGATTTATTAAATCGCATTCAAAATGGTGACGTACAAATTGTCATTAACACTATGACAAAAGGGAAAACGATTGAAAGAGATGGTTTCCAAATCAGACGTACGTCTGTAGAAAATGGTGTGCCATGTTTAACATCATTAGATACAGCGAATGCGTTAACGAATGTGATTGAAAGTATGACATTCACAATGAGAAGTATGTAAAAGTAGTTAAAGTGGCTATAATGAAGATAGATTCAAGATTAAAAGGAGGATTTAACAGTGGAACAAAACATTATCGTATCCAATCGAGAAATTGCGGACCGCATTTTTGAAATTAAAGTAAAAGGACCTGTGACACGTAAAATGACACAACCTGGACAATTCGTTCATATTAAAGTAGGTGAAGGTTCACTGCATATGTTGAGACGTCCGATCTCAATTTGTCATATCGAACCTGAAATTGAAACCTTTACGATGTTATATCGTGCAGAAGGTGCTGGGACACAACGTCTGTCTCAAATGCGTGAGAATGATGCGATTGATATTATTGCACCTTTAGGTAATGGTTTCCCTGTTGAAAAAGCAGAACGTAAAGCGCTTCTTGTAGGCGGCGGTATTGGTGTTCCTCCTTTATATGAACTATCTAAACAACTCAATCGTCAAGGTATTGAGACAGTACATGTTTTAGGTTTCAGAAGTAAAAAAGATGTCTTCTACGCAGATGAATTTGCGCAATTAGGTGAAACGCACATTGTGACTGAAGATGGCACAATGGGATCAAAGGGCTTTGTGACAAATGTGATTTCTGAGTTGCCGGTAGATTATGATATTTACTATACATGCGGACCTAAACCGATGTTAAAAGCCATTAAAGAACATGACAAATTAGCAGATGTTGAAGGTTTCTTATCACTTGAAGAACGCATGGGTTGCGGTATCGGCGCATGTTACGCATGTGTCTGCCATACACCTGAATCTGAAACAAGTTATGTCAAAGTTTGTACAGATGGACCTGTATTTGAGAAAGGAGCAGTCATCCTATGAGTCGATTAAATGTAGAAATTCCAGGATTAGAGTTAAAGAACCCGATTATGCCAGCAAGCGGTTGTTTTGCTTTCGGTGCTGAGTTCAGTCAATTTTATGACTTAAGCGAACTAGGTGCCATTATGATTAAAGCCGCTACGAAAGAAGCACGTTATGGTAATGAAACACCACGTGTTGCTGAAACTGATAGCGGTATGATTAATGCGATTGGGTTACAAAACCCTGGTGTGCATCACATTATTGAACATGAACTTAAGAAGTTAGAACAATTTGATGTACCGATTATCGCAAACGTTGCTGGTTCTACTGAAGAAGACTATGTATACGTGGCTGAACATATTTCAAAAGCACCAAACGTGAAAGCGTTGGAATTAAACATATCTTGTCCGAACGTGAAAGAAGGCGGTATGCAGTTTGGTGTGGATCCAGTAGTTGCTGCTGAATTGACACGTAAAGTTAAAGCAGTTTCTGAAGTGCCTGTATACGTGAAAATTTCACCAAACGTAACAGATATTGTCGCAATGGCTAAAGCAATCGCGCAATATGCGGATGGTTTAACAATGATTAATACATTAGTCGGCTTACGTATTGATGCGAAAACAGGGCGTCCAATTATCGCAAATACAGTCGGTGGCTTAAGCGGACCAGCAATCAAACCTGTCGCAATGCGAATGGTTTATCAAGTCAGACAAGCTGTAGATATTCCAATTATCGCAATGGGCGGTGTTCAAAACGCACAAGATGTTATAGACTATATTTCAGTGGGTGCGAATGCGGTAGCAGTTGGAACAGCTAACTTCCAAAATCCAATGGTATGTAAAGAAATCATTGATGAACTGCCAGCATTGCTCGACGACTTAGGTGTAAACCATATTAATGAATTGTACAAAAGGACTTTTGAGGTGACTAAATAATGGCAAATCGTAATTTACCTTTACCGATTATCGCATTAGACTTTGCGACGGCTGAAGAAGTAGAAAATTTCTTAGATTTATTTGATGAACCTTTATACATCAAAATCGGAATGGAACTTTATTATCAAACTGGCCCTGAATTAATCAACAAAATTAAAGCACGCGGCCACCAAATCTTCTTAGATTTAAAACTGCATGATATTCCAAATACAGTCAAACAAGCGATGGCTGGTTTAGGACGTTTAAATGTAGATTTAGTAAACGTTCATGCTGCAGGCGGTACTGAAATGATGCGCCAAGCAGTTGAAGGCTTACGTAGCGTCAACAAAGACACTAAAATTATTGCGGTCACACAATTAACATCAACAACAGAAGAAATGCTGCAAAAAGAACAAAACATCCAAACTTCAATTGAAGAGGCTGTATTAAACTATGCACGTTTAACTAAAGAAGCTGGCTTAGATGGCGTAGTATGTTCACCATTAGAAGCAGAATTACTGACAAAAGAATTAGGTTCAGACTTCTTGAAAGTAACACCAGGTATTCGTCCAGCACATTACGCACAAGACGATCAAAAACGTATTACAACACCAGACAAAGCACGTGAAATGGGCTCTACACATATTGTAGTAGGTCGTCCAATCACACAAAGTGACAATCCGGTTGAAAGTTATCATCATATTAAAGAAAGTTGGTTAGGTTAAGATGTCAAAACAAATTGCGCAATCATTATTAGATATTGGTGCAGTTGCACTATCACCGAATGATTTATTTACATGGAGTTCAGGGATTAAATCTCCGATTTATTGTGATAACCGTGTTACATTAGGTTATCCAGAAGTTCGTAACGCGATTCGTGACGGTTTAATCGAATTGATTCAAACACATTTCAAAGATGCTGAAATTGTATCAGGAACTGCGACAGCGGGCATTCCTCATGCAGCGTTCATCTCTGAAAAATTAGATATGCCAATGAGCTATGTACGTTCTAAAAGTAAAAGCCATGGTAAACAAAACCAAATCGAAGGTGCACCAAGTAAAGGTAAAAAAATCGTAGTCGTTGAAGACTTAATTTCAACAGGCGGTTCATCATTAGTTGCTGCAGAAGCATTAAGAGAAGCTGGCGCTGAAGTATTAGGTGTAGTCGCAATCTTTACGTATGGTCTTGCTAAAGCAGATCAAATGTTCAAAGATGCTGATATTCCGTTCTATACTTTAAGTGACTACAACGAATTAATCGACGTGGCTAAAGAACAAGGTAAAATTTCTGAGTCAGATATTCAATCTTTAGTTGAATGGAGAGACAATTTAGCATAAGATGTAATTGGATGGAGGGATGAACCATGTCCAATACACATGCACAAACTGCTCATAAACCATTTGCGCACTTAAATAAGTTCTTATCCGCAAATGAAGATTACCGTGAGCCGGTCAATAATCATGATCAAGATGAAAATCAATGGTTATCGAATGAACACGAGAAAAACATATTCAAGAAATGTAAAACAGATATAAAAGAAAAAGGCTTAATTTAAATCAAACGACAAAATCCGCAATCATGAACACTCATTTTGAGCTTATGATTGCGGATTTTTAGATTTTAAGAAAAATCTGTCTAAGTCAAAAGTGACAAATAGACTAGCGTAAATATATTTTAATAAAGATATAACCGATAATAATCACTGCTAACATTGCTAAAATAGGTAAGAAAAAGTGAGACATCATAGACCTCCATTCATTCAATCATCTGATTAAGATTTACTCATTGTTTTGGAATAAAGTCATTATACTATGAATTGTGTCATACATATAGAAAAAGGTACTGTTTGATTCACTTTTGGTCTTTCACAATGTTAGCTTAAGTTAACCATTTTGAGGAAAAACACAATTTCAATTAAGGCAGTTCAATGTATAGGTTGAGTTGCTTTTGTATAGTCATTCATGTATCGTTTTAAGTGTCAAAATAGTGATTTTTAAGTTGCTTAATTTTAAATTACTATGTGATTAGTAAATAGCAAGTCAATAAGGAGGGGTAGTGTGCAAATACCAAAGGTAACACCATTTTTAATGTTTAATAATGAAGCTGAAGAAGCGATTGAACTTTATACTTCAGTATTTGAAGACAGTGAAGTGGTTTCAATGGTGAAGTATGATGAGTTTGGAAGCGGAGAAGCGGGTGCAGTACAACACGCAATTATTCGTTTAAAAGACCAAATCATTATGGCGATTGATAATTCTAATGGAACTGAAATACCGATGAATCCATCTATTTCTTTATTTGTGACAGTAGATAATGCTATGGAAATGGAACGTCTATACAGTGGATTAAAAAGCGGCGGTGCCATTTTAATGGCCAAAACTGAGCTTGGACCTTACAGAGAATTCGCATGGATACAAGATCGCTTCGGTGTGAATTTCCAACTAGCATTAATGGATTAATTTCATCAATGATATGTAAACAACTCATCTGATAGGTGGGTTGTTTTTTATTTACAGCTAGCTATGAAAGAAGAATATAATGAAGGTGAGTTATGAACAAACGCCATTTAAAAAGATAGATTGGTAGTCTGAATTTTGGAGTGATACCCATGATAGATATGCATAATCATATATTAATTGATGCAGATGATGGACCAAGAGATGAAGAAGCGGCTATTCAATTATTAAGACAAGCTAAAAAAGAAAATGTAACAAAAATTATTGCAACACCTCATTATACTAATAAATACGATAATTCTTTTGATAAAGTAAAGTTAAAAATAAAAAGATTATGTAAATTAAAAGATGTTAAAGATTTAGGGATTCAAATTTATCCAGGACAAGAGGTAAGAATTCATCAGAATTTAATTGAAGATATTAAATCCGGAAAGGTAAGTGGTTTGAACAAGTCCAGATACTTACTCATTGAGTTTCCTCCTAACGACATTCTTGATTATACGTATCAAATGTTTCAAAATATACAGGATTTAGGTTATATTCCCATCATTGCACATCCTGAACGTAATATCGCTTTGTTGAAAGATATGAGTGTTTTATATAACTTAGTTCAGCAAGGAGCATTAAGTCAAATTACTTCAACGTCTTTAGTAGGGGATTTTGGTAAAGGAATTCAAGATGTATCGATTGAACTAATGAAATGTAATCTTGCTCATTTTATCGCATCTGATGCGCATGACTTTGAAGCCAGACCTTTTATGATGAAATCTTTGTTTAAGGAAGAAGTGTTATTGGATTTTCGTGAATCTATGATGAAGTTAATCAAGAATGCAGAAGCAATTATTAAAAATGAAGAAATTGATAAGCGTGAACCGCTTATTCTTGATAGTCAAAAAATTAAAGGTTGGATATTTTAAAATAAAGCACTCGAAAACATTTTGTCTTCGAGTGCTTTTAAAGTAAATAGATTATTTTAATTTCACTTTTTCTGAATCGCTTTTCATCGATTGTATGTGATCATAATCTGGTGTGGCGTATAACGTTTTTTGATTATCATACGTTACAAAGCCTGGTTTTGCACCTGATGGTTTGTGTACGTTTTTGATATCTGTGTAATCTACTGGAATTTGACCAGAGTTTCCTGCTTTAGAGAAGTAGGCTGCTAACATTGCAGCTTCTTCTATTGTTTTATCGCTTGGTTCATCTTCAAAAATGACTACGTGAGAACCAGGAATATCTTTTGTATGGAACCATAAATGGTGCTTACGTGCTTTTTTATTTGTTAGATAATCGTTTTGTTTGTTGTTTTTACCTACATATATAGTTGAGCCATCTGTAGAAAGGTAAGTTTGCAACTGCATTTGTGGTTGTTTCTTTTTCTTACGATTTTGACGTTGTTTCATAAAGCCTTGTTCTGCAAGTTCTTCACGGATTTCATCAATATCTTCTACAGTGATATGAGCCAATTGTTGCTCAATAGATTCAAAGTATGCGATGTTTTCTTCTGTGAGTTGAATTTGATGTTCAAGCTCATGTTCACGTGTTTTTAAACGGTTATATTGCTTATAGTAATATTGAGCATTCAGTGAAGGTGATTTAGTCGGATCTAACTTAATTGTCACTTCTTCACCTGTGTAGTAATTTTCAGTAGTTAAGGTTTCATCACCTTGTTTAATACGATAGATGTTTGCGGTAATGAGTTCACCATATAACTGCATATCTTCTTTTGATTGCGTACCTTCATACTCAGCGTTTAATTTAACGAGTTTGTTTCGATTCTTTTGAAGTTGTTGTTGGACAAAACGAACTAAATCATTCGCACGTTGTTTAACACGTTCACGTTCGCCACGCGCATCATAGAAACGATCTAATAACTCATCAAGTGATTCGTAAGTCACACTATCATCATCAAACTGTTTCAAACGCATGAAGTAATAATCTTCTTTACCTGTTTCATGGTTTTTATGGAAAATCGGAACAGGTTTAAGTTTAGTTTCTTCCATAACTTCATCGAATGCTGCAGGTAATGTTTCAGTAGTCATAAATTGACGACGTTCTGTAATTTCTTTCGTAATGAGTGGACTGAAACCTTCGAAAGTTTGTAACAGTTGTCTCGCAATATTGCCTTGATTGAAATCAATATACTTGAGTACATCTTGACCTGAAACTTCATAAGGATTGATTTTATTTTGAGTAGGTGGTGCTTCATATTGGAATCCTGGCATAACGGTACGATATTGGTTTGTGTTTGGTGTTAAATGTTTGAAACCTTCGATAATCTTGCGATTATCATCCACAAGTATTAAGTTACTGTGTTTACCCATAATTTCTAAGATAACGGTACGATATATTTTATCACCGAGTTCATCTGTGCTTTGAACATCGATTTCGATACGACGGTCATTATCAATTTGACGAATTGCTTGTATAATTCCGCCGTCTAAGTGTTTACGAAAGACACGGTTAAACATTGGCGGTTCAAATGGGTTATCATATTTCTTTTTCGTAATATGCATACGAGAGAAATTAGAATGGATAGATAACAGTAATGAATGGTTTTTACGATTCTGACGAATGACCATTATAATTGTATCGTTATCAGGTTGGTTGATTTTATGAATACGTCCACCTTCAAGAAAGGACAGTTCTTCTACCATTTTCTTTGTGAATAGGCCATCAAATGCCATAATTATCAGCTACCTTTTTATTTTCGTTCTTGTACTACGTTCTTATTATTGTACCATGTGAATATGGTATACTTCCAAATTAAGATTTTATCTATTGGCATCTATACAATTTTATTTAGAATATGGTATCATTATATAATACAACAATAGCTTAGAGAGGTCGTAAGGCATGGATAATGAAAAAGGTTTACTAATTGTCTTATCAGGTCCATCTGGAGTCGGAAAAGGTACTGTCCGCAAAGAGATATTTGATGATCCGAAAACATCATACAAATATTCAATTTCAATGACGACACGTGAAATGCGTGAAGGTGAACAAGATGGCGTTGATTATTTTTTCAAGACAAAACGAGAGTTTGAGCAACTTATCGCACAAGATCAATTTATTGAGTATGCAGAATATGTAGGTAACTACTACGGTACACCTGTACAGTATGTGAAAGACACTATGGATGAAGGCTATGATGTCTTCTTAGAAATCGAAGTTGAAGGTGCGAAACAAGTACGCAAGAAATTCCCTGATGCATTATTTATCTTCCTAGCACCGCCAAGTTTAGACCACTTAAGAGAGCGTTTAGTCGGCCGCGGTACAGAATCAGACGAAAAGATTCAAAGTCGTGTGAAAGAAGCACGTAAAGAAGTGGAAATGATGAATCTTTATGACTACGTTGTGGTAAACGATGAAGTAGAACTTGCTAAAGAACGTATTCAAGCAATCGTTGCAGCCGAACATCTAAAACGTGAACGTATAGAAGCAAAGTATAGAAAAATGATATTGGAGGCCAAAAAATAATGTTATACCCACCGCTTAATCAATTAACTTCAAAAGTAAAATCAAAATATTTAATCGCAACAGTGGCAGCCAAACGCGCACGTGAATTATATGACAAAAAAGACACTGCGTTATTAGAAAAATATCACTCAGTTAAAACAGTTGGAGAAGCTCTAGAAGAGATTGCCGATGGCAAAATCACTCCAATCGAACCAGAATTAAACGAAAGTGAATTCGAAACAAAAGACTGAGTTTAAAGTGATTATATAAATTGAAAACAACCTTTAAGGCAAAAAACTGCTTTAAAGGTTGTTTTTCATTTAATAAGACATCTTCAATTGCTCCATAGAACGTTCTAACTGATCGAAATCTATAATACGTGCTTGTCTATGAAATTCTCTTCCATTATTAAAAAGAATGACGACAGGCGCAGTAAAGAGTGAGAGTTGACCAGCAGCTTCGGGAATATCATTTACAATAATTTGTGCTGCAGGTATTTCTAACTGATTTACTAATTTTTCTACTCTAGGTTGGTCTGCATGGCAGACTGAGCAACCATTCGCCATGGCATATAATAAGAATTTATTTTCTGATTCAATGCGTTGTGTAATATCGTCATATTGCTTTAAAGTCTCCATCTTCAAACCTTCTTTCTATTGTCTGTGTCGAAAGCTATCTTACGCGGATAGAGGTAGAGAATCAACTTTATTGCTTTGCAAAGCAAAGGACTTTTTTGACCTAGAGTGTTAAAATATAAAATGATTGATGAATTATGAGGCCATTTCATTTGGACTCATTTTTTAATATTAAGCCGTATACATAAAGAGAGAATAAACTTGGAGGCAAAGATTGCGATGAAGAATATTTTATTAGCAGTATCGGGTGGTATTGCAGCTTATAAAGCGATTGATTTAACAAGTAAATTAACACAAGCAGGGTATGACGTACGTGTAATGCTGACTGAACATGCACAAGAGTTTGTGACACCGCTTGCTTTCCAAGCAATCAGTCGTAATCCTGTATACACGAGTACATTTAAAGAAGAAAATCCAGCTGAAATTCAACATATAGCGTTAGGTGATTGGGCAGACGCAGTGATTATTGCGCCAGCAACTGCCAATATTATCGGTAAATTAGCAAACGGTATTGCTGACGATATGATTACTTCAACTTTATTAGCGACGACTGTTCCTAAATTTGTTGCTCCTGCTATGAATGTGCATATGTATGAAAATCCAAGAGTACAAGCGAACATGCAAGTATTGGCTGAAGATGGTTATCATTTCGCTGAACCTGGTGAAGGCTTTTTAGCCTGCGGCTATGTAGCGAAGGGCCGTATGATGGAACCATTGGATATCATTGCATTCATGCGCCAAACGATGGAACAAAATAATAATCAATCAGTCATCAATGAGAGTGATTGGTTCAATGGTAAACATGCCTTAGTTACAGCAGGACCAACGGTCGAAGTGATTGATCCTGTACGTTTTGTGTCTAATAGAGCATCAGGAAAAATGGGATATGCACTTGCTGATGCATTACAAAAGAGAGGCGCTAAAGTAACTTTAGTGAGTGGTCCAACAAGCTTAACGCCACCAGAAAATGTGGACTTTGTACCTGTAACTAGTGCGGAAGATATGTTTAACGCAGTAGTTGAACGTTTTGATGCTCAGGACTTTGTCTTTAAAACGGCTGCAGTTTCAGATTACAAACCATCAGAAAAACTGGAACATAAAATGAAAAAACAAGATGGAGATTTAACCATTTCATTTACACGAACTAAAGATATATTGAAATATTTAGGTGAGCATAAATCGCATCAAAAATTAATTGGCTTTGCAGCTGAAACACAAGATATTGAAAAATATGCAAAAGCTAAATTAGAGAAAAAGAATGCAGATGTGATTATTGCGAATAACGTAGGAGACACATCTATCGGTTTCAGTTCTGATGATAATGAAGTCACATTATACTTCAAAAATGACGAAGCAGTTAATATAGAGAAAGGTAAGAAACAGCAGCTTGCTGGAAGAATCTTAGAAGAATTAGAACGTAGGTGGAAATAATGTATGCAAAGGTAATTGTAGATGTCCCAGCTAAAAACGTAGACTTTACCTTTGACTATAAAATACCAGAGCGACTCGTACCCATTATTCAAGTTGGTGTACGAGTCGTTGTACCCTTTGGGTACAGAACCATTCAAGGGTATGTTATGGAAATAGCTGAGGAACCAGATCCAGAACTAGATCTATCTAAACTAAAAGAAATCCAAGAAATTCAAGATATTAAACCAGAACTGACACCTGAATTAGTTGATTTAAGCGCTTGGTATGGTAAATATCATGTCACGAAACGTATTTCTATTTTAGAAGCCATGTTACCAAGTGCTATTAAAGCAAGATATACCAAAGTATTTGAAATTGTAGAAGATGAATCAATACCAGATGACATTTTAAAACGCTTTAATAAAGAAGGACATTATGCTTATAAAGCTGCTCAACAAAATGGTGATTTAAAACATTTAGTTCCTTTATTAGAAGAAGGTATCGTTAGAGAAGAAACGTTACTGTCTCAAAATACAAAGAAAAAAACACAACGTGCAATACGAATAAGAGATGATCATCAACCAGATGAAGTTTTAGCAATGTTAGAACGACACCCTAAACAATATGATGTTTATGCTTACTTGCTAGATGCACAAAATAGAGATGTTCCTTTAAAAGAACTTGAAGAAGTAGGGTTATCAGCTTCAAGTGCTAAAACATTGGAACGTAATGGTTTTGTAGAGAAGTATGATGCCATAGTAGAACGTGACCCATATGCATCAAGAGTATTTGAACAAGAAGAAAAACGACAACTCACTCCAAGCCAACAAATCGCTTACGATGAGATTAAAAAGGTTATTGATGAAGAAAAACAAGAGACTTTCTTATTACATGGTGTAACAGGTTCTGGTAAAACTGAAGTTTATCTTCAAACGATAGAAGCTGTTCTAGAAAAAAATCAACAGGCTATGATGTTAGTTCCAGAAATTGCTTTAACACCACAAATGGTTTTACGTTTTAAACGTAGATTTGGTGATGAAGTTGCAGTATTGCATTCTGGTCTTTCAAAAGGCGAACGTTATGATGAGTGGCAAAAAATACGTGACGGTCGTGCACGTGTAAGTGTAGGCGCGCGTTCTAGTGTTTTTGCACCATTTAAAAATCTGGGTATGATTATTATTGATGAAGAACATGAGGCAACATATAAACAAGAAGATTATCCTCGTTATCATGCGAAAGAGATTGCATTATGGCGAGCAAAATATCATCAATGTCCATTAATTTTAGGTAGTGCGACGCCAAGTCTTGAATCATATGCACGTGCTGAAAAGGGAGTTTATCACTTATTAAGCTTACCTGATCGTGTGAATAATCAACCATTACCTGAAATTGATATTGTAGATATGCGTGAAGAATTAGCAAATGGTAACCGGTCAATGTTTTCGACAGAATTGCGAGAAGCAATTCAAGACCGTTTATCTCGCAATGAACAAATTGTACTATTCTTAAATCAACGTGGTTATTCTTCATTTATATTATGTCGAGACTGTGGTCATGTACCGCAATGTCCGAACTGCGATATTTCATTGACCTACCATAAATCTAGCGATAAATTGAAATGTCACTATTGTGGTTATGAAGAAACACCGCCTAATAAATGTCCAAACTGCGAAAGTGAACACATTCGTCAAATGGGAACTGGTACCCAACGTGTTGAAGAACTTTTAAATCGTGAATTTGAAAATGCGAAGATTATTCGTATGGACGCAGATACAACATCAAGAAAAGGTGCACATGAGAAGTTATTGAATGACTTCGGAGAAGGTAAAGGGGATATTCTGCTCGGTACTCAAATGATTGCGAAAGGGTTGGATTTCCCAAATATTACACTTGTCGGTGTATTAAACGCTGATACAATGTTGAACTTACCAGATTTTCGTTCCAGTGAAAGAACCTTCCAATTGCTGACTCAAGTAGCAGGGCGTGCAGGACGTCATGAAAAAGAAGGGAAGGTTATTATTCAAACCTATAACCCTGATCATTATGCGATACAAGATGTCCAGCTTAATGATTATTTATCGTTCTATCATAAAGAAATGAAATACAGACAAATTGGTAAGTATCCACCATACTATTTCTTGATTAACTTTACGATTTCTCACCAAAATATGAAAGAAGTTATGCAAGCAGCGGCACATGTTCATAAAATATTATTACAACACCTTACGGATCGGGCTTTGATTTTAGGACCATCACCAGCAGCTATCGCTAGAATTAATAGAGAATTTCGTTTCCAAGTTCTAGTCAAATACAAAAGTGAACCCGAATTACACAAAGCACTTCAATATTTAGATGATTACTATCATGAACGCTATCAAAAAGATAAGCTTTCATTAAAGATAGACATAAACCCTTATGTCATGATGTAAAGAATAAAATAGCATAAAATCATGGATAAGTGATAATTTAGAAAGTATTAGATGCTTTTTAGATTGTCACTTATCTTTTTATTTCCAGCCAACATCAATGTATAAGTGTAATACTTTTTGAAAGTTCTTTATTATTGCGTGCTATACAAAAAGTGGTGTAAAATAAATTAAATTATAAATGCTTATCTGCTTACGAACTTCATATAGATATACGATTAAGGATTCTTTATGAGGCACTATACTGTTAAAAGTAAGCAGTTTATCAAAGCTATAATTAATTTTCAAAAGGTGATGATGAAACGATGAAAATAGCAATCATTAGCGCAACGGGTAAACAAGGAACAATCTTAACTGAAAAAGCAAGAGAGAGAAGCCATGAAGTTACTGCGTTTGTCAGAAATCATAATAAATTACAATTTGATGTTCCATATGTAGAAAAAGACATATTAGATATTACTCGTGAAGATTTAGAAGGTTTTGATGCAGTATTCGTCGCATTTGGCGCACCAAGAGGAAAAGAAGAGTTATATATTCAAATGACTAATCATCTTATTAATATTTTAGACGGTATAGATGTAAAACTGATGTTTGTTGGTGGAACAGGTAGATTGTATATAGATGATAGTAAAACAATAAGAGTAGCGGATAATCCAAATATCCCAGAGACTGTAAAAGAATCAGCTATAAAAATGGCTGAAGCTTATGATATTCTAGCAGCACAAGACAAACTAAAAGACTGGACGTTTGTAAGTCCTGCAAGCATGTTTGATTTTAATGGTCCAGAAACCAACGATTATAAATTGGGTACTGATACAATTATTTATAACTCAAGAAATAAATCTTATGTATCGTACAGTGATTTCAGTAACGCATTTATAGATGAAGCTGAAAATGATCAATATCCAAACCAAGGTATCACAGTAGTTTCTGGTTAACTGATAATAAAAAGCAACCTCATTAAAAGCAATTTAACTTTCTATTGCTTTTAATGAGGTTTTATTATTAAGAATGCACTAACTTGTACAGGTGTATATATTTTATATAGGTAACTATAAGTTAATATCCCTTTTTTGATATTGTAATGATTATTTTCATGTATAATAAGGAATCAAGGAGTGATTTTATGATTCTGCTCAAAACGTTTATCATAGCATTTTCAGTTTTCACATTTTTATCTGCGATATTAATGTTAGCACGTAATCCGAAAACACCTAAAATTACAATGATCCTCTTAATAGTAGGAAGCTTATTGTTAGATATTGGAGCTTTAATTGCTAATTTCATACCAGCTCTAATTCTTTTAATCATTGGGTTTGCGATGATCCAAGTAGGCATAGGTATCTATCAAAAGAGAACTTTTGGGAAAATCATCTTTTTAGCACAAAGTGTAAGGTTCATTGTAAGTATATTTGTTATTGTTTTCTTTATTATTTTACAATAGTTACAATCACTATTAATAAGTTATTGAAAAGCTCATATTCAGTAAGGAACCATGAACGTTTCCTTACTAATGTGAGCTATACATATTTTTAACAGAGGGAAATTGAATAGTTTTCTAATTTCTATGTAAATTCTGTTGAAAAGTAAATAGACAATCCAACTAAAGAAGCTTATTGATTAACAACCTAATTAGTGGAATAAGTCATCTCAATGATTTAAAAATAAGAAATTGATTTATAGTTGTACTGAATTTACAATCTCTTAATAAAAAAACAAGGGTAAGCGTGAAGTGTTAAACAATTATATATGTATATTACATTTTATTTTCAATTCAAAAAAACTGTTAATAAAATTACAGTGGTAGTATATAATGATGTGAGGTGCTAAAATAATTTGAAAAAAGCTAATATATTTTACACCAAAATATGAGCTATACTACATACGTTATAAACCAAATATATAAACAGTGGAGGAAGTTATGGAAAGAAAATTTGATTTATCGAAGTTAGTTACAATTTTAAAAAACAATTTAAAGTTAATTGTGGGAATACCTTTGCTATTTTTAATAGTTAGTTTAATTCTCACATTTTTCTTTATGAAGCCTAAGTTTGAGTCTTCAACTCAGATAATTGTAAATCAAAGTCACTCAGATGAACAGTTTATGGCTCAACAAGTTCAATCAGACTTAAAATTAGTAAATACATATACTGATATTATCAAAAGTCCAAATGTTTTGAATGAAGTTGCTAAAAACAAAAAGGTTAAATATACACCTGAACAATTAAGCAAAATGGTGAATGTGCAGAATAAAACTGAATCACAAATATTGAACATTAGCGTTGTTTCTCAAAATAAAAATGATTCTAAATTAATAGCAAATGAAGTAGCTGGAGTTTTCAAAAAAAATATTAAGAAAATAATGAATGTTGATAATGTGACTATTATTTCTAAAGCTGATAAAGGAAGCCAAGTATATCCGAAACCAATTCTAAATAGTGCTTTAGCGATACTATTAGGCGTTTTTGTTGCATTATTAATTGTTCTAGTTAAAGAAATGATGGATAAGAGAATTAAGAGCGAACAAGATGTAGAAGAAATCTTAAACCTTCCAGTACTAGGTACTATAAACAAAATTAAATGAGGTGATTAAATGTTTGGAAAAAGTAAATCTAAATCAGAAAATAGTGTTTTAATTACACATGATAAACCAAAGTCTACTATTAGTGAAAAGTTTAGAGGGGTCAGATCAAATATCTTATTTTCTTCTGTGGATGAACCTATTTCTAGTATTGTAATTACATCGGAAAAGCCATCTTCGGGTAAGTCGACAATAGCAGCAAATATAGCTGTAACATATGCTCAAGCGGGTTATGATACGTTGTTAATTGATGGAGATTTAAGAAAGCCCACTACACATTATATATTTAAAAAAAATAATACTAAGGGGTTATCTTCACTTATTATAAAAAATACAACTATGTATGAAGCTATTCAAGAGACGCATGTTGATAATTTATCAATTTTGACTTCAGGACCTATCCCGCCAAATCCATCAGAATTAATAGGATCTTCAAATTTTGAAAACTTAATTAATCAATTAGAAGAAAAATTTGATTTTATAGTAATAGACTCACCTCCGGTTAATACAGTTACTGATGCTCAATTATATGCGGAAACAGTAGAAAATACATTACTTGTTATTGATACAGAAGAAAACAATCGCAATGAAATAGTTAAAGCAAAAGAGCTAATGCAAAAAGCAGGAGCTAGAATTTTAGGAGTTATTTTAAATAAAGCTCCTTTTGAAAAGAATAATAGTTCTTACTATTACTATGCTGAGGATGATGAAGTATGATAGATATTCACAATCATATCTTGCCTAGTGTAGATGACGGTTCTAGTTCTATGGATGAAACGCTTGATATGATTCTACAGGCACAAGAACAAGGAGTTACAGGAATAATAGTTACTCCCCATCATCTGCACCCGAAATACAACTTAGATTTTAAGGAAGTACAAAAACATTTAGATGAGTTAATGGCTGAAGATAATATTCAGAACACTAATATTCAATTATTTCCAGGACAAGAAATTAGAGTTACTGATGAGATATTGAAAGGAATTGAAAATGGAACTATAGAGGGATTAAATCATTCAAAATATCTATTACTAGAATTTCCATCAGGAGAAGTTCCTAATTATACTACAAGGTTATTTTTTGAAATCCAAAATTTAGGATATGTTCCCATTATTGCGCACCCAGAAAGAAATAAAGCAATAGCTAATAATCCCAATATCTTATTCGATCTAATTAATGAAGGAGCACTTAGTCAAATAACCTCTTCTTCATTAGCAGGGAATCATGGTAAGAAAATAAAAAAACTAAGCATGAATTTTATAGAACATAACTTAGTGCATTTTATTGCATCTGATGCCCATAATACAAATTCAAGACGCTTTTTGATGAACGATTTGCATCAAGATAAAAGTTTAAGGAATTTAAAAAAGGAAATAAATGATTTATTTGATAATGCCGATTGTATTATCAAGAATGAAGAGATTTTAAAAAATAAACCGCTTCAAATGAAAGAACGAAACAAGTTTTTTGGGTTGTTTTAGTCAATTAGTTTCCTTAAGTTTATTCAAATTAGCAAAAGGGTGTTAGTGGAAAATTGAAATATAAATTTTTGATATATTTATTAGGTAATGTAGTGTTTGGTTTCAGTCAATGGATTGCTATTCTTCTATTCATAAAATTCGGGACTGGACAAGAGTTAGGAGCATATACTTATTCAATCGCATTAATTGCTCCATTAATTTTACTATTTTCCTTTGGTTACAATACTATGATTGTAACTATTGACGATTTGAATAAGAATGTATATTTCTTTAGTAGATGTTTATTTAGTATGATTTTATTTTTTGTCTATTTAGTGATAATTTTTGTTAATTTTGGTTTTTCAAACCAATTTCTAGGAATGGTTATAGTTGTAGCTATTGCTAAGATATTGGAAAATGTTCTAGATATTGACTTTGCATATTTAATAAAAGCAAAGCAGCAGTATAAGGTTGGTATTTATAAGCTGTGGATGTCTGTTTTGCAAATATCGCTTTTATTAGTGTTTATGTATCTATTCAGAGAACCGTTTCTTCCGTTCCTATTTTACAGTTTGGTTTTAGTTGGTGTGATTATTTTTAAAAATAAAGATAAATTTAGAAAATGGAAAAATGTTTCTTTTGAGAGCGTCAAAGTCTCAACTGTGATCGGATTTCCCATTTCAATTACATTATTTTTATCATCATTAAACACTAATATTCCAAAATATATTTTAGAATACACTTCTAACCTTGTGTATGTAGGTATCTTCAGTAGTTTGTTAATTATTTATTCCGCTGGTAATACATTCTTTTTTTCAGTTTATAATTTTATGTTGCCTAAAATGGTGGAAAAAAAGAATGACTCTAAATACCTAAAAAAGATTTTGAGGTTAATTTTATTAAGTGGCTTAGCTATGTTTTTATTGGTGATTTTAATAACACCTTTCGTTATAGATCCAGTGATGGAATTGCTTTATAACGAAAAATTCATGAGTTTTAAAACTGAATTTGTAATAGTAATACTTGCGAGTATTTTAGTGTATTTAAGCATTCTATTTGACTTATATATTAATTCTCATAAGAAATATAAATTCAACACTAAAATTCAGATAATAAGTGTTATTGTTGTTGTAATTACAGGCTTAATGTTGATACCAAACTTTAAAATACTTGGAGCAGTAATATCATTCTTAGTATTCGCAATAACAGTTTTTGTTCTCAAATTGATTTATTCTACATTGATAATTAGGAGAGTTAAGTATGAGTAGAAAAAAATTCACGATTATGTTTGTTGTGACATCTTTAATATTATTTATAGTGTTTTTATACTATAACTTGTTGGATTTTTATGTACTTATACTTTTGAATGCAGCCATTATATTATATTTACTATCAAAAAACGGTAACTTTAAATTATTGTTATTGATTTTTGTACAATGGCTGATATACTTTCCACTTTTATTAGTACACAAATTTATTACACCAATGATTGGTTCAGGAGATGATGATTTAAGGTTTGAAGTTTTGGCTAAGTCATTTTATAACAGCTATGTTTATGGAACAGCAGTAAATGTATTCCAAGAATCTACTACTTATCCTAAATTTTTGGCATTATTCTACAGTATAGGAAAAGATCATGAGTTAACGGCTGGGTTAATAAATATTACAGTACATAGTGTGATAATAATTTTAATATATAAAATATACATTTTGGTATTTGAAAATAGTAAAGGTGCAATCTTAACAGCCACACTGTTTACAATTTATCCTGTGACGATGTTTAATACTGTTCTTACTTTAAGAGAAATAATAATCACATTATTTGTTGTGTTGTTTGTTTATTTCTTATTGAAATATCATACTGAGAGAAACATCGTACATCTGTTTATCTCTTTATTAGTCATTGGTATAGGAAGTTTATTTCACATCGGATTGATCGCGCTCTTTGTTGCTACAGGGGTATACTTTCTATTGTTTAGTGATATGTCCAAGTTTGGCAAAGTAATGATAGGAGTAACATCTTTACTTATTGTGGTTGCATTCGTACTTACAACAAGTAACTCAAAAATTACTTCTACGCTTGGTGGAGGAGAATCTCAACCTACTAATGAAATTAGGTCCACTGCACGTGCAGATTATATTACACCTCAAGAAAGTGTATCAATTAGTGGGAAAGCCAAACAAATCGTCTATTTTGTAACTAAACCGTTTCCATGGGAAGTTAGAAATTTTTCGGATATCACTGGTTTTTTCAATATATTTTTTATTTTACTTAGCTTCATTATTGCTATAGATGTATATAGAAAAACAAATAATCGAAAGATACTCATCATTTTGATAGTTGTTTTCATTTCTTATGGCTTATTCGCATTTGGTACATATAATTATGGAACAGCATTGAGACACCGTGATAAATATTCATTATTACTAATGATGTTTATATCGTATTATTTAGTTAACAGAAAGAAGGAAAAAAATTATGTTTCAAAAACTTAGAAAAATATCAGGCTTTTTGAAGATACTCCCTGTTAAATCGCGTTATACATTATTAGAACTGAACTCAATGACAAATACTAAATTTCAATTAGCAATAAGGTATATATTAGTAGCAAGTTTAGCAAAGTCAATTGGGGACAATGTTTACATTGGTAAGAATACTACTTTTAAAAATTTGAATAGAATTTCTATTGGTAACAATGTTAGTATACATGACCTTTGTTATATAGATGGATACGGTAAAATTAATATCGGTGATAATGTATCAATTGCACATAATTCGTCAATTCTAAGCACTAATCATACATGGAAAGATACAGACTTGCCTATAAAGTATAATCCAGTAGAACGAGGAAAGGTTGTAATTGGAAATGACGTGTGGATTGGTTGTGGTGTTAGATTGTTGTCTAACATATCAATTGGACAAAGATCAGTTGTTGCTGCTGGAAGTGTTGTTAATAGAGATGTAGAAAGTAATTCTGTTTATGCAGGTGTTCCTGCAAAAAAAATAAAAGATATATAAAAGGAGGATGCAATTTTGAGTAGAATTTTAATTACAGGTGCAGCCGGCTTTATAGGCTCACACTTAGCTAAGAAATTAATTTCACAAGGCCATGAAATCATTGGTGTTGATAACATTAATGATTACTATGATCCAAAGTTAAAAGAAGACAGATTGAAGTCAATTGGTGATAATAATTTCACGTTTTACAAAGTGACTTTAGAAGATGCAGATAAGTTAGAAGAAATTTTCAAGCAACAACATCCTGATGTTGTTGTTAACTTAGCTGCACAAGCAGGTGTAAGGTATAGCTTGGAAAATCCAAGAGCTTACATTGATTCAAATATTGTAGGGTTTGTTAACATTCTTGAATGCTGCAGACACTACAATATTAAACATTTAATTTATGCTTCATCTAGTTCAGTTTATGGTGCTAATACTTCTAAGCCATTTTCAACTTCAGACAACATAGATCATCCTCTAAGTTTATATGCCGCAACAAAGAAATCCAATGAATTAATGGCACACACATACAGCCATTTATACAATTTACCTACAACAGGATTAAGATTCTTTACAGTTTATGGTCCATGGGGCAGACCTGATATGGCCCTTTTCAAATTCACAAAAGCAATTGTTAATGACGAAACAATTGATGTTTATAATCATGGCAATATGATGAGAGATTTTACTTATGTAGACGATATTGTCGAAGCAATAAGTCGATTAGTTAAACGTCCAGCTCAACCAAATCCAGAATGGAGTGGAGCTAATCCAGATCCAAGTTCATCATATGCACCGTACAAAATTTATAATATCGGTAATAATAGCCCAGTAAGATTAATGGAATTTGTAGAGGCAATAGAAAATAAACTCAACAAAACAGCTAAGAAAAATTATATGGATTTACAACCCGGTGATGTTCCAGAAACTTATGCAAATGTTGATGACTTATTCCGTGATATAGATTTCAAACCAGAAACAACAATCCAAGATGGCGTAAATAAGTTTATTGATTGGTATTTAGATTATTATTCTTATAAAAACTAATAAATTTTATGTAAGGTATTGGTGTTTTTCATATATGCACATTACATTTTAATAAATGTTATTTGTTCTTCGTTTATTTTTCGATGATGAAGTCAATAGCAAATTTAAATCATAATTCACCATCAATAACTTAGAGAAATAGAAAAGGGGAATTGTTTTGGAAAGAAAGATAGCAGTTGTTGGATTAGGATATGTAGGCTTACCGGTAGCGGTAGCATTTGGAAAAAAGAATTCAGTAATCGGTTTTGATATTAATCCGAAAAGAATTAAAGAGTTAAAAGAAAATCACGATAGAACAAACGAAGTAACAACTGAAGATTTGAAAGAAACAGATGTTGAATTTACAGATAGTATTGATACTTTAAGTCAAGCTGATTTTATTATTGTAGCGGTACCAACACCAATCAATAAACATAATCAACCTGACTTAACGCCATTAATCAGCGCAAGTAAAACTGTAGGTAAAGCATTGAAAAAAGGCACGATTGTTGTATTTGAATCTACAGTATATCCTGGCGCAACTGAAGAAGAATGTGTACCAGTTCTTGAAGAGAATTCAGGTTTAAAAGCTGGAGAAGACTTCTTTGTGGGTTATTCACCAGAACGTATTAACCCTGGAGATAAAGAACATACATTTGAAACAATCACCAAAGTTGTTTCTGGACAAACACCTGAGGTATTAGATATTGTTGCTGATGTTTATGGATCAGTTGTTAAAGCTGGTGTTCATAAAGCACCATCTATCAAGGTTGCAGAAGCAGCGAAAGTTATTGAAAACACACAACGTGACGTTAATATCGCTTTAATGAATGAATTTGCGGTTATCTTCGACAAAGTAGGTATTGATACAAACGCTGTACTTGCAGCTTCAGGTACGAAATGGAACTTCTTAAACTTTAAACCAGGCTTAGTAGGTGGACACTGTATTGGTGTAGATCCTTACTACTTAACTCATAAAGCCCAAGAATTAGGTCACCATCCTGAAATTATTCTTGCAGGTAGAAGAATTAATGACAATATGTCAAAACATGTTGCTTCTAACATCATCAAAGAATTATTGAAAAAAGGCATCAATGTTCAAAATGCATCTATTAATTTATTAGGTCTTACATTCAAAGAGAACTGTCCTGACTTAAGAAATACGAAAGTCATTGATATTGTAAGAGAATTAGAAGATTATGGATTGAAAATTAATGTGAATGATGTCGAAGCGGATAATGAAACTGCTAAAGCTTTATATGATATTGATTTAGTTTCTAAAGAAAATTTACCAGAAACTGATGCATTAATTTTTGCAGTACCTCATAGAGATTATCTTGAAAATAAATCTGAGTATCTCGATTTACTTTCAGATAATGGTATTGTTTTCGATATTAAAGGCATTATTCAAGAAGATGAATTAAAAGAAAATCAAAGTATTTGGAGACTTTAAAAATAGTTTGGTTTATGTAAATTTTATTAAAGAGAAAAAGAACTGGAGGTGGGTTTGTGAAAATTATTCAAGTAGCAGCTATTGATATGACGCATATTAAATTATTGAACACCTTGAATCAACATTCAGCAAAAGAAGGCTTTGAAGTACACTGCGTAAGTAGTGAAGGTGATTATGTAGAAGAAATTAAGAAACAAGGCTTTTATTTTCATAATATACACATTGATAGAAAGATAAGCCCAGTAGGCAATCTTAAATCTGTGCTTCAAATGGTTAAACTTTTTAAATCTATTAAACCTGATATTGTACATGTGCATACACCTGTAGCTGCAGTATTAGGCAGGATTGCGGCCAAATTGGCTGGAGTACCCACTATTATATATACAGCTCATGGGTTTTATTTCCATGAAGGCATGTCAAAAAAACAATATAAATTATTTTTCAATATAGAAAAGTATATTGGTAGATTTTTCACTGATTATATTTTCACGCAAAGTAAAGAAGATTTTGATGTTGCAGTGAAAAATAAATTCTTGAGTAAGAAAAAACATGATCATTACTATCATATTAGTAATGGTATTGATTTAGGTCATGCATTCAACCTTAAATCGATTGATGATGAAAAAATTAATCAAATCAAAAAGGATTTAGGTATTCAAGAAAATGATATTGTAGTGTCATTTATTGGAAGACTTGTTAAAGAAAAAGGAATTATCGATTTGTTAGAGTCATTTAAACATTTAAAAAGTAAAAATGTTAAATATTTGATTATCGGTGATTTGCCTAAAAGTGAAAGAGACTTAGAAACAGCAAAAACACTCAACAAATATGAGGAAAATCCTAATATTATTTTTACAGGACAAGCATCTAATATCAATGAACTGCTGTACTTGAGTGATATTTTCTGTCTACCTTCATATAGAGAAGGAATGCCACGTTCAATTATTGAAGCAATGGCAATGAAAAATGCAGTTATTGCTACAAATATCAGAGGATCAAGAGAAGAAGTTGTCGAAGATGAAACAGGCTATTTAATCGATTTAAATGCGAGCAAGCAGATTGCTGATAAAGTG
Organism: Staphylococcus sp. CWZ226; assembly: GCF_018986355.1. Taxonomy (NCBI): domain Bacteria; kingdom Bacillati; phylum Bacillota; class Bacilli; order Caryophanales; family Staphylococcaceae; genus Staphylococcus; species Staphylococcus sp. CWZ226. Next base: position 73,688 of record NZ_JAHMSB010000001.1, on the reverse strand, counting down.
GATTATCTTATTGAAAATCCTATGACATTACAAGGTATGAAAGAAAATGGTTTTACACGTGCACATCAATTATATGATGAAGCTAAAGTAGCCGATAAGCAGATTGAAGTATTTAAAAAGATTGGAAATGGTGATAAAGATGTTAAAGAGAGCAATTGATTTAGCGATAGGTAGTTCAGTTTTCTTAGTGAGTGCTCCAATTTTAGTCGGTGCATCTGTTGCCATTGCCAAAAGTATGGGACGACCAGTGTTATTTAAACAACAAAGACCAGGTTTAAATGGAGAACCTTTCTATATTTATAAATTCAGAACAATGACTGATGCACGAGACGATCAAGGTGAATTATTGCCTGATGAACAAAGAATGACAAAAGTGGGCAGTTTTATTCGTAAAACTAGCATTGATGAACTACCCCAATTAATTAATGTCATAAAAGGTGATTTAAGCTTGGTAGGCCCACGTCCGTTATTAATGGAATATCTTCCTTTATATTCACAAGAGCAAAAGAAACGTCACTTGGTAAAACCTGGTATCACAGGTTGGGCACAAGTAAACGGCAGAAATGCGATTTCATGGGAAGCTAAGTTTAAATTGGATGTTTGGTATGTTGAAAACCAATCGTTCAAGTTAGATATGTATATCCTATACAAAACATTTATCAATGTTTTAAATCGTAAGGATGTAAGTGCTAAGGATCACGTAACAATGGAAAAATTCCGAGGTTCGCCGCAATGAAATCAATACTAATTATTGGTAATGGCGGACACGCTAAGGTTGTCAGAGATGTAATCGAAGCTGAAGGCATTTATAAAGTTAGTGGATATTTGGATGATAATATTGAAAAGATGTATAAAGAAAAAGATTTGATTTTCGATAATCTTAGAAATATTCAACTTTATCAAGAAAATTACTATTTTGTTATTGCAATAGGGAATAATAAAGTTAGAAATAAAATTTTCGACAAGATTAATGTGCCTATCGAAAGATTTCCAGTGTTTATTCATCCGCATGCAATTATTAGTAAAACTGCAGAAATTGGCAATGGTACCGTTGTTATGCCCGGTGCCATTGTTAATGCGGATACAGTAATAGGGAAGCATGCCATTATAAATACCGGTTCCATAGTTGAACATGATTGTTTAATAAAGGATTATACACATATTTCACCAGGAGCAGTGTTAACTGGCAATGTTTCGGTTGGTGAGAGCACGCAAGTTGGAGCAAATGCGACAGTGATTCCGAATTTGAAAGTTGGAGCACACGTTATGGTAGGCGCAGGTTCTACCGTAATTTCTAATGTAAGGGACAATGTAACGGTAGTAGGATCACCCGCAAAAGTTATTAAGGAGTAATGATGATAATGAGAGAGAGAATATTTTTATCAACACCGCATATGGGTGGGACAGAAACCCAGTACATAGAAAAAGCTTTTAAAGATAATTGGATTGCACCTTTAGGTGAAAATGTAACGGAATTTGAAAATGATGTAAAAGATTACGTAGGTGCAGATTATGCACTAGCTACAGCAAGTGGTACATCTGCTATTCATCTTGCATTGATTGAAGCAGGTGTTGCCAAAGGTGACATCGTCTTTTGTTCATCATTAACATTCTGTGCAACATCTAATCCAATTTTATACCAAGATGCTACACCAGTATTTATTGATTCAGAAATGGAATCATGGAATATGTCACCGACAGCTTTAGAAAAAGCATTTAAAATATATGAAGATAAAGGTACTTTACCTAAAGCAGTTTTAGTAGTTAATTTATATGGTCAGACAGCAGATTTTGAAAAGATATCAGAAATCTGTAAACGTTATGATGTTACTTTAATTGAAGATTCAGCAGAATCTCTTGGGTCAACTTATCACGGTAAAATGAGTGGTAGTTTTGGAGATTTAAGTATTTTTTCATTTAATGGTAATAAAATCATTACGACAAGTGGTGGGGGTATGTTGCTTTCCAACCATAAAGAATACATTGACCATGCATTATTCTTAGCAACACAAGCTAAAGATAAAGCACCATATTATCAACATAGCGAGTTAGGATTTAATTACAGATTAAGTAATATTTCAGCAGGTATTGGCCGTGGCCAAATGGAAGTTATTAATGATCGTGTGAATCGTCGACGTGACATCTTCGACATGTATTATGATGCATTAAGTGAAATTGATGGTATTAATTTCCAACCTGAATTACCAGACAGTAAATCTAATCGTTGGTTAACAGCAATGACTATTGATTCAAACAAAATTAATATTAGCGCTGCTGAGTTAATCAAAGAATTAAATGTAGAAAATATTGAAGCAAGAGCAGTATGGAAACCGATGCATTTGCAGCCACTGTATGAATCATTTGATTATGTTTATGATGAGACAGATAATGCAGAAAAATTGTTCGAAGAAGGTATTTGTTTACCATCAGGCTCAAATATGACAAATGAGCAAGTTAAAACTGTAATTGAAAGAGTAAAAGCTTATATTGAAAGCTAACAGCTAGATAGGGCGGAAAGAGGATTGGATATGTCACGAAAAAATAAAAAGAAACTATCGACACCAGTAAAATGGTTGTTGATTATTGTTGGTATTTTGTTACTCATAGCCATTATTTTTATCGGATATTTAGCTTTTAAATTATTTGGATTGAATAATTCTATTAATAGTCCGCTAGATAGAGAGAAATCAGATTTAAGAAATGAATCAGTTAAAAAAGATGGTACACCGATTTCCATTGCTTTGTTTGGTATTGACTCAGATGAAGTCAGAAAAGCTGAAGGCGGCGGAGAACGTTCTGATTCTATTATTCTTTTATCTATCAATCCTGATAAGAAGAAAACAGTTATGGTCAGTATCCCACGAGATACACGAGCAGATATTGTAGGGCATGATTCGGTAGAAAAAATCAATCATGCTTATGCATACGGCGGTCCTAATATGGCTGTAAAATCAATTGAAAAACTGATGAATGTTCCAGTCGATCATTATGCAACCATGAATATGGATGGTATTGAAGAACTTATTAATCATGTTGATGGTGTAGATGTTAGAAGTAACGCAACTTTTTCTTATAAGGGATATGACTTTGAAAAAAATGAGAAGTATCATATGAAAGGAAAAGAAGCGCGTACATTTATGACGAGCCGAAAACAAGATGGTGCTGGTGGCGACTTTGGTCGTCAAGCAAGACAACAACTTGTACTGCAAGCACTTGTTAATAAACTTGTCAGTGTAAACTCTATACCTAAAATTAATGGAATTGTAGATGCGTTAGGTGATAACGTAAAAACTGATTTATCAATTACAGAACTCAATGATTTAAGACAGAATTATGAACCTGCTAAAAAGAATGTTGAAAAGCTTCAATTAGAAGGTGACAATCAAATGTTAGATGATGGATTGTTCTATTTCCTTCCTGATGAAGCAAATAAAAAGAAAATAGAAAAAATCTATCGTGATAATTTAGGGATATAACACAAACAAAGCACATCTCACTCGCTTGAGATGTGCTTTACTGTTTGTTCTATTTACTTAATAAGTTCGTGTTCACTTCATCAAAGCCTTTGTCTGATAAGCGAACATTATTAATTTTAGTGCCGTCCCATTTACCGTCTACATATCCTTTATCAAATAAGACTTTCAAATCGTCTAAGAATGGGTCTCGATCCTTATCACAGAAATAGTTTTCTTGTAATGAATAAGAATCCTTGAAATCATTCGCTTGTTCAGGTGTCATATCAGCGTTACGTTTTTCTGTATAATATTTATACAACACCGCAACGATGAATGCCTGATCACGTGTGATATCATCCAAGAATATTCACCACCTTTAATCAATACGCGTATAAACCCTAAATTTATACAATATTAATACTTTACCCATTTTGTTTTGTTTTAAATCTTAATTTTATTAGGAATTTGTTGTTTGTTTTTGTGGATGTATCGCTTTTCTGAGTGTTTTACGATATAATGATTAGATGAATTTTTTAAGGAGTCGATGAATGTGGCAGTGAAACCTTTAGTGTCTGCATCAAGCGCAATATTGCGTCAACAAGCAGAGGATGTTAAAACGTTTGATAGTCAGTTGAAACAGTTATTATTAGATATAGAGGATACTTTATATGAAACAGAAGCATCTGCTTTGTGTGCACCACAAATTGGGGTTTCACAACAAGCAGCGATTATCGATATGGAAGCGGACGGATTACTTCAATTAATCAATCCAAGTATTGTCAGTGAATCAGAAACGAAAGTGACTGAACTAGAAGGCGATGTATCGTTTCCAGATATCTTTGGGACAGTTACACGCAGTCAAATGATTGTCGTTCAAAGTAATGATGTTGAAGGCAATACAGTAGAATTAACCGCATATGATGATATTGCACGCATGATTCTTCATATTATAGATCAATTAAATGGCGTGCCTTTTACAGATAAGATGGAAAAACAATTGACTGAAGAAGAATTGGAGGCATATTTAGAAGATGAGTAGAATTATATTTATGGGAACACCAGATTTCTCCACAAAAGTATTAGAAATGTTAATCGCGAAAGAAGATGTGATTGCGGTTGTAACACAACCAGATCGTCCAGTAGGGCGTAAGCGTGTTATGACACCGCCGCCAGTAAAAGAAGTGGCATTACAAAATGGGATTGAAGTCTATCAACCTGAAAAAATTTCACAATCAGAAGATTTACAAACATTAATTGATTTAAAACCAGACTTAATCGTGACAGCAGCATTCGGTCAAATTTTACCGAAAGCATTGTTAGATGCGCCACGTTTAGGCGCAATTAATGTGCACGCTTCATTATTACCAAAATACCGTGGCGGTGCCCCGATTCATCAAGCGATTATCGATGGCGAAAAAGAAACAGGCGTTACGATTATGTATATGGCACTAAAACTAGATGCAGGCGACATCATTTCACAACAAGCCATTGACATCGAAGCAAATGATGATGTAGGTTCTATGCACGATAAATTAAGCTTCTTAGGTGCAGATTTACTTGCGAAAACTTTACCAGACATTATTAATGGTACAAATGAACGTATTGAACAAAATGAGGAAGAGGCAACATTCGCTTCAAATATCAGTCGTGAAGATGAACGTATCGATTGGTCAAAATCTGCACAAGATATTTACAACCATATCCGTGGTTTATCACCATGGCCAGTGGCATATACAAAATTAGATGATAAAAATATGAAGTTATATCAAGCACATATAGTAGAAGGAAAAGAAGGCAAACCAGGTGAAATTATTGAAACGACAAAGAAAGCAATCATTGTCGGAACAGGTTCATCTGATGCGATTGCGTTAAGAGATATTCAATTATCAGGTAAAAAACGTATGCCGACTGCGAACTTCTTAAGCGGCTACCAAGATGACTTAGTTGGGAAGGAATTAAATTAATGCAGACAGTGAGAACACTCGCATTTGACACATTACAAGCAATTATCCAAGACAAAGCGTACAGTAACTTAAAGATTAATGAAGTTTTAAAAGAAAATGAATTGAGCCGTGCGGATAAAGGGTTATTAACAGAATTAGTCTATGGTACGTTGAAACATCAATATACACTTGATTATTATTTGAAGCCTTTCGTAAAAACGAAGATTAAAGGGTGGATGCGCCGTTTACTATGGATGAGTATCTATCAATATCAATATTTAGATAAAATCCCAGATCACGCAATTATCAATGAAGCAGTTGAAATCACTAAACAACGTGGTGGGATGCATAACAGTAAAGTTGTGAATGGTATTTTACGTAATATGATGCGCAGTGATTTACCAAACCCTGCAGATATTGAAAATGACCAACAACGTATTGCGATTATGTACAGCTTGCCTAAGTGGATTGTTAAACATTGGGTGACACACTTTGGTTTAGAAACAACCGAAGCAATTGCTCAGTCGTTGCTTGAACGACCAGGTCAAACAGTACGTGTCAATACACATAGAACAACGATTGAAGATGCGATAGCACGCTTAGAAAAAGAAGATTATGAAGTATCACAAGACAACGATATTCACTATTGTTTACATGTGTCAGGACGTCCAGTAGTAGAAAGCCGTGCATTTAAAGATGGTTATGTATCTGTCCAAGATAAAAGTTCTATGTTTGTAGCTGAAATCTTAGCACCTGTTGAAGGTGAAAATATTTTAGATGCTTGTAGTGCTCCAGGTGGTAAAGCGTGTCAGACTGCTGAATTATTAAAAGGCAGCGGTCATGTCGATGCGACGGATATCCATGAGCATAAAATTGATTTAATTGAGCATAACATTCGTAAGTTGCGTTTAAAGAATGTCACAGCGTTTCAACACGATGCGACAAAGCCATATGACGCAAAGTATGATAAAATTTTAGTGGATGCTCCATGTAGCGGTTTAGGTGTGTTACGCCATAAACCAGAAATTAAATATACACAAAATCCGGAAACGGTCGATGGATTAGTCGACTTACAGTTAGAAATTATGAATAATATTAAAGATTCTGTAAAACCGGGTGGCGTGATTGTCTATTCAACATGTACAATAGAACAGATGGAAAATGAAAATGTGATTTATACATTTTTAAAACAAAACAAAGACTTTGAATTTGAACCATTCCCACATCCTAGAACAGGAGAGGAAGTAAAGACCTTACAAATCTTACCGCAAGACTTTGACTCAGATGGTTTCTTTATTACAAAGATTAGAAGAAAGGAAAGTTAATTCATGATTACACCTCAAAAGAAGAAAAAGAATCGTTTTCTTCCTGATTTTGAAAAGCAATCAATTTATTCACTACGCTATGAAGAGATGCAAGCGTGGTTAGTCGAACATGGCCAACAGAAATTCAGAGCAAAACAAATCTTTGAATGGCTCTACGAGAAACGTGTCGATACAATCGACGAAATGACAAACTTATCTAAAGACTTGCGCGCATTATTAAAAGACAACTTTACAATCACGACTTTAGAAACTGCCGTTAAACAAGAAAGTCGTGATGGGACAATCAAGTTCTTATTTGAATTACAAGACGGTTATACAATTGAAACTGTGTTGATGCGCCATGAATATGGTAATTCTGTCTGTGTAACAACACAAGTAGGTTGCCGTATCGGATGTACATTCTGTGCGTCTACACTCGGCGGATTGAAACGTAACCTAGAAGCAGGAGAAATCGTAGCCCAAGTGCTTACTGTTCAAAAAGCCTTAGATGCGACAGATGAGCGTGTCTCTTCAATCGTAATTATGGGTATTGGTGAACCATTTGAGAACTATGATGAAATGATGGACTTCTTAAAAATTGTAAACCACGACAATGGTTTAAATATTGGAGCGCGTCATATCACTGTTTCAACATCAGGCATTATCCCTAAAATTTATGATTTCGCAGATGAAGAAATCCAAATCAATTTTGCGGTCAGCTTACATGCGGCGAACGATGAAATTCGTTCTAAATTAATGCCGATCAACCGTGCATATTCAATTGATAAATTAATGGAAGCTATTCAGTACTATCAAGAAAAAACGAATCGTCGTATTACGTTTGAGTATGGTTTATTCGGCGGTGTAAACGATCAGCTTACACATGCGAGAGAACTGGCACATTTAATTCAAGGTTTGAACTGTCATGTCAACTTGATTCCAGTGAACCATGTGCCTGAAAGAAATTACGTGAAGACATCTAAAGAAGATATCTTTAAGTTTGAAAAAGAACTCAAACGTTTAGGTATTAATGCGACAATCAGACGTAACCAAGGCTCAGATATCGATGCCGCATGCGGACAATTAAGAGCGAAGGAACGTCAAGTAGAAACGAGGTAGGAACCTATGTTAAATGCACAATTTTTTACAGACACAGGACACCATAGGGAAAAGAACGAAGATGCTGGCGGCATCTTCTACAACATGACTGATCAACAGCTGTTGGTTTTATGCGACGGCATGGGCGGACATAAAGCAGGCGAAGTTGCGAGTCAATTCGTAGTCAACCGCTTCCAAGAACTCTTCGAACAAGAAAACCTTGTCGAAGAATCTCAAGCGGAAGAATGGCTGCGCAGCACCCTGCAGCTCATCAACCGAGAGCTCTATAACTACGCCGCAGCTAACGAAGATTTCAGAGGCATGGGCACCACTGCAGTGGTCGCCCTGATTTACGATAAGCGCGTCATCATCGCCAACATCGGCGATTCCCGTGCCTATCTCATCAACAGCCGTGAAATCGAACAAATCACAAGCGACCATTCCTTTGTCAATCATCTCGTGATGACAGGACAAATCACCGAAGAAGAAGCCTTTACGCATCCACAACGTAATATCATTACCAAAGTGATGGGTACAGATAAATTCGTAGTCGCAGATATCTATGTGAAACGTTTGAACTTCAATGATTACTTATTATTAAATTCAGACGGCTTAACAGACTTTGTCCGTCCGCATTTAATTCAAGAACAATTGAATCAAGATTTACCGCTAGAAGCACAAGGTCAAGCCTTATTAGATTTAGCACAAGCCTATGATTCAACCGATAACGTCAGCTTCGTATTGGCAGAAATAGAAGGTGACCGCGTATGATGATTGGTTCAACTATCAGCGAACGTTATAAAATCATAGAATTCTTAGGTGGAGGCGGCATGAGTAATGTCTACCTCGCTGAAGATTTGATCTTAGAAACTAAAGTTGCGGTCAAAATGATTCATATTGCGCCACATGAAAAAGAAGACATGGTGAGACGATTTGAACGTGAAGTGCATAATACATCTCGTCTCTCTCATGATAATGTTGTCAGTGTCAAAGATGTCGGAGAAGACCACGAATATTTCTACTTAGTGATGGAATATATCGAAGGTCCGACACTCTCCGAATATATAAAAACACATGGTCCTTTAAGTATTGAAACAGCGGTTAACTTCGCACAACAAATACTTGAAGGCATTCAACATGCACATGAAATGGGTATCGTACATAGAGACATTAAACCTCAAAATATTTTAGTAGACCGACATAAGACATTAAAAATCTTAGACTTCGGTATTGCTAAAGCGTTAAGTGAAACAGCCATGACCCAAACCAGCCATGTGCTCGGTACTGTGCAATATCTTTCACCTGAACAAGCGAAAGGTGAATCAACAGACAAACGTACGGATATTTATTCAATCGGGATTGTCTTATATGAAATGTTAGTCGGTGAACCGCCATTCACTGGAGAAACAGCTGTCAGTATCGCAATCAAACATATTCAAGACCAAATGCCGAATCCGACAGATATCCGTTCTAATATCCCGCAAGCACTCAGCAACGTGATTTTAAAAGCGACTGAAAAAGATAGAGACAAACGTTATCAAGATATTGAAAGTATGCAACGTGATTTAAGCAGTGCGTTAGAAAAATGTCGTGAAGATGAAACACCTTATGTTTCAGATGAAGCAGATACTAAAACCATCGCGATTGATAAAGCAGCAATCGCAAAAGAAACTAAAGATAATGAACCGATTCATCAAACAATGGAAATTCCAATTGTGAATCAACAACGTTTCCAAAGTACAGAAGGTCCTGTTTATGAAGTACCTAAAAAACGTCGGTCTAAAAAGAAAAAGTTCTTCTTTGCGTTAATTTTCGCGTTATTGTTAATCAGTCTTATCAGCTTTATTGCGTACGGCTTATTAGGAAATAAATATATCGAAACTCCAGACTTGCGCGGTAAAACAGAAGCACAAGCTGAACAGATTTTAAAAGAACATCATATTAAAGTAGGCAAAACAAAACGGGCTTATAGTGATAAGTATCAAGAAAATCAAATTATCACAACAGATCCTGCACCAGGTGAGCGTGTAGAAGAACATGGCACCGTAAATATCGTGTTATCTAAAGGTCCGCAAAAAGCACAAATGCCTAACTTATACGGTACAAGTAAAACGGAAGCATTGAAGCTATTAGATGAACTTGGTTTCAAACATATCTCAGTAGAACAAGCATACTCTAAGACTAAATTAGAACGTGGTTTGATTGAAAACCAAAATATAGCGGCTGATACCGAAGTACCGATTAATGATACACATATCGTACTGACTGAATCTTTAGGTGTGAAACAAGTGTATGTCAAAGATTATACAGGTGAAAGCTATGATAAAGCAGAAAAAGAACTGCAAGATAAAGGCTTGAAACCAGTGAAAGAAAAAGAAGTACACAGTGATAAAGTCGAAAAAGGCAAGATTATTTCGCAATCACCTAAGAGTAAATCTATTGATGAGGATTCTACAGTAATGTTTGTCGTATCATTAGGAAAAGATGATGGTAAAGATGAAGATAAAGGTGATGACAATCCATCAGTCAAAGATGTAACACAAACGGTTCAAGTACCATATTCTGGTGAAGATAAAGAACGTCAGAAAGTAGAAGTCTTTGTCAGAGATAAAGACCATGACGGTTCTTCAGCAGTTCAAACGTTTCATATCAACAGCAACCGTTCGATTTCAATCCCATTAAAAATTGAAAAAGGCAAAACTGCTGGTTATACGGTACGTGTAGACGATAAAATTGTCGCAGATAAAGACGTCGCATATGACTAAAACATTTCAAAATCCTATCTCATTCATTCAGTTGAATTGAGATGGGATTTTCTTTGTTTCAATCCGTTCGTTTATTAAGGGAACGTTTGGTATAATGTATTAGAGAAAATGAACGAAATAAGAGAGGTGTCTCGGTGAGAACAGGACGTATAATCAAGTCGATCAGCGGTGTGTATCGTGTGGACTCAGATGGTGAGCTTTTTGATACGAAACCGCGCGGCCTATTCCGAAAGAAAAAATTTTCTCCGATTGTCGGAGATATTGTAGATTTTGAAATTGAAAATGTGACAGAAGGCTATATTCATCATGTACATGAACGTCAAAATGAATTGAAAAGACCGCCTGTCAGTAATATTGACCATTTAATTATTGTGATGAGTGCAGTCGAACCTAATTTTTCAACACAATTAGTCGATCGCTTTTTAGTCATTGCGCATTCCTATGAATTGAGACCACGTATTGTGGTAACGAAAAAAGATATGGCATCAGAAGCTCAAATCACACAGATAGAAAAAGATTTAGCTGTATATCAAGCAATCGGCTATCAAACGCAATTTGTCGGAAAAGATGACGATGTCGAAGCGATTTTCGATGCGTGGGGCGATGGTTTAGCAGTATTGAGCGGTCAATCTGGTGTAGGTAAATCGACTTTATTAAATGCCTATCGTCCTGATTTACAATTAGAAACAAATCAAATCTCAAAATCATTAAATCGAGGTAAACATACAACTCGTCATGTGGAGTTGTTTGAACGTAAGCGTGGCTTTGTGGCAGACACGCCTGGATTTAGTGCACTTGATTTTGATCATATTCAAAAAGATGAAGTAAAAGATTATTTTTTAGAGATTCAAGAATACGGACAAGACTGCAAGTTCAGAAATTGTAATCATATGAAAGAACCGAAATGTAATGTAAAAGCGCAAGTAGAAGCTGGCAATATTGCGGAATTCCGTTATGCGCATTATGTACAATTATTTGAAGAGATTGCAGCACGAAAGGAAAGATATTAATGGTTAAAGTATTTCCATCCCTTTTATCAGCGGACTTTTTAAACTTACAACAGGAATTGAAAGACCTAGAAGCAGCAGGTGTAGACGGTGTACATTTTGATGTGATGGATGGTCAATTTGTGCCGAATATTTCAATTGGTCTTCCTATTTTAGAAGCAGTAAATGCGGGTACTGATTTACCGATTGATGTGCATTTGATGATTGAAAACCCAGAAGCATATATCGCAGAATTCGCTTCTAAAGGTGCAGATATGATTTCAGTTCATTTCGAAGCAACACCGCACATTCATCGTGCCATTCAACTGATTCATACACATGGTGCTAAAGCAGGTGTTGTGATTAATCCAGGTACTTCTGTTGCCGCAATTGAACCAATTTTACATGATGTAGACTACGTATTAATTATGACAGTGAATCCAGGCTTTGGCGGCCAAGCGTTTATCTCAAACAGTGTAGAGAAAGTGGCTGCGTTACAAGCATTTAAAGAGAAATTTAATTTAGACTTCGATATTGAAGTGGATGGCGGTATTAACGCGATTACTGGTAAGAAATGTGTAGAAGCAGGTGCGACAATGCTTGTGACAGGTTCTTATTTCTTTAAACAAGCGAGTTATCAATCTGTTGTAGACGCATTGAAATCAACAGCACAACCATCAGAATAAGGCAGGGTGACGCTATGAAAATTAATCTACTATGCGGCGATCGTCATTTGCCGAAACATTTATTAGAAGATAAATCTGAAGAAGAGTGGGGCGGTATTGATCGCGGCGCTTTAATTTTAATAGAACATGAAATTGAACCAATCTTTTCATTGGGTGATTTTGATTCAGTGACGGACGAGGAACGTACTGAATTAAAAACGAAACTGGATATTAACCCAGTTAAAGCAGAAAAAGCGGATACTGATTTAGGGTTAGGTGTCAAAGAAGCAGTGGAATGCGGTTTTGACGAAATTGATATTTATGGTGCGACAGGCGGCAGACTGGATCATTTCTTAGGTGCCGTACAACTGCTGCAAGTGCCTGAATATGTAGAAGCGGGTATTGTGATTCGCATTATTGATACGAATAATGAAATTTCATATTTAGAAAAAGGCGAATATCAGATGACGTATGATAAGCATATGCCTTATGTATCGTTTGTGCCGCAAAGACCTAATACAGTGATTTCACTGACAGGCTTTAAATATCCGCTTCAAAACCAAACACTCCACCAAGGTTCAACCTTAACCATTTCAAACGAAATTGCAGCTTACCGAGGCACAATCGAGGTAGAATCTGGCGGTATCCTAGCCATCAGAAGCAGAGATGCACAACATTCATTATAAAATGAGTTGAATACAAATAAACACACAGCCTTTTTTATGAGAAAGACTGCGTGTCACATTAATAAAAAAACAGCGGATGATGCATAAGCAAACCATCATCCGCTGTTTTTTCGTACAATATATCATTAAAAAGACTAAATCGCTGTTTTAAGACAAGAAAAAAACGACCCGCCACATACGAGTCGTTTTTGTCATGTGCTTAATATTTATTAAACTCTAGTTACTTTACCAGATTTTAAAGCACGTGCAGAAACCCAAACTTTTTTAGGTTTTCCGTCTACTAGGATTCTAACTTTTTGAAGGTTAGCATTCCATCTACGTTTAGTAGAGTTTAAAGCGTGTGAACGACGATTACCAGTCGAAGCTTTACGACCTGTTACGAAACATTGTTTACCCATGAAAGTACCTCCTTTAATAAATATAAACACACTGACTTATGATATACTTTCCTAATTTAGCATATATTTTTCAGATTGGCAACCAAAAATTATAGCTTTCAAGAATATTTTAAGTTATTCTAAACAAGGAACAAAATTGTGTTATAATTTGTAAATGTCTATGTATGCGTTTTTATTAAAAAGCGGCGACGTGGACTTATAACCACGCAATGATTTTATAAGGATGAGCCAAGAGTAAAATCCGGCATTTAAAAGGCAAAATTGTGTTATTCATTATATAATAGTATGTAATGAATCCAAAACATAAATCATAACTGATTAGACCTATATTTAAGGAGGAACTCATAATGACATTAGAAATTACCAATGAATACGGCAATATCGACGTTTCCAACGACGTGATCGCTTCAGTAGTAGGTGGTAAAGCCGTAGAATGTTATGGTATTGTCGGAATGGCATCCAAACAACAAGTCAGAGACGGCATTGCGGAAATTTTAGGTCATGAAAATTATGCACGCGGAATTGTGGTGCGTTCAAATGACAAAGCAATTGACGTTGATATGTATATTATAGTAAGTTATGGCATTAAGATTTCTGAAGTAGCGAATAATGTACAATCTACTGTTAAATATACTTTGGAAAAAACTTTAAATTTGAAAGTCAATTCAATCAACATTTATGTACAGGGTGTACGTATGAATAATTATGGCAAGAAACATTAGGAGGAAGACATGATGATCAGCAAAATAGATGGTAAATTATTTGCCGACATGGTGATCCAAGGGGCACAAAATTTATCAAATAATGCAGAGCTAGTCAATGCATTAAATGTTTATCCAGTGCCAGATGGCGACACAGGGACGAACATGAATCTTACGATGACTTCTGGGAGAGAAGAAGTCGAACAAAATGCTTCACATCACATCGGAGCCTTAGGAAAGACATTTTCTAAGGGCTTATTAATGGGTGCCCGCGGGAACTCAGGCGTGATTCTATCACAAATTTTCAGAGGCTTCTGTCAGAATATGGAAGACTTAGAAACACTAGATGCGAAAGCCTTCGCAGAAAGCTTTGAAGCGGGTATTGAAACAGCTTATAAAGCAGTGATGAAACCGGTAGAAGGGACAATTTTAACGGTTGCAAAAGAAGCGGCTAAAGCAGGTGTTGAGAAAGCACAATCGACTGAAGACTGTGTAGAAGTCTTAGAAGCGATTATCGCATATGGTCAAGTTGCCTTAGAAAACACACCGAACCAATTACCAGTACTTAAAGAAGTCGGCGTAGTCGACAGTGGCGGTAAAGGTTTAATGTGTGTCTATGAAGGTTTCTTAATTGCGATGAAAGGTGAAAAAGTCGAAGCGACAAAACCAAAACTAGATACTGAAACATTTGTGAATGACGAACATGATTTCCATGGTGTCATTAATACAGAAGATATCGTCTATGGTTACTGTACGGAAATGATGGTACGTTTTGATAAACATAAACGTCCATTCAATGAGCAGCAATTCCGTGAAGACATGTCTAAATTCGGAGATTCTTTACTTGTCATCAATGATGATGAAATTGTGAAAGTACATGTGCACTCTGAACATCCAGGTGAAGTCTTCAACTATGGACAAGAGTATGGTGAATTGATTAAAGTCAAAGCTGAAAATATGCGTGAACAACACCGCAATGTGGTCAATAAAGAAAAACAAAAATCTAACGATGAAACACCACAAGTAGAAACTGCGATTATTGCGATTTCTATGGGTAATGGTATTTCAGATATCTTTAAATCAATGGGTGCAACGTCTATTATTAACGGCGGTCAAACAATGAACCCATCAACAGAAGACATCGTTAAAGTGATTGAACAATCTGGCGCGAAAAAAGCTATTATCTTGCCGAATAACAAAAACATTCAAATGGCGAGTGATCAAGCAGCTGAAATTGTTGAAGCTGAAACAGTAGTTATTCCGACGAAATCTATTCCACAAGGGATTGCGGCGATGTTCCAATATCTACCAGATGCGTCATTAGAAGATAATCAATCAAATATGACACAAGCATTAGAAGATGTGACTTCTGGTTCTATTACGAACGCTGTACGTAATACTACAATTGATGGTGTAGAAATCAAAGAAGGCGAATTTATGGGCCTTAAAGAAGGTAAAATTGTTTCAAGTCAGAAAACACAATTAGAAGCAGCGAAAGCATTGTTAGCTGATATGATGGATGATGAAACTGAAATTGTTACAGTAATTACAGGTGAAGATGCTGATGCAGAAACAACTGAAGCATTAACAGAATGGTTAGAAGAAACTTATCCTGATGCAGAAGTCGATGAACAAGTCGGAGATCAACCGATTTATCCATATTTATTCTCTGTAGAATAACGTTGAAAATCATATAAAGTAATGTATATAAAAAATTCACTTAGACTAAAACAGTCTAAGTGGATTTTTCTGTGTGTAAGCATAAATATAGAAAACTTATAGTTTGTACATGACAAAAACGATGAAATACAAAAGTTTTGTAAGATTAGTGTAAAAATAAGTGCTTATTTACGAGGATAATTGTTATAATATTTAAAATAGTTGCAATAATCAAAAAATAATGCGAGGGGGAATTAACATGAAATTTAAAAGCGTCTTTGAAATTATCGGACCGACGATGGTCGGACCTTCATCGTCTCATACTGCAGGGGCAGTCAGAATCGGAATGGTTGCACGTGAATTATTCGGGGATTTGCCAGACCGTGTCGATATTTATTTATATGGTTCGTTTATGGAAACCTATCAAGGTCATGGGACAGATGTTGCATTAGTTGGAGGCTTGCTTGGTTATGATACAGACGATGACCGTATCAAGACCAGTTTACAGACGGCAGAAGAATTAGGAATGACTGTTAACTTTATTTCTATGCATGAAGATAAACCGCATCCGAATACGACGGTATTAAGTATGTCGAAAGGTGATCAAACGTTATCTGTTGAGGGTGTTTCTATCGGTGGAGGCAAAATTGAAATTGTCGCTATTAATGGTTTTCCAATCAGTATCTCAGGTAACTATCCAACATTATTAGTCTTTCATCGAGATACCTTCGGAACTATCGGACGAGTCACGAATATTTTAGGAGAAGCCAGTATTAATGTCGGTTCTATGCAAGTTGCGCGTAAAGAAAAAGGAGATTCTGCATTGATGACTTGTGAATTAGATGAAAGACCGGATGAAGCTATCTTAGATCAAATTAGAATGGTTAATGATGTTACAGCGGTATCCTTAATGGAAGATTAGAAAGAGAGGGGGATATAAGATGTTTCAAACAGTAGAAGAATTAGTAAAGAGATGTGAAACTGAAGACAAAGCGATTCATGAAATTATGTTAGAGCAAGAAATGGATGTGACGGGTGCGACGGCTGAGGAAGTATATGCGGGGATGTCGCATCATTTTAAAACGATGGAAAATGCCTTAGAAGAAGGGTTAAACGGGGTGACTTCTACAACGGGTTTAACGGGTGGCGATGCAGTACTGATTAAAAGATATTTAGAAAGCGGACAAGCTTTATCAGGTCCGATTTTATTAGATGCGGTGAGTAAAGCAGTGGCGACCAATGAAGTGAACGCGGCAATGGGAAAAATTTGTGCAACACCGACTGCGGGTTCTGCAGGGGTTGTGCCGGGTGTATTATTTGCGATTAAGCATCGTTTTAATCCTACGCAACGTGATATGTTGAACTTCTTGTTGACAGCAGGTGCATTCGGCTTTGTGGTTGCGAATAACGCATCCATTTCTGGTGCATCAGGCGGCTGTCAGGCAGAAGTCGGTTCTGCCGCTGCGATGGCTGCAGCCGCAACGGTTGAAATGGCTGGTGGTACACCGCAGCAATCAGCTGAAGCTTTTGCAATTTGTATGAAGAATATGCTAGGTTTAGTATGTGACCCGGTAGCGGGATTAGTTGAAGTGCCTTGCGTAAAGAGAAATGCGGCAGGTGCTTCGAATGCGCTTGTGTCAGCGGATATGGCACTTGCGGGCGTGACGTCGCGTATTCCGACAGATGAAGTGATAGAAGCAATGTATCGTATCGGGCAGACGATGCCTTCTGCACTGCGTGAAACAGGACGTGGCGGCCTCGCTGGAACACCAACCGGCCAACGCTTAAAACAACAAATATTTGGTGATTAACATGTCTAAAGTAAACCTCATTGATCAGCCGTATACGTTAGACCAAATCAAAGGTTTAGGTCCAAAACGTATAGCGGTGTTAAATGAATTAAATATTTATAACGTAGAAGATTTAGTGCTTTATTTACCTGTACGCTATGAAGATAATAGTGTGGTAGATTTAAACCAAGCAGAAGATCAATCAACTGTGACAGTGGTCGGCGAAGTTTACACAACGCCCACTGTCGCTTTTTTTGGCAGAAACCGTTCTAAAGTTACTGTCCATTTAATGGTCAACAATATAGCGGTTAAAGCTGTGTTTTTTAACCAACCGTATTTAAAAAAGAAAATCAACTTGCATGACCATGTGACAATTAAAGGTAAATGGAATCGTGCGAAACAAGAAATCAATGGCATGCGTCTCTTTACGACGAATCAGCCAGAACAAGCACAAGACGGCGAACAATTAGAACCCGTCTATCGCATTAAAGAAGGCATTAAACAAAAGATGCTTCGAGATATCATTCGTAAAGTGTTAGATGATATTGAGATCAACGAATGGCTATCTGAAGATTTACGTCAAAAATATAAACTAGAATCGTTAGCGTCAACGATTAGAACGTTGCATTACGCAGATAATAAAACGGCGATATTAAAAGCGCGCAGAACATATGCTTTTACTGAGTTGTTTTTATTTGAATTGCGGATGCAGTGGTTGAATCGTTTAGAGAAATCGAGTGATGAAGCGATTGAAATTGATTATGATTTAGCACAAGTCAAAGATTTTATTGACAGTTTACCGTTTGAATTAACGGATGCGCAAAAAACTGCAGTGAATGAAATCTTTAGAGACTTGAAAGCACCGCTTCGCATGCACCGCCTCCTTCAAGGTGACGTAGGTTCTGGTAAAACAGTCGTAGCCGCTTTATGTATGTATGCCTTAAAGACAGCAGGTTATCAATCTGCCTTAATGGTACCGACTGAAATCTTAGCGGAACAACATGCGGAAAGTTTAACGGAGCTATTTGGCGACCGCATGAATGTTGCGTTACTGACAGGTTCAGTTAAAGGTAAGAAGCGAAAACTCTTACTAGAGCAACTTGAAAACGGCACAATTGATTGTCTAATCGGTACACATGCCTTGATTCAAGATGATGTCTCTTTCCAAAATGTAGGACTAGTGATTACCGATGAACAACATCGCTTTGGTGTTAATCAACGCCAAGCATTACGTGAAAAAGGGGCTATGACGAATGTGCTCTTTATGACTGCGACACCGATTCCAAGAACGTTAGCCATTTCTGTTTTCGGTGAAATGGATGTGTCATCGATTAAACAATTGCCTAAAGGTCGTAAACCAATTAAAACGATGTGGGCAAAACATGAAGCCTATGAATCAGTACTAAACCAAATGACAGCAGAGTTAAATAAAGGCAGACAAGCTTATGTGATCAGTCCGCTCATTGAGAGTTCGGAACACTTAGAAGATGTACAAAACGTCGTAGAGTTATATGAATCACTCGAACAACATTATGGTGTCGGTCGCGTCGGCTTACTCCATGGTAAAATGCCTGCAGATGAAAAAGATGATGTAATGCAGCGCTTTAACCAACATGACATTGATATTTTAGTTTCAACTACAGTGGTTGAAGTGGGTGTAAACGTACCGAATGCGACATTTATGATTATTTATGATGCTGATCGTTTCGGTTTATCTACACTCCATCAGTTAAGAGGTCGTGTCGGTCGTAGCGACCATCAAAGTTATTGTGTGCTGATTGCCTCTCCTAAAACAGAAACAGGGATTGAGCGTATGACCATTATGACGCAAACGACAGATGGATTTGAACTGAGTGAGCGTGATTTAGAAATGCGTGGACCTGGTGATTTCTTCGGTGTAAAACAAAGTGGTCTGCCTGATTTCTTAGTCGCAAACATAGTCGAAGATTATCGTATGTTAGAAGTCGCAAGAGATGAAGCGGCAGAACTTATTCAATCAGGTGTCTTCTTTACAGACCAATATGCGATTTTGCGCAACTTTGTAGAACAAAATCTCTTGCATACAAGTTTTGATTAAAAATGAACGCTTTAAATAAAGACAAATCCTTTTGATTTAACAATACATGACACAACAGACTAATTTCGATACACTATACTTAATTAGGCTGTTGTGTTTTTTGTTGAGCAAATTTAAGAGAAAATGATATGATATGTAGGTAGCCTTAAGACTTGGTACTAATTAGGGGGTAAAGCGATGAAGTTGAAGAAACAAGAACGACGTGAAGCTATCAAACAACGACTGCAGGAAAACCCCTTTATGACTGATAATGAACTCAGTGATTTATTTTCTGTCAGTATCCAAACCATCAGATTAGATAGAACGTTTTTGAAGATTCCAGAATTACGTAAACGTATTAAAACCGTTGCTGAGCATAACTATAAGCATATTCGTGCAATAGAAGGAAATGAGATTATCGGAGATTTAATCCGGGTAGAACCAGATGTGACTGCAGAATCTTTAATTTATATTACGGAAGATTCAGTCTTTACACGTAATGACATTGCACGTGGACATATTCTTTTTGCGCAAGCGAATTCATTATGCGTTGCTTTAATCCAAAAGAGTATGGTGCTGACAAGAGAAAGCCAAGTGACGTTTTTAAAACAAGTGAAACTGCATGATACAGTCCATGCCTTTGCGCAAGTGGTTGATTTCGGTTCGAAATATATTACTGTTGCGGTTTCGTCTTATGTGAAAGATAAATGTGTTTTTAAAGGTACATTTAAAATGTATTATTATAACGAGGAGTGATCACGAAATGGTGACATTAGCCATTGATATGATGGGCGGAGATGACGCACCGGGTATCGTGTTAGAAGCGGTAGAGCAAGCGTTGAATGACTTCCCAGATTTACATATAATTTTATTCGGAGATGAAGCACAGTGCACACTAAAACATGACCGTTTGGATTTCCGTCATACGACTGAAGAAATCGAAATGGAAGATGAGCCGGTTCGTGCCATTAAACGTAAGAAAGACAGTTCAATGGTCAGAGCTGCACAAGCAGTTAAAGATGGTGAAGCTTCTGGTTGTGTCTCAGCTGGTAATACCGGTGCTTTGATGTCAGCAGGTTTATTTATTGTCGGCCGTATTAAAGGTGTCGCACGTCCAGCATTAGTTGTAACTTTACCGACAGTTTCAGGTAAAGGCTTTGTATTCTTAGATGTCGGTGCGAATGCGGATGCGAAACCAGAACATTTATTACAGTATGCGCAACTCGGCAATATTTACGCTGAGAAAATCCGTGGTATCGGTGCACCGAAAGTTGCATTATTAAACATCGGAACTGAAGCGAAAAAAGGTAACAGTTTAACGAAAGCGACGTATGATTTAATGAAAGCTGATCCATCATTCTATTTCTCAGGAAATGTTGAAGCGAAAACTTTAATGGAAGATGCGGCTGATGTCGTGGTCACTGATGGCTTTACAGGCAATATGGTCTTAAAGAATTTAGAAGGCACTGCGAAATCAATCGGTAAAATGTTAAAGTCTACATTAATGGCAAGCTTTAAAAATAAATTAGCTGCCTTAGTCTTGAAAAAAGACTTAAGCAACATGAGTAAAAAAATGGATTACGCTGAATATGGCGGATCTGTATTACTTGGCTTAGATGGTATTGTGGTTAAAGCACATGGCAGTTCTAATGCGAGAGCTTTTTATTCTGCGATTCGCCAAGCGAAAATTGCAGGAGAACAACATATTGTTGAAGTAATGAAAGAGACGGTAGGTGAACAAAATGGGTAAAACAGCAATTATTTTTCCAGGACAAGGTGCACAAAAAGTAGGTATGGCGCAAGATTTGTATCAACAAGATACAAAAGCTACTGAAATTTTAGATGCTGCACAAGATGCGGCAGGCTTTGATTTATTAGAAACTATGTTTACAGATGAAGAAGGTAAACTAGGCGAAACTGAAAACACACAACCGGCATTGTTAACACATAGTATTGCGTTATTAAACGCATTAGGTGATGTTGATGCGGACTATACAATGGGACACAGCTTGGGTGAGTATTCAAGTTTAGTCGCAGCAAAAGTCTTAGCATTCGAAGATGCGGTTAAAATCGTCCGTAAAAGAGGCGAATTGATGGCACAAGCTTTCCCAAGCGGTGTCGGCAGCATGGCAGCGGTACTTGGTTTAGATTATGATGATGTCGCAAAAATCTGTGAAGATTTATCAGAAGAAGGTTCTATTATTGAACCGGCGAACATCAACTCACCAGGTCAAGTTGTAGTTTCAGGCCATAAAACAGCGATTGATCGTATTGTAAAAGAAGGTAAAAGCTTAGGTGCGAAACGTGTCTTACCATTAAAAGTGTCAGGACCTTTCCACTCATCTATGATGCAAGTCATTGAAAAAGACTTCGAAGATTACATCAATCAATTCGAATGGCACGATGCTGAAATTCCGGTTGTTCAAAACTATCATGCGCAAGCTGAAACTGACGCAGAAGTGATTAAACAAAACATGGTCAAACAATTGTATTCACCAGTTCAATTCATTCAATCAACAGAGTATTTAATTGAACAAGGTGTCGATCACTTTATTGAAATCGGACCTGGCAAAGTTTTATCGGGCTTAATCAAGAAAATCAACAGAGACGTTAAATTAACTTCGATTCAAACACTCGAAGATGTTAAAGGATGGAATGAACATGAGTAAAAGTGCATTAGTAACAGGAGCTTCAAGAGGTATTGGGCGCAGTATTGCGTTACAGTTAGCTGAAGAAGGTTATAATGTCGCAGTCAACTATGCAGGCAATAAAGACAAAGCAGAAGCAGTTGTCGCAGAAATCAAGGATAAAGGTGTTGAAGCCTTTGCGATTCAAGCAGATGTCGCAAATCCTGATGAAGTTAAAGACATGATTCAAGAAGTCGTAAAACAATTCGGTTCTTTAGACGTATTAGTCAACAACGCAGGTATTACACGTGATAACTTATTAATGCGTATGAAAGAACAAGAATGGGATGACGTGATCAACACAAACTTAAAAGGTGTGTTCAATTGTATTCAAAAAGCAACACGTCAAATGATGAAACAAAGAAGCGGTGCAATCATCAACTTATCTAGTGTGGTGGGCGCAGTCGGCAACCCTGGTCAAGCAAACTACGTTGCGACTAAAGCAGGGGTTATCGGTTTAACAAAAACTGCAGCACGTGAACTTGCGTCACGTAACATTACAGTTAACGCAGTAGCACCAGGCTTTATCGTTTCTGATATGACAGATGCATTGAATGACGACCTTAAAGATCAAATGAAATCACAAATTCCATTAGGCCGTTTCGGTGAAGATACAGACATTGCGAACACAGTAGCTTTCTTAGCTTCTGACAAAGCAAAATACATTACTGGCCAAACTATCCATGTTAATGGTGGTATGTTTATGGAATAATAACCATTAATTCACGAGAAGTAGTGGGATTACACTATTTTGTGGGGTAATCCTACTTGTATTCTTGATGATAAAATGGGAAAATAATAGAGTCGTATAGGCTTTTTAAAGGAGGTGAATCGACGTGGAAAACTTCGATAAAGTTAAAGATATCATCGTTGACCGTTTAGGTGTAGATGCTGACAAAGTAACTGAAGATGCATCTTTCAAAGATGATTTAGGCGCTGACTCACTTGATATCGCAGAATTAGTTATGGAATTAGAAGACGAGTTCGGTACTGAAATTCCAGATGAAGAAGCTGAAAAAATCAATACAGTTGGTGACGCAGTAAACTTCATCAACAACCTTGAAAAATAATAACAATATTATCTGAGTCGTCTTAATCAGCGACTCAGATTTTTCTTTTGTTTTGCATTAAATTCACGTAAAATGAGACACATAAGCGCATATAGCGCGATGTTGTATTCTGTAAAATTAAAAGGAGGTCATCTTTTGACCAAGCATAAGAAAGACGCTATGCTGCAGGCTTTTAATCAAAAGTTTGCACAAAAAATGGAGATGTTACATCTCACGTATGACCATTTACCTCTTTATCAACAAGCATTTTCACATTCTAGTTTTATCAACGATTTTAATATGGACCGACTTGCGCATAATGAGCGCTTAGAGTTCTTAGGAGATGCGGTATTAGAATTGACGGTTTCACGGTATTTATATGACAAATATCCAGGATTGCCTGAAGGGAATCTGACAAAAATGCGCGCGACCATCGTTTGTGAACCCTCACTTGTAATATTTGCGAATAAAATCAAATTAAATGAATTAATCCTACTTGGCAAAGGCGAAGAAAAAACTGGTGGACGCACACGTCCGTCGCTCGTATCAGATGCCTTTGAAGCTTTTGTAGGCGCTTTATACTTAGATCAAGGATTAGATGTGGTATGGCAATTTGCGCAAGAAGTTATCTTCCCATACGTTGAAGATGATGCGCTAATGGGTGTCATTGACTTTAAAACACAATTCCAAGAATATATTCATCGCTTGAATAAAGGCAGTGTCACATATCGTTTAATTCATGAAGAAGGTCCAGCACATCACCGTCTCTTTACCTCAGAAGTATTATTAGAAGGTGAAGCGGTGGCAGAAGGCCAAGGCAGAACGAAGAAAGAATCAGAACAAAAAGCCGCAGAGAAGGCTTATAAAGTGATGAATCAGAAACAATGAACAAGCTGTGTCTAACAGTGATAGGGAGATCGAGTGAAGTATGGT
The DNA here is from genome assembly GCF_018986355.1 of Staphylococcus sp. CWZ226. Classification (NCBI taxonomy): domain Bacteria; kingdom Bacillati; phylum Bacillota; class Bacilli; order Caryophanales; family Staphylococcaceae; genus Staphylococcus; species Staphylococcus sp. CWZ226. The sequence continues at coordinate 49,513 of NZ_JAHMSB010000001.1, read as the reverse complement.
TTATTTAAAATCAATCAATGCAGTCGGATTCAAATCGTTTGCGCAGCAAACTGAAGTCCACTTTGACCAAGGTGTGACCGCAATTGTAGGTCCGAACGGCAGCGGTAAAAGTAACGTAACAGATGCCATCAAATGGGTCTTAGGTGAACAATCTGCGAAATCTTTACGCGGTTCGAAAATGGAAGATATTATCTTTTCCGGCGCAGAACATCGCAAAGCGCAAAACTATGCGGAAGTTCGATTAAAATTAGATAATCATGCACATCAATTAAACATTGAAGAAGACGAAATCATCGTTACACGCAGGCTGTACCGCAGCGGCGAGAGTGCGTATTATTTAAATAACGAACGTGCCCGTTTAAGAGATATCACAGATCTTTTTTTAGATTCAGGACTAGGTAAAGAAGCATTCAGCATTATCTCACAAGGCCGTGTAGATGAAATTTTGAATGCGAAACCCGCTGACAGACGTCAAATTATTGAAGAATCTGCAGGTGTATTAAAGTATAAAAAGCGTAAAGCAGCATCTGTTCAAAAGTTAGATCAAACAGAAGAAAACTTAAATCGTGTTGAAGATATTTTGTATGATTTAGAAGGTCGTGTAGAACCTTTAAGAGAAGAAGCTGCGATTGCGAAAGAGTACCAACATTTATCTAAAGAAATGAAGAAAAGCGATGTATTGGTGACGGTTCATGATATTAATGAGTATAACGAAGCTATCAGTAAAGCAGATGAACGCTTAAATATCTTAAAGAGCCAACAAGCGCAAAAAGAAGCAGACCAAAATCGCTATTCTCGCACGCTAGCGAATTATAAAGCGGAATTAAATCAACAAAACGATGAAATTGAACGCTTGAATTATCAGTTAGTCCAAGCAACAGAAGCAGCAGAAAAATTATCAGGTCAGCTGAATGTATTAGAAGAACGTAAGCGTAACCAATCACAAACGAATGCGCGTTATGAAGAAGAACAAGAAGCATTGCAAGCACAACATGCGCAATTGATTGAAGATCAACAACAAGCTAAAGCAGATAAACAAACGCTGACTGAAAAACAACAAAGTTTAGCTGCAGAAGTGAAAAAGCTTGAAGACCAATTATATGTATCAGATGCAGATCATGAAGAGCAACTAGAAGAGATTAAAAACAGTTATTATGATTTAATGTCTGAACAATCAGAGGTTAATAACGATATTCGCTTCCTCCAACGCACTATCGAAGAAAACGAAGCCAAACAAAATCGTTTAGATAGTCGTTTATTAGATGCGTTCAACCAATTAAAATCAATTCAGTCTGAAATTAATCAAATCACAGCACAACAAAAAGAAAAACAACAACAATTAGCTTCCTTAGAGCAACAACAAAAAGACAATGAAGCACAACTGACTGAAACGAAAAATAAACAAAACGAATACGAAGAAAAGTTATACCAAGCGTATCGTTATACAGATAAATTGAAAGCTAAAATAGAAAGTTTAACCAGTCGTGAAGAAGACTATACGTATTTCTTCAATGGTGTAAAACATGTCTTGAAAGCGAAAAACAATCCATTGAACGGTATCCATGGCGCAGTAGCAGAAGTGATAGATGTACCCTCAGAATTAACTACAGCCATTGAAACAGCATTAGGCGCTTCTATGCAGCATATTATTGTGGATACTGAAAAAGATGGACGCCAAGCGATTGCTTATTTAAAACAAAACCGTTTAGGCAGAGCAACATTCCTACCGTTAAATGTTATTCAACCAAGACGTTTACAAACAGATATTATGAACACTGCCCAACAAGCAACAGGTTTTGTCGGGGTGGCTGCGGATTTAATCGGTGTAGATAACACCTATAGTGCGATTATTTATAATTTGATCGGCAATACCATTATTGTCGATGATTTAAAACACGCAAATGAATTAGCACAAGCGATTCGTTATCGTACACGTATTGTGACACTAGAAGGCGATATCGTGAATCCAGGCGGCTCTATGACTGGTGGCGGTCAACGTCAGACGAAAAGCATTTTAGCACAACGTGATGAATTGACGCAGTTGCGTGAACAGTTGAAACAATTTGAACAGCAGACAACTCAATTTGAAATAGAAGTTCAAGCAGTCAAAGATGAAGCGAATCAATTGAGTGAAACATATTTAAAAATCAGTCAGCAATATAACGAAGCTAAACAAGCGGTACATAATATCGAACTAGAATTAGACCGTTTGAAGAAAAGTGAAGCACATATTAAGAGTGAACATGAAGAGTTTGAATTTGAGAAAAATGATGGCTATCAAAGTGAAAAGAGCCGTGAAACTTTAGAAGCGAAACAACAACAAAAAGAACAACTTGCGAAAAAGTTAGCTGATTTAGAACAACAAATCGAAAGTTTGACGCAATTATCTAAAGAAGGTAAAGAAAGTACTGCGCAATTACAGCAACAATTGCATCAAAAACAATCAGATTTAGCTGTGTTGAAAGAACGTAGTAAAACACAACGTCAACAACTTGAACGTATTGATAATCAAATCAAACAAAATCAACTTCAACAAGAAAAATTAGCAGAAGATATTGAGCTGTTTAATTCTGATGAAGTGACAGGACAAAAAGCTTTTGAAACGATTCAAAAAGATATTGAAATCAAACAACAAGAAAAAGCAGATTTAAATGAACGCTTAGACGTATTAAAAGGTAAACGTCAAGAAACGAACGCTTCAATAGAAGAATTTGATGACAAACTTCAAGAAACACATCGCGATATCCTATCAATTGAAAACAGCTATCAAGATATCAAAGCAGAGCAATCCAAATTAGATGTGTTGATTTCACATAGTATGGATTACTTAAATGATGATTATCATTTAACGTTTGAAGCGGCAAAAGACCTCTATGAACAAGATGAACCGATTGACGCTTTAAGACAGAAAGTGAAATTGACTAAAATGTCGATTGAAGAATTAGGTCCAGTTAACCTTAATGCGATTGAACAGTTTGAAGAAGTGTATGAACGCTTTACTTTCTTAGATGAACAACGTACTGATTTAAGAGAAGCGAAAGCGACATTAGAACAAATCATTCGTGAAATGGACCAAGCGGTAATGGATCGATTCAAAACAACATTCCATGCGGTTCAAGGACATTTCTCAGAAGTGTTTAAATCATTATTCGGCGGCGGTCAAGCTGAATTGAAATTAACAGATGATGACTATTTAACTGCAGGTGTTGAAATTATCGTACAACCACCAGGTAAGAAGCTGCAGCATTTGTCATTACTTAGTGGTGGAGAGCGTGCATTAAGTGCAATTGCTTTATTATTTGCGTTATTGAAAGTACGCTCAGCACCATTTGTTATACTAGATGAAGTAGAAGCAGCATTAGATGAGGCGAATGTGATTCGTTATGCGAATTACTTAAGACAATTATCTGAGAAGACACAGTTTATTGTGATTACACACCGTAAAGGAACAATGGAAGCGGCTGATAGACTATATGGTATTACGATGCAAGAATCTGGTGTATCTAAACTGGTAAGTGTGAATTTAAATACGATAGATGAAGTGTTGAAGGAGGAAGAAAAATGAGCTTTTTTAAACGACTAAAAGATAAGTTTGCGGGCAAACCAACGGAAGAAGAAAAAGAGCTTCAAGACTTGGACCAAACGGAATCGTCAGAAGAAGACAAGAAACCAGCTGAAAAAGAAGAAAAATCAACGTTACCTGAAGCAAAACCTAAAGAAGAACCGAAAGATGATTTCGATTTTGATGACGGTTTAATTTCTATTGAAGAATTTGAAGAAATTGAATCTCAAAAATTAGGTGCGAAATTCAGACAAGGTTTAGAGAAATCACGTGAAAACTTCCAAGAGCAATTAAATAACTTGATTGCACGTTATCGTACTGTGGATGAAGATTTCTTCGAAGCCTTAGAAGAAATGTTGATTACTGCTGACGTAGGTTTCAACACAGTGATGGAATTAGTTGATGAACTACGTACAGAAGCACAACGACGTAACATTAAAGAAACAGAAGACTTAAAAGAAGTTATTGTTGAAAAAATTGTAGAGATTTATCAACAAGAAGACGATAATTCTGAAGTGATGAACTTAGAAGATGGCCGTTTGAATGTCATCTTAATGGTCGGTGTCAATGGTGTAGGTAAAACGACTACTATCGGTAAATTGGCACACCGTTATAAAGCAGAAGGCAAGAAAGTGATGCTTGCGGCAGGTGATACATTCAGAGCCGGTGCAATCAACCAATTAAAAGTATGGGGCGAACGTGTCGGAGTAGATGTTATCAGCCAAAGCGAAGGTTCAGACCCAGCAGCTGTGATGTATGATGCGATTAATGCGGCTAAACACCAAGGTGTCGATATTTTAATCTGTGATACTGCAGGACGTTTACAAAACAAAGCGAACTTGATGAATGAGTTAGAAAAAATGAAACGTGTCATCGGACGTGCGGTTCCAGATGCGCCACATGAAGTATTGCTTTGCCTTGATGCGACAACAGGACAAAACGCATTATCACAAGCACGTAACTTCAAAGATGTAACGAATGTCACAGGTATTGTATTAACAAAACTTGACGGTACTGCTAAAGGTGGTATTGTATTAGCCATCCGTAATGAACTGCATATTCCAGTTAAATATGTCGGTTTAGGTGAACAATTAGATGACTTACAACCATTCGATCCTGAAAGCTATGTTTATGGCTTATTTGCGGACATGATTGAACAAACAGTTGAAGAACATCAAGAAGAAGCAGCAGAAACAACAGAAAACGACGGTGACACACCTGATGAGCAAAAATGATTTAGTTAAAACATTGCGTATGAATTACTTGTTTGATTTTTATCAATCTTTATTGACGAAAAAACAACGTAATTATTTGGAATTATTTTATCTTGAAGATTACTCTTTGAGCGAAATCGCAGATACTTTTGATGTGAGTCGCCAAGCAGTATATGATAACATAAGAAGAACTGGTGATTTAGTAGAAGATTATGAAGCGAAATTAGCGCTTTATTCAAAATTTGAACAACGTCGTGAAATTTATACTCAAATGAAAGCATCTATTGAAGATCCGGATGCCTTGAAACAATATATTGAGAAACTAGAAGAATTAGAATAAGGAGGTCACTTGGATGGCATTTGAAGGATTATCCGATCGTTTACAAGCGACCATGCAGAAGATCCGAGGAAAAGGGAAAGTGACTGAAGCGGATATTAAAGCAATGATGCGTGAAGTGCGTCTTGCATTGCTTGAAGCCGATGTTAACTTCAAAGTGGTAAAATCATTTATCAAAACTGTCTCTGAACGTGCTTTAGGTTCAGATGTCATGCAATCTTTAACACCTGGCCAACAGGTTATCAAAATCGTTAAAGATGAATTAACACAATTAATGGGCGGCGAAAATGCGACGGTTAATATGGCAAATAAACCGCCGACAGTTGTGATGATGGTTGGTCTGCAAGGTGCAGGTAAAACGACAACTGCAGGTAAATTAGCATTATTAATGCGTAAAAAATACAATAAGAAACCATTGTTGGTTGCAGCCGATATCTATCGTCCAGCAGCGATTGACCAACTTCAAACAGTCGGTAAACAATTAGACATCCCAGTCTATAGTGAAGGCGACCAAGTCCAACCGCAACAAATCGTTGACAATGCATTAAAACATGCTAAAGAAGAACATTTAGACTTTGTGATTATCGATACAGCAGGTCGTCTGCATATTGATGAAAAACTGATGAACGAATTAGCTGAAGTTAAAGAATTGTCTAAACCAAATGAAATTATGTTGGTTGTAGATGCGATGACTGGTCAAGATGCAGTCAACGTTGCGCAATCATTTGATGATCAATTAGGTGTAACAGGTGTTACTTTAACAAAACTTGATGGTGACACTCGAGGCGGTGCAGCTTTATCTATCCGTTCTGTTACGCAAAAACCGATTAAATTTATTGGTGTCAGTGAGAAACTTGACGGTTTAGAATTGTTCCACCCTGAACGTATGGCGTCACGTATCTTAGGTATGGGTGATGTGTTAAGTTTAATCGAGAAAGCTCAACAAGATGTAGATGAATCTAAAGCAAAAGATTTAGAGAAGAAAATGCGTACTGCTTCATTTACATTAGATGATTTCTTAGAACAATTAGACCAAGTTAAAAATCTTGGACCATTAGATGAAATCATGAAAATGATTCCGGGTATGGGCAAAATGAAAGGTATGGATAAGTTGAATATGAGCGATAAACAAATCGATCATATCAAAGCAATTATCCAATCTATGACTTTAGCTGAACGTGAAAGACCAGAAATCTTAAACGTATCTCGTAAGAAACGTATCGCAAAAGGATCAGGTCGTTCACTTCAAGAAGTTAACCGTTTGATGAAACAATTCAATGACATGAAGAAAATGATGAAACAATTTACTGGCGGAGGCAAAGGTAAAAAAGGCAAACGCAGTCAAATTGAAAATATGATGAAAGGCATGAACTTGCCGTTCTAATCGAAAAAGGTGTTGTGAGCAGCGACTTACAACACCTTTTACTGTGTATTAGAGATAAAAAATAAAATTGGTAAAGAGAAACCTCTTTACAAACTTTCTGATACCTGTTATTATTATTTCTTGTAGAAAAGAAAACAAAGACCCAAAGGAGAGAATTATACATGGCAGTTAAAATTCGTTTAACACGTTTAGGCTCAAAAAGAAATCCATTCTACCGTATCGTAGCAGCAGATGCTCGTGCGCCACGTGATGGTCGTATCATCGAACAAATCGGAACTTATGATCCGGTTACTAAAGATGCGTCACAAACAGTTAAAATCGACGAAGAGTTAGCACTTAAATGGTTAGCTAACGGTGCGAAACCAACTGATACAGTTCACAATATCTTATCTAAAGAAGGTATTTTGAAAAAATTCGACGACCAACGTCAATCTAAGTAATTTAAGCTATAAGTTGCTTTAATCTCATAACCCTGAGACAATACACTTGTCTTAGGGTTATTGTTAAGTATTGGAGCTTTTTTCACGAGACCAAATATTGGAGGCAATGTGCATGAAAGTAGAAGTCGGTAAAATTGTAAATACACATGGGATAAAAGGTGAGGTACGTGTGAAATCTAACTCAGATTTTACAGACACACGCTTTCAACCTGGTGAAGTTTTGACATTGAATCACAAAGGCGAAGAAATTGCGTTAACAGTCGCTTCTTATCGTATGCACAAAGGGTTCCATATGTTGACATTTGAAGGTATCAACAACATTAATGATGTGGAGCACTTTAAAGGTGATATTCTGACACAAGAGCGTGATCATGAAGCAATTGAACTTGATGAACATGAGTTTTACTATTCCGACATTATCGGCTGCACAGTTTTTGATGGTGAAACACCGATTGGTCGTGTGAAAGAAATTTTTGAAACAGGTGCCAATGATGTATGGGTCGTTCAAGGTGATAAAGAGTACTTGATTCCCTATATCGCAGATGTTGTCCAAGAAGTAGATGTCTCTGGGCGCCGTATTCAAATTACGCCATTGGAAGGAATGTTCGACGAGTGAAAATTGATTATTTAACGCTGTTTCCAGAAATGTTTGATGGCGTATTAAATCATTCTATTTTAAAGCGTGCACAAGAGAAAGAGATTCTAACAGTGAACACCGTCAATTTCAGAGATTATGCGGTTAATAAACATAATCAAGTTGATGATTATCCATTCGGCGGCGGTCAAGGTATGGTATTGAAACCAGAACCTGTCTTTAATGCGATGAAAGAACTTGAGACGACAGAAAATACACGTGTGATATTAATGTGCCCACAAGGCAAACCCTTCTCACAAGCAGTGGCAGAAGAGTTGAGCCAAGCAGAACACTTAGTGTTTATTTGTGGTCATTATGAAGGCTATGATGAACGTATCAGAGAACATTTAGTGACTGATGAAATCTCAATTGGAGATTATGTATTAACAGGTGGAGAATTGCCTGCGATGAGCATGACAGATGCGATTGTACGCTTGATTCCAGGTGTACTCGGCAATCAACAGTCACATCAAGATGACTCATTCTCTGATGGTTTATTAGAGTTTCCGCAATACACACGTCCAAGAGAATTTGAAGGTATGAAAGTACCAGACGTCTTATTATCAGGTAATCACGCAAACATTGATGCATGGCGACATGAACAAAAATTAATTAGAACATTTGTCAAAAGACCCGATTTACTAACAAAGTATCCATTAACATCAGAAGATGAAAAAATACTTGAAAACTACAAAAACCAATTGAAAACCAAATAGCAGTGTGCTAATATTATTTAAGTGTGCTAAGCACGAAAAATCACTATGATCCGCTGCTATTTTGTTGTCGAGGCAAGAACATAGTTTGAAGGAGAGAATAATAAAATGAGTAATCACAAATTAATCGAAGCAGTTACTAAATCACAATTACGCACAGACTTACCAAACTTCCGTGCCGGTGACACTGTACGTGTACACGTACGTATCGTCGAAGGTACTCGTGAACGTATCCAAGTCTTCGAAGGTGTCGTAATCAAACGTCGCGGTGGCGGAGTTTCAGAAACTTTCACAGTTCGTAAAATTTCATCTGGTGTAGGTGTGGAACGTACATTCCCATTACACACACCAAAAATTGAAAAAATCGAAGTAACTCGTCGCGGTAAAGTTAGACGTGCTAAACTTTACTACTTACGTAACTTACGTGGTAAAGCTGCTAGAATTAAAGAAATTCGCTAATTTTAGACAGATAGACATACGAGTAGACAAGGCTGTTCCTAATCATGGAACAGTCTTTTTTTATGTAAATTGTCGTATGAAAATTCTGAAAAATTAGGTATAATGAAAGCATTCTATAAAACGAAAATCATTATTTTTACAAGTACAACAAGAAAATCATCATAGAAGGAGTAGAAGTAAATGAAAAAGAAGGTTTTAGTAACGATTGCGATATTGTTATTCTTTGCGGTTGTCGCATTCAGTATTGTCAGGAATGAATACACAGATCGTGTTAATCCGTTTCTAACTACAGAAAAATCATATGCGAAGGTTGAAAAAGGTACGCAATACTATGAAAATGTTCAAGCTTATTCAAAAGATGGAGAACGTGTGCCTTATAAGCTGACATTCAATGGTTTTGATCCTCAAAAAGAGAATGTTGTGATTATCCATAAAGGCAAGTATGTGAAAGAAATCCATTATCTCGATACATTGCCTAAAGATGTAAAAGAATAAGAACGATAAAAGAATCGCCATTTTAATAGAGAAGGCGATTCTTTTATTTATATAGTTTAGATAGAGTTGTCACTATTCCAATCATCTGCACTTGGCTTTTGATGTGTGTGATATTGATGAATGATTTCATTGTATTCTCGTTGGTTATGTCCTCTGTATGCCCATAGTCTCACTTTAGAATAAACAATTTTGACATGTTTTAAAACATGTTTCGTTTTTACATTGTTATACAATCCTTGTGCTTTCCACATTTGTACAGCATCCTTCAAGTCATCTTCTTTTGGCACCATTTTGATATTAGGAAGGATGACATCTTCGAAAATAGCAATCTCAACCATATATATAGGAATATCAAAGGATTCTCCTTGGAGGTTGATGCTACTTCTTAGAAATAGCAGACTGTCTTCGAATTTCTTATTTTCTATCCACTCCTCTGAAGTAGCGGCTTTAAACAATGCCATAAGTGTTGAAGGTAAATAGTAAGGGACAGTTTCATATAATGCATTTAGGGTTTGATAAGCTTCTTTTAACGTCGTATGTGTAAGATAATTATCGCTGATAGCAACCATGTGACTTTTATAATCTGTGCTTATCTTATCTTTTATAGATGCGCTGGTTTCATGTGCTTCAAAGTATGAATTATAAAGTTTGACCACAATTTTAATAGGGATAAAACCGTATAAGTTTACAAGTGCTTCAAAGAATTTGATTTTAGTTTCAGTGTTCAAATCAGTAAGAATATTTGCCTGGATTTTATTATGCATCAAAGCTGGTAGAACCTTTTTGGCTTCCCCGACTGATAATCGATTATGGCACAAATCTTTTAATAACGCTTGTTGAAGGTCTTCATCTAAGGCTTGATCTGTAAAATCTTCAATCGACTGTTTAAGTATTTCTTCAGGCTGCAGACCACGTAAACTAAAATAACACTTTAAATGTTCAAATAAGTCACAAGGTAAATAAATCATACTGAGTTCAATGTCGCTAAACAAAATAAAGACCGCAATATTTTCACCAGGGAGTTCTGCACCTACAAAACTGTTTCTATCCTCATAAACCATATACGCAAAAAGTATACGTAAAGGTGGCACGATTTGAATTAATTTTTCAAATAAGCCATAATCTCTTATCACTTTTTTGGTGATTAAGGTACACTTTTCAGAATCAGTCAGTTTATCATAATTTTTAATATTAGCCATCACACATATAAAGTCTAAATTTTTTGTGCTATAACGATCAGCTAAACATGTTTCAAAATCCATGGTTTCATATAATCTACGCTTTTCTTCTATTGAAGCTAAAGTTTCGATTTTTGTATGAACCCAATCTTCAAGCAAAGGTAAGGAGGAATATTTTTCATTTAAACAATAGTGGTTATAATCATTTAAAAATTCAGGTGAGAGGTAGTAGCGGTCTTTAGCAATAGGGATGATATAGTGTGTCGCTTTCAAATGAGTGAGTTGATAATAGTCTGTTCTAGAAAGTGTGATTATCGTAAGTGTGGAATTTAAAACAGACTCAAGTAATGCTTTTTCAGAAGCATTTAGAAGGTGATCGAAATGATTCATTAATGTCTGATAGGAAATAGAGTTACTTTGAAGTGCTTTAGTAGAAAGTGAAGTGTTAAATTTTGGAAGTATGTGACTCAGATATTCGTGATTGGTGCTTTGGTAGTTACGTTCTTTCATGTTGTGTTATCAAACCTTTCTAGGCGAATGTTAATGGAGTAGAGATATAAAAATAGTATAAGTAAGAAGATAATAGGCTGTATATGCATAATCACAGACAGTAAAAAAAGCGTAAGTCATTGGTAAAAATAGTGTTGGGGATTAAAAAAACAGTGCGTATCCAAAATATAGAAGGATACACACTGTTTGTTTTATTGTTTCGTCTGAGTAGATAACGGCACCAGACCACGCTCAACACTAAACCAATTCCTGTGATGACGATTAATGGTTTTAATAATGACGGTTCATATTTTAAATAAATATCTGTTTGACCTTTCTTAGTTGGAATTACTGTCATAATGCCATTACCTTGTTTAACTTCATGTTTCTTACCATCGATTAACGCATACATTCCATTTCTATAGGCAGCAGGTAAGACAATATAACCTTGTGCTGATTTTGGTTTTTGAATGTGTAAGTTACGGTTATTCTTAGTAACTTTGACAGGTGTTAAAGTATCTTTAGTACGATTTAAAGTACTGTAATCTTCACCATAAATACCTTTAAGCTGTAGACGGTATTTACCTTTTGGTAGTTGTAACTTCAGTTCTGGTGAAGCTTTAATACGCATAGTCACAGGGTTGACGAACCGTCGGTATTTGTAGTCTAAGCGATTACGTTTTTGTTTATATTCATTGATTTTTACGTAGTGTTCTGAAGCTGGTGCGATACGTTCAACATCCATTTCTACATACATATCTTGATACTTATTCGCAACGGATTCAGGTAGCTGCATAGTTAAACCACCATTGTTTTTTTGAACTTGAATATGTTTTTGATCTATTTGTTTTGCATCGCGTAATGTTGTCTTTGCTTTTTGTAGTAAGTTAGGGTTCGTTTTTAATGTTGAATTACCTTTTTTATCATCCCAAACAACGCCTTCTAACATGGCTTGTTCACGATCTAACGGTGATTTTAATTGGTCCATATTAAATGTTTTATTGGTAATATGTGCACTTGGATAATCAATTTGATTTTTTGAATGAACAAAGATTCTATCATCATGTTTGATTTTATCTTTTAGTTCGAAACCGTATGGTATGTTTTTATCTGATTCCATTTTGAAGCGGTCTGTGACATCCCATAAAGCCATTAAGTTAGCTCGGTTATTAAATAAACGATAGGTACTGTTTTTATCAATCGGCATATTAATCTGCATCACATTATCATAATAATTAAGAATTTCACCATCAAAGATGCTTGAATAAAGCGAGATGCCGTTATAGTTGTAAATGAATGGTGAGTTTAAACCATAAACACTCATATAATCAATACGCATTAAATCATCTTGATTTTCTTTTTGAATGGCTTTGATTTTTTTATTTAGCGGATGACTGAAGTAATCATAATTTGTGACTTGTTTTACTTCTGCTTCATACTCAGACAAGATATTTTCTTTATATTCTTTTAACTGCCAGAATTGTTGGACTAAAATCAATGCGATTAACATAAGCTTCATCCAATGCTTCATCTGACCTTTATAGATAATTAATATCAATGCCAATACTGTGATGATGACAACTGTGCTGATCCACCAATGCCATTCGCCTTCAGCATAACGTGATGAAATGATTAAGACTAAAACGGCTGGAATTGTTGCGGCAATTAAAGAAATGATAGACATTTCCGCTAAATATTGAATCATCAAAGCAACCAATATTGCGGCACTCATTGCCAGCATATAGACCCATCTGCGTTGCGGGATAGAAAAGCCGTTAAAGAAACTATCAAATGGGTTGGTAAATGAACCTAATAAGAAAATCCATGTCATAATCGCAAATAAACGATAGAAATAATGTTTGTATAGTTTAAATTGCAGTAGGGCAATCAAAACTAAAATCGACAATAAAATATGAAAACCTGATATAAATGTTTGTTTATCTGTGTTCAATAAATCTACAAAGAATGGATACTCTAATAATGGATTTTGTTTACGATCATTATGCAAGAATGAGCTGACACCTGTGTAAAATCCAAAACTAGCGACCATTAAACTTAATAGTATAGTTACCACTGTAATATAAATCTTCTGTATGCGGTTTAAGATATCCTCTTTATAAACTGCGACAGTTCTATAAATTAAATAAGCACCGATAATAATAGCTTCATAGTAACTGAAATAAAAGTTCGACATCAGCGTTAAGCCTAAACCGATAATCAATAAAGCGGCTTTACGTTCTCTAAATAACTTTTCTACACCTAATATTGTCAACGGTAAGTAAATCAATACATCACCATAAAATGACCAAGTGAAGTTGAAATACATCATGACATTAGAAGCGGTGTATAAAATTGTAGCGATCAGTGCGGTATAACGTTTTAATTTAAAATAGCGCATCATATAGTAAGCAGCAATAAATGTCAAAATAGCTTTGACAATCGCAAAGAATAATTGGTTTCCTGGCCAAAATTCAATACTGCTTGGATTCATATGTAAGAGATGTTCGCCTAACCACACAAATAAAAAGTTTAAGTAGGTAAGTGGAGAGGTTGAATAATAATAAGCTAAATCTGCGATATAATCTCCGCCTAAACCGAAAGAAATATCGTAGAAACTTGAAAAGTGTGTGACGTGTTCATATAAGTATTTTTGAAATGGCATCATTTGTCTGAAACCATCGCCTGCACCACTGAATACAATTTGATGTTTCGTATAAGCGCGGATTGCAGGATAGAAAATAATCAGCATCATTAATGTGCCGATACCAGCAATTTTTAAAAAACGCACTAGGTTATGTTTTAGGGTGAATTTCATTTTTTGTCTCTCCTGAAATTAAAATGCATATGTAGAATTAGGTAATATACTACATATACCCTTTTTAATTTTAGCAGTAACGCGATTATAAAGGGAAATAAATCAACTAATATTAAAATTTTGTAAAGTATCATATTAACTTAATATGAATAATGTCTAACATATAGGGAATATAACTACCGGTAACAATTATATGGGAGTACTATCAATAACAAATCAATTTGGAGGTCTTAATCATATGGTTGAAGTAAGAAATGAATCAGGCATCACTCAAGTTGCGGAGAATGTGGACAGAGTTGCCGCATTAGAATTTTCATTCGTAGATGATTTATTAGCTTTAGATATTAAACCAGCTGCGATTGCTGATGATGGGAATAAAGAGAATTTATTTGAAGCAGTCAGAACACAGATTGGTGAATATGTTTCTTTAGGAGATAGAAACAATCCTGATTTAGATGCTTTAAGAGAAGCGGAACCACAATTAATTATTGCTGACGGTGAACGTCATCACAAAATCTATAGAGATTTAGAAAAAATTGCACCGACAATTTTACTTGAAAGCTTTGATGGCGATTATAAACAAAACTTAGAGTCATTCGAGTTAATCGGTAAAGCTGTATCAAAAGAACAAAAAGCGAAAACACGTGTCGCTGTGCATGAACAAAAGATCAAACAAATCGAAGAGGGTATTACGTTAGATAAAAGTTTAGGCACATTGGCTGCAGTAGTGACAGATAATCATATTGTAGGGCATGATGCGAACAGTTATGTTGGTCAATTCTTAAAACGTCTTGGCTTCAAAATGGCAATCACTCAAGCGGACTCAAAAACGTATCCAGAATATAAAGATGGACCATATCTAAAATTAACGGATGAACAATTAAAAACATTAAATCCAGAACGTTTAATTTTAATGGTTGATGATGAAAATGCAGATGCATTAGAAGAATTACGTCAATCAGAAGTTTATAATTCAATCAATGCGAAGAAAAACGGACGTATTCATTTCGTAAACCGTGAATTATGGGCAAAATCACGTGGTTTAGTAGCGTCTGAACACATTGCAGAAGACTTAGCGAAATTCGAAGAATAAGTCTAAGTGAGATTAATACAAGTACCGAAAACATCTACCTTTTTCGGTACTTGTATTTTTTTATGCCATATTATAGAGAATATAGGGTATTAAACACTAATCAAGTTTAATTGAAATGACGGGAGTGGCGTATATGGAATACGAAGTAAAGCATTTAAATGAATTAAAGGTTATTGGTTATTTGAGTAAATATGCGACGATGCAAGACGCGCAACAAAATTTACCGAAAGCATGGCAAAAGTTTCGTGAATCAGGTGAAGAACAAACTTTATCTGAATTAAGCAACCACCAATTAGAAGGATACTTAGGAGTGATTGTACCTACAGAAGCAGGGATGAATTACTTAATTGCAGTAACTTCTGATAATCAATTTGGATCAGGCTTGCATCCTTATGCTCTACCTCAAGGCGATTATATGGTAGTAAATGCTAAAGGACCTGTACCAGAATCAATCCAGCAAGTATGTCAAAAAGTGTTTAACCCTGAGTTCTTAGCAAGCGAAGGTTATCACATGGCTGAAGGACCAGCTTTTGAATTCTATCCACATGGAGATGTGACTTCATCAGATTATGAAGCACAAGTGTATGTGCCGGTGGTAAAGAAAGAAGAATTAAACAACTAATATAAATTTAATTATTGATGTAAGAAACTCAAGCACTTAATCAGTTGTTTGGGTTTCTTTTTTCATTTTTTCAAGACTTCCAAAATATAGTATAATAGAGAGAATGTAAAATAGAGTAAAGCGATGAATGAAAGGTGATGAAACATGGTTATTCAATGGTATCCAGGGCATATGGCGAAAGCTAAACGTGAAGTGTCCGAACAGTTAAAGAAAGTGGATGTGGTCTTTGAATTAGTAGACGCACGTATTCCTTACAGTTCAAGAAACCCGATGATTGATGAAGTGATTCAAAATAAACCACGTGTGGTTATTTTAAATAAAAAAGATATGGCGAATTTAAATGAAACAGCCAAATGGGAAGACTATTTCAGAAGTAAAGGTTATTTCCCAGTATCAGTAGATGCGAAGCATGGTAAAGGCTTGAAATCAGTAGAACAAGCGGCTGTACAAGCGACAAAAGAAAAGTTCGAACGTGATAAAGCGAAAGGGTTAAAACCACGTGCAATCCGTGCCATGATTGTAGGTATTCCAAATGTAGGGAAATCTACGTTAATTAATAAACTTGCAAATAAAGCTATTGCGAAAACAGGTAATACACCAGGTGTAACGAAACAACAACAATGGATTAAAGTAGGTAAATCACTGCAATTATTAGATACACCAGGGATTTTATGGCCGAAGTTCGAAGATCAAATAGTTGGTAAGAAATTAAGTTTAACAGGTGCGATTAAAGACAGTATCGTACACTTAGATGACGTAGCCATTTTTGGTTTAGAGTTCTATAAAGCACACGCGCTTGAAGCATTACAAAAACATTATAATGTTGATTTAGATGCAGAAGCTGAAAATATTGAATGGTTTGATGCGATTGGACGTCGACGTGGTCTATTACAACGCGGCAATGAAGTGGATTATGAATCAGTCATTGAATTAATTATTAATGATATTAGAAATGCGAAACTTGGTACACAAAGTTTTGATATTTATAAAGAGATGGCAGATGAAATTAAATAATGGGACAGTCAATCAAAGCAATTAAAGAAGCGTTAAAAGATGTAAAAACTTTAGCTGAACTGGAAACACTTGAATGGCATCAAGATGAAAGAAAAGGTGTACAGCAAGCTTTATTAAGTCGTAAAAGACAATTAGAAAAGGAAGCGGCACTTGTTGAGCAGTACCAAGAGATGATGTTATATGAAAATGATATTTTAGCGCATGACAATAAGGCGATTATTTGCGGTATAGATGAAGTCGGCAGAGGACCTTTAGCTGGTCCAGTAGTCGCATGTGCTGTGGTATTAAATGAAGGGCATGCATATTATGGCTTAAATGATTCAAAGAAAGTTTCGGCTGCTAAACGTGCACAGTTGAAATCTGCGCTAGAAGCAGAAGCGACATATGCTTACGGAATTGCGACTCCAGAAGAAATCGATGATTTAAATATTTATCAAGCAACGCAAGTGGCGATGATACGTGCGATTGAAGCTTTATCTATCAAACCGACGCATTTATTGATTGATGCGATGGAATTACCGTTAGATATTGAACAAACTTCTATCATTAAAGGTGACGCAAAAAGTGTGTCCATAGCAGCAGCCAGTATCATGGCAAAAGAATACCGTGATGCTTATATGCGTGAACTCGCAAAACAGTATCCGGGATATGATTTTGAACATAATGTCGGTTATGGCACAAAAGCACATTTAGCAGGAATTGATAAATTAGGTGTGATTCCAGAACATCGTAAATCATTTGAACCGATTAAATCTCTTACAACAAAATTGTTTTAAAAATAAGGTTGGTGCAAATTGTAATATTTGTTTCCAACCTTGTGTAATATTCAGATTAATTTGAAAAAAGCTAGAATAGTTGCAATATCACACTTCGCGAGGATTCGAGATAAAGTCTAAAAGTTAACAAAATTGACAAAAATAGCCGCTTTCAGTTTACAATAGCGCTTACATTTTCTATAATTAACAGTGTACTTAACCTAAGAAACAGGAGGATGGAGAATGAATATCCACGAGTATCAAGGAAAACAAATCTTTCGTTCAATGGGCGTTCCAGTTCCAGAAGGACGTGTAGCATTCACTGCTGAAGAAGCAGTAGACAAAGCTAAAGAATTAGACACTGATGTTTATGTTGTAAAAGCACAAATCCACGCTGGGGGTAGAGGTAAAGCTGGCGGTGTTAAAATCGCTAAGTCATTATCTGAAGTGGAAGCTTACGCTAATGAATTATTAGGTAAAACACTTGTAACTCACCAAACAGGTCCACAAGGTAAAGAAGTTAAACGTTTATACATTGAAGAGGGCTGCGATATTCAAAAAGAATATTATGTCGGATTCGTTATCGACCGTGCAACAGATCGTGTAACGTTAATGGCATCTGAAGAAGGCGGTACTGAAATTGAAGAAGTAGCGGCTAAAACGCCAGAAAAAATCTTCAAAGAAACAATCGATCCTGTTGTTGGTTTAGCACCATACCAAGCACGTCGTATTGCATTCAACATTAATATTCCAAAAGAATCAATCAATAAAGCGGCTAAATTCTTAATCGCTTTATACAATGTATTTATCGAAAAAGATGCATCAATCGTTGAAATCAACCCATTAGTTACAACTGGTGACGGTGATGTTTTAGCGTTAGATGCGAAAATCAACTTTGACGATAACGCATTATTCAGACACAAAGACATTTTAGAATTACGTGATTTAGAAGAAGAAGATCCAAAAGAAATCGAAGCTTCTAAATATGATTTATCATACATCGCTTTAGATGGCGACATCGGCTGCATGGTTAACGGTGCAGGTTTAGCGATGGCTACAATGGATACAATCAATCATTTTGGCGGAAATCCGGCTAACTTCTTAGACGTAGGCGGCGGCGCTACGAAAGAAAAAGTTACTGAAGCATTCAAAATCATCTTAGGTGATGATCATGTTAAAGGTATCTTTGTTAATATCTTCGGCGGAATCATGCGTTGTGATGTTATCGCAGAAGGTATCGTAGCAGCAGTTAAAGAAGTCGACTTAACATTACCTTTAGTAGTTCGTCTTGAAGGTACAAATGTTGAAATCGGTAAACAAATCTTAAAAGATTCAGGTTTAGCAATTGAGCCAGCGGCAACTATGGCTGAAGGCGCTCAAAAAATTGTCAAACTTGTCAAAGAAGTCTAAGGAAAGGATGAGACACTAAGATGAGCGTATATGTAGATAAGAACACAAAAGTAATTGTACAAGGTATCACTGGGTCTACAGCCCTTTTCCATACGAAACAAATGCTTGAATATGGTACTCAAATCGTTGCTGGGGTAACTCCTGGTAAAGGTGGTCAAGTTGTTGAAGGTGTACCAGTATTCAACACTGTAGAAGAAGCGAAAAAAGAAACAGGTGCAAACGTATCAGTTATTTACGTACCAGCACCATTCGCAGCTGACGCAATTTTAGAATGTGCTGACGCTGAATTAGATTTAGCAATCTGTATTACAGAACACATTCCTGTATTAGATATGGTTAAAGTTAAACGTTATTTAGAAGATAAACACACTCGTTTAATCGGACCAAACTGCCCAGGTGTTATTTCACCAGATGATTGTAAAATCGGTATTATGCCTGGCTACATCCACAAAAAAGGCCACGTAGGTGTTGTATCTCGTTCAGGTACATTAACTTACGAAGCAGTGCATCAATTAACTGAAGAAGGCATTGGTCAAACTACAGCGGTAGGTATCGGTGGCGACCCAGTCAACGGTACAAACTTTATCGATGTATTAGATGCATTCAATAAAGACGAAGACACTAAAGCTGTCGTAATGATCGGTGAAATCGGCGGTACTGCTGAGGAAGAAGCGGCTGAATGGATTAGTAAAAATATGACAAAACCAGTTGTAGGATTCATTGGTGGTCAAACAGCACCTCCAGGAAAACGTATGGGTCACGCTGGTGCGATTATTTCTGGCGGTAAAGGTACTGCTAAAGAAAAAATCAAAACATTGAATGACAATGGTGTTAAAACGGCAGATACACCTTCTGAAATTGGTTCAACATTAATTGAAGCAGCTAAAGAAGCAGGTATCTATGAAGAGTTATTAACAGTTAAAAAAGACGCGTAATTCACTGCGTTTTATAAATCAGGCATGGATTTGTACTTAGGTACAAGTCTGTGCCTTTTTTCATGTTAAAGTTGAGTATTCACATAGTCATTGAAACATAACTTGATTTTTCATATATAATAGTAGAAACTCTGAATAAGCTTTTGTATAGAAAAGTATTGTTTCCATTATATAAAAGGTCGTATAATAACGAAAAAACCACAAGAAAGCAGGTAAACGATTGAACCTCAAAGAATTAGATTTAGAACTCCTCAGATTACGCTACGCAGGTTACTCCACAAAGCAAATATACGCACTTTTAATCAGGTATCCAGACTATTTTGGACTAAATTTACCAGAAAGAATGACAAAACTTCGACAATTTTCACAAAATACTGCCTCTAAAACTATGCTTCTGCATTATCAAACATATTGTCAGATAGAGCCTAATGATATTTATCAATCTTTGGTCTCTCGAAACATCTACTTAATTTCCATTTTTCATCCTGATTATCCTCACTTACTTAAACACATTTATGCACCTCCATTATTATTATTTTGTAAAGGCAATAGAACTTGCTTAAAAGCACCTCACTATTTAAGTGTCGTCGGTTCTAGAGAAGCGACAAAGTATACACAAAATGCATTAGAATACCTCTTTAAGAATGAAGCATTACATGAGCTCGTTATCGTTTCAGGTTTAGCTAAAGGCGGAGATGCATTTGCACATGAAGCGGCTTTACACTATAATATGGCAACGATTGGCGTTTTAGCATTTGGTCATTATCATCATTATCCTAAAGAAACGCGTGCATTACGAAAACGAATAGAACAAACAGGTTTAACCCTCTCAGAATATATCCCCACAGATAGACCTGCCAGATATAAATTTCCGGAGCGTAATCGTATCATTAGCGGTTTATCGCAAGGCGTACTGATTACTGAGTCTAGAGAAAGAAGCGGCGCACAAATCACAGTAGATTTAGCTTTAGAACAAGACAGAAATGTTTATGTGTTGCCAGGCAGCTTATTTCAAAAATTGACCATAGGAAATTTAAAACGCGCACAAGAAGGCGCGAAAATCGTTTTGAGTGCGCAAGATATTATGGAAGATTATGAAACATTAAATTGATTGAAAAAATGAAATAAAGACTTAAATGAAATGATGTCTGTTCATTTTCAGGTGAATTAAAATATTGACAAATGTAAAATAAACCGTTTATCATTTATCTTTGTAACAAGGAACATTTTATTGAAGCAGAGGGGGATCTACTTTGGCAGATAATTTAGTCATAGTTGAGTCGCCTGCAAAAGCTAAAACAATTGAAAAATATTTAGGGAAACGATATAAAGTTATCGCTTCAATGGGGCATGTCAGAGATTTGCCAAGAAGCCAAATGGGCGTTGATGTTGAAGATGATTTTGAACCCAAATATATTACGATTCGTGGTAAGGGACCAGTCGTTCAAGAGTTGAAGAGACATGCTAAAAAAGCAAAGAAAATCTTCCTAGCAAGTGACCCGGACCGTGAAGGTGAAGCAATTGCATGGCACTTAGCAAACATTTTGAAATTAGATGAACATGCGAAAAACCGAGTAGTATTTAACGAAATTACAAAAGATGCAGTTAAAGAAAGTTTTAAAACGCCGAGAAGTATTGAAATTAATTTAGTGGATGCACAACAAGCACGTCGTATTGTAGACAGATTAGTAGGTTATAACATTTCTCCGGTATTATGGAAAAAAGTTAAAAAAGGACTTTCAGCAGGACGTGTTCAATCTGTCGCATTACGTTTAGTCATTGATCGTGAAAATGAAATCCGTAACTTCAAACCAGAAGAATACTGGAAAATAGAAGGGAAATTCCGTTATAAAAAATCTACATTTACAGCGAAATTCCTTCATTATAAAAACAAACCGTATAAACTACAAAAAAATGAAGACGTTAAATTCATTACAGACCAATTAAATGGTAATGAGTTTGAAGTGACTAAAGTCACACGTAAAGAGAAGAAACGTAATCCAGCAAATCCATTTACAACGTCTACTTTACAACAAGAAGCTTCAAGAAAATTAGGCTTCAAAACAAGAAAGACTATGATGGTTGCACAACAACTTTATGAAGGTATTGACCTTAAACGTCAAGGTACAGTTGGTTTGATTACGTATATGCGTACTGACTCTACACGTATTTCTGCAGATGCGAAAGCAGAAACAAAAGATTTTATCACTGAAAAGTACGGTAAAGAATATGTATCTCATCGTAAACAAACAGGTAAGCAAGGGGATCAAGATGCACACGAAGCTATTCGTCCTACAAAGACTCTGCGTACACCTGACGAAATGAAATCATTCTTAACAAAAGACCAACACCGTTTATATAAATTGATTTGGGAACGTTTTGTCGCAAGTCAAATGGCACCTGCTGTAATTGACACAGTTGCGATGGATGTTGAACAAGGTGATATTAAGTTCCGTGCGAATGGTCAAGCAATCAAATTCAAAGGATTCATGACATTATACGTTGAATCTAAAGATGAAGAAGAAGAACAAAACAAACGCTTGCCGATTATTGATGAAGGTGAAACTGTAATCGCAACAGATATCGAACCTTCTCAACACTTCACACAACCACCTCCAAGATATACAGAGGCGCGTTTAGTTAAAACGTTAGAAGAATTGAAAATCGGTAGACCATCTACGTATGCGCCGACAATTGATACGATTCAAAAACGTAATTATGTGAAGTTAGAAAGTAAACGTTTCGTACCTACTGAATTAGGTGAAATTGTTTATGAGCAAGTCAAAGAATACTTCCCGGAAATCATCGATGTTGAATTTACAGTCAATATGGAAACATTGCTGGATAAAATCGCTGAAGGCGATGAAAATTGGCGTAATGTTGTCGGCAACTTCTACAATGGCTTCAAAGACGATGTAGAACGTGCTGAAAAAGAAATGGAAAAAATTGAAATCAAAGATGAGCCTGCTGGTGAAGATTGTGAAAAATGCGGTTCGCCAATGGTGATTAAAATGGGACGTTACGGCAAGTTTATGGCTTGTTCAAACTTCCCAGATTGCAGAAACACGAAAGCCATCGTTAAAGAAATCGGCGTGAAATGTCCGAAATGTAAAGATGGCGAAGTGGTAGAACGTAAATCGAAGAAAGGCAGAATCTTCTACGGCTGTTCAAACTATCCAGAATGTGACTTTATCTCATGGGATAAACCAGTCGGCAGAGATTGTCCGAAATGTGATCATCATTTAGTTGTTCGTAAAAAAGGACGTTCTAGTCAAGTCGTATGTTCGAACTGTGATTATAAAGAAGAAGTACAAAAGTAAAGTAAGAGCTGAGAGGTTGGACACAAAAAGCACAACGCTGCTTGCGTCTCGCCTCTTTTCATCTGAATGAGGAGGATTTATTTATGACAGAGACAGTTAACGTGGTCGGTGCAGGTTTAGCTGGTTCAGAAGCTGCATACCAGCTTGCGCAACGAGGTATTAAAGTTAATTTAATTGAAATGCGTCCAGTAAAACAAACACCAGCCCACCATACAGATAAATTCGCGGAATTAGTTTGTTCGAACTCATTACGCGGCAACTCACTGACAAATGCGGTAGGTGTGTTAAAAGAAGAAATGCGTCGCTTAGATTCATTGATTATTAGAGCGGCTGATAATGCACGTGTGCCAGCTGGCGGTGCGTTAGCAGTAGATAGACATGACTTTGCGGGTTATATTACTGATACTTTGAAATCACATCCGAATATTACAGTTATCAATGAAGAAATTGAGAAAATCCCTGAAGGTTATACAATTATTGCGACAGGTCCATTAACGACAGAAGGGCTTGCGAAAGAAATTGTGGATATTACAGGTGAAGATCAACTTTACTTCTATGATGCGGCAGCACCGATTATCGAAAAAGATACGATTGATATGGATAAAGTCTATTTGAAGTCACGTTATGATAAAGGTGAAGCGGCTTACTTAAACTGCCCGATGACAGAAGAAGAGTTCGACCGTTTTTATGATGCGGTGTTGGAAGCGGAAGTTGCGCCGGTAAATGAATTTGAAAAAGAAAAATATTTCGAAGGCTGTATGCCATTTGAAGTAATGGCTGAGCGCGGACGTAAAACATTACTATTTGGGCCAATGAAACCTGTAGGATTAGAAGACCCTAAAACAGGTAAGCGTCCATTTGCGGTGGTTCAATTACGTCAAGATGACGCAGCAGGCACACTTTATAATATTGTCGGATTCCAGACACATTTAAAATGGGGTGCACAAAAAGAAGTTATCCGTTTAATCCCTGGTTTGGAAAATGTTGATATTGTACGTTATGGCGTTATGCACCGTAATACATTTATCAACTCACCGGATGTCTTAAGTGAAACATATCAACTTAAAGGACATGATCAAGTTTACTTTGCAGGTCAAATGACTGGTGTAGAAGGTTATGTGGAAAGTGCTGCCAGCGGTTTAGTGGCTGGTATCAATGTGGCGCATAAACTACAAGGCAAAGCAGAAGTGATTTTCCCGCGTGAAACAATGATCGGCAGTATGGCATATTATATTTCACATGCGAAGAACAATAAGAACTTCCAACCGATGAATGCAAACTTCGGTTTAGTGCCGTCACTTGAGAAAAGAATTAAAGATAAAAAAGAACGTTATGAGCAACAAGCGAATCGTGCTTTAACGTACTTAGAAAACTTTAAGCAAACATTGTGATAAATTATGAATATTTTGATAAAATAGATTTGTGTTTAGAAAACGTTTGCGGTTTCGAGACTTAAATCACTGCAGCTCCCTCTGTCTATATGCTACAATGCAAATGATGGAGGGGTTTTTATTGAATAAAATCCAAGATTCTTTTTTATACATGTTAAAGGTAGAACGCTTTTTTTCTAAACATACTTTGAAATCATATCACGACGATTTGATGCAGTTTAATTCTTTTTTAGAACAGGAGCATTTACAATTAAAATCTTTTGAATATAAGGATGCAAGAAATTATTTATCTTATTTATATTCAAAAGGCTTGAAAAGAACAACAGTTTCTCGTAAAATTTCAACGTTACGGTCTTTTTATGAATACTGGATGACGCAAGATGACACAGTAATAAATCCTTTTGTTCAACTTGTGCATCCAAAGAAAGAGCAATATTTGCCTCATTTTTTCTATGAAGAAGAAATGAGTGCATTATTTGAAACAGTTGAAGAAGATGAACATAAAGGCATGCGTGATCGTGTCATTTTAGAATTATTATATGGTACGGGCATTCGTGTTTCAGAATTAGTGAACATTAAGTTAGAGGATTTAGATTTAAATTCACCAGGTGTGAAAGTGCTTGGGAAAGGTAATAAAGAACGCTTTATTCCTTTTGGAAATATGTGCAGAGAGAGTATTGAACGTTATCTTTCAGAATTTCCTCCGCTCAAAAAAGCGTCTCATGATTATTTGCTTGTAAATATGAATGGGCGACCGATTACTGAACGGGGCGTTCGTTATGTGTTGAATGATATTGTGAAACGCACATCGGGCGTGACGGATATTCACCCGCATAAATTGAGACATACTTTTGCGACACATATGTTGAATGAAGGTGCGGATTTAAGAACAGTGCAATCTTTGCTTGGTCATGTCAATCTTTCAACGACAGGGCGATATACGCATGTTTCCAACCAACAATTGCGCAAAGTCTATTTAAATGCACATCCTCGAGCTAAAAAGGAGAAATAGGAATGAATAATTCAATTCATGCGACAACAATCTTTGCGGTCAGACAAAATGGTCATGCTGCAATGGCAGGCGACGGTCAAGTGACATTAGGACAACAAGTCATCATGAAACAAACAGCAAGAAAAGTTCGTAGACTGTATGATGGCAAAGTCTTAGCTGGCTTCGCTGGTAGTGTGGCAGATGCCTTTACACTTTTCGAAAAATTCGAAACTAAGTTGCAAGAATTCAGCGGTAATCTAGAACGTGCTGCAGTTGAACTTGCACAAGAGTGGAGAGGCGATAAACAGCTGAGACAACTTGAAGCAATGCTGATTGTGATGGACAAAAACGCAATATTAGTCGTCAGCGGTACAGGTGAAGTAATCGCACCTGATGATGATTTAATTGCGATTGGTTCAGGCGGCAATTATGCTTTAAGTGCTGGACGTGCTTTAAAACGTCATACAGACATGTCAGCAAAAGATATGGCTTATGCAAGTTTGAAAGTCGCTTCAGAAATTTGTGTTTTCACAAATGACAACATTATTGTCGAAGAATTATAAGTACAACGAAAATTAAGACAACATTATTTTTCCAAAACATTGGAAGAGGTAAATTATATATTGGAGGTTGATCAACGAATGGATGCTAGCGCAATCAAACTTACCCCAAGAGACATTGTATCGCGTTTGAATGAATACATTGTCGGTCAAGATGACGCTAAGAAGAAAGTAGCCATTGCTTTGAGAAACAGATATCGCCGAAGTCAGTTGGACGAAGAATTAAAACAAGAAATCGTTCCGAAAAACATTTTGATGATTGGTCCAACTGGTGTGGGTAAAACTGAAATCGCAAGAAGAATGGCCAAAATCGTCGGCGCACCATTTATTAAAGTTGAAGCAACTAAGTTCACAGAGGTAGGCTATGTTGGACGTGATGTTGAAAGCATGGTACGTGACTTGGTTGATGTTGCTGTCAGACTTGTTAAAGAAGCTAGAAAGGAACAAGTTAAAGACGAAGCGATTAAAAAAGCGAATGAAAAATTGGTTAAATTGCTCGTACCGAGTATGAAGAAAAAAGCGAACCAAAATGCAGGTAATCCTTTTGAATCATTATTCGGCGGAATGATGCCGAACTTTGGCAACCAAGATGAGGAAGATGAAGAACCGCCAACAGAAGACGTTAAAACAAAACGTTCTGAAATTCGCCGTCAATTATTAAATGGTGAATTAGAAGAAGAAAAAGTTCGTATCAAAGTTGAACAAGACCCAGGTGCAATGGGAATGTTAGGTACAAACCAAAACCAACAAGTTCAAGACATGATGAATCAATTGATGCCTAAGAAAAAAGTGGAGCGTGAAGTTCCAGTGAAAACTGCACGTAAAATTCTAGCTGATGATTATGCAGATGAATTAATCGATCATGAAACAGCAAACCAAGAAGCGCTAGAATTAGCAGAACAAATGGGCATTATCTTTATCGATGAAATTGATAAAGTAGCCAGCAATAATCATGCAGGCGGCCAAGACGTATCAAGACAAGGTGTACAACGTGACATCTTACCGATTGTCGAAGGCAGTGTCGTTCAAACGAAATATGGTAGTGTCAACACTGAACACATGCTCTTTATCGGAGCAGGTGCTTTCCATGTGTCAAAACCAAGTGATTTGATTCCTGAATTACAAGGACGTTTCCCAATTCGTGTTGAACTTGAAAGTTTATCAGTTGAAGATTTCGTGAATATTCTTAAAGAACCAAAACTTTCACTGATTAAACAATACGAAGCATTATTACAAACAGAAGAAGTAACGGTTAACTTCACAGACGAAGCGATTACGCGCTTAGCTGAAATTGCTTTCCAAGTTAACCAAGACACTGATAATATCGGTGCACGTCGACTTCATACGATTTTAGAAAAAATGCTGGAGGATCTTTCATACGAAGCACCTGGAATGCCGAATGCGGTGGTAGAGATAACAGCACAATATGTTGACGATAAATTGAAATCTATTTCTACAAACAAAGATTTAAGTGCATTTATCTTATAAACTTATAATTACAAATACAAAAGGAGAAGAAAAATGAGTTTACTTTCAAAAACAAGAGAATTGAATACACTGTTGCAAAAACATAAAGGAATTGCTGTAGATTTTAAAGACGTAGCGCGTAAAATTAGTGAGGTAACTGTAACTAATGTATTTATCGTTTCACGCAGAGGTAAAATCCTAGGAGCAAGCTTAAATGAATTGTTGAAAAACAGTCGAATCAATCA
This sequence comes from Staphylococcus sp. CWZ226, assembly GCF_018986355.1. Classification (NCBI taxonomy): domain Bacteria; kingdom Bacillati; phylum Bacillota; class Bacilli; order Caryophanales; family Staphylococcaceae; genus Staphylococcus; species Staphylococcus sp. CWZ226. The sequence continues at coordinate 21,990 of NZ_JAHMSB010000001.1, read as the reverse complement.
AATGTTGGAAGACCGCCATATTCCAAGTGAATATACTGAAAAATTAATGGACGTCAAACAAACAGAATCAAACATTGATATCGATGATGATTTATCTGTATTCCCTCCAGAAAACAGAGATGCGTTCATTGATAGTAAAACAACAATCTTCCCAGTATTAGGTGGTGGAGAACGTTTAGGTACTTTAGTACTTGGCCGTGTATCTGATGAGTTTAATGAAAACGACTTAGTACTAGGTGAATATGCAGCAACAGTATTAGGTATGGAAATCTTACGTGAAAAACACAGTGAAGTAGAACAAGAAGCACGTGATAAAGCAGCAATCAACATGGCGATCAATTCTTTATCATACTCAGAAAGAGAAGCAATCGAGCATATCTTTGAAGAATTAGGCGGTAAAGAAGGATTATTAATCGCATCTAAAGTTGCTGACCGTGTCGGCATCACGCGTTCAGTTATCGTAAATGCATTACGTAAACTTGAAAGTGCTGGTGTTATCGAGTCACGTTCACTTGGTATGAAAGGTACTTTCGTCAAAGTTAAAAAAGAACAATTCTTAGACGAATTAGAAAAAACAAAATAAGACGATAGAACGCTGACAACTTAAATTTTAAATATTGCTTTATTGACGGCAGTATGTTATATTTAATGACGGCTATAAAGCCGATAACACACATAAAGAGCTGAAATGTAATTGGTGCGATGTTATTGCGTCGTTATTACATGAGCTATTTATGGAGGAAAATAACCAAATTGGAGGATTTTAATCATGGCAGTAATTTCAATGAAACAATTGCTAGAAGCAGGTGTTCACTTCGGTCACCAAACACGCCGTTGGAACCCAAAAATGAAAAAATACATTTTCACTGAAAGAAATGGTATCTATATCATCGACTTACAAAAAACAGTGAAAAAAGTTGACGAAGCTTACAACTTCCTTAAACAAGTATCAGAAGATGGCGGTAAAGTCTTATTCGTAGGTACTAAAAAACAAGCTCAAGAATCAATTAAAAATGAAGCTGAGCGCGCTGGTCAATTCTACGTTAACCAAAGATGGTTAGGCGGAATCTTGACTAACTACAAAACAATCTCTAAACGAGTAAAACGTATTTCTGAAATTGAAAAAATGGAAGAAGACGGCTTATTCGAAGTATTACCTAAAAAAGAAGTAGTTGAAATCAAAAAAGAATACGACCGTTTAATCAAATTCTTAGGTGGTATTCGTGATATGAAATCAATGCCTCAAGCATTATTCGTAGTTGACCCTCGTAAAGAGCGCAACGCGATTGCTGAAGCACGTAAATTACACATCCCAATCGTAGGTATCGTTGATACTAACTGCGATCCAGATGAAATTGATTACGTAATTCCAGCAAACGATGATGCTATCCGTGCCGTTAAATTATTAACAGGCAAAATGGCTGATGCGATCTTAGAAGGACAACAAGGTGTTTCTAATGAAGAAGTAGCTGCTGAGCAAAACATCGACTTAAAAGAAGAAGATAAAGGCGAAGCAAAAGAAACTGAAGAAACTTCTGTTGAATCAAACTAAGAATAATTCAAAATGGGTGATAAGATATTGAGGCTTATCACCTTTTTTTAAAAATAATATGAATAAAAAGTAAAGCTTTTATTGAGTATGCGATGCATACTTGATAAGCGTATAAAAAATAAAGAATAATCAGAGTTTACGCGTTTAACGCGAGACAAATAGAGTTATAATTAGAGAGAGAACTGATATACTATATTTGACTGATTATATTATGTTATATAAATGGAGGAAAATTGAATGGCACAAATTACAGCTAAATTAGTTAAAGAATTGCGCGAAAGAACTGGCGCAGGTATGATGGATTGTAAAAAAGCATTAGTAGAAACTGATGGCGATATCGAAAAAGCAATCGACTACCTACGTGAAAAAGGTATTGCGAAAGCTGCTAAAAAAGCAGATCGTATTGCTGCTGAAGGTATGACTTATGTTGGAGTTAACGGTAACGATGCTGTAATCGTTGAAATCAACTCTGAAACTGACTTCGTAGCACGTAACGAAGGCTTCCAAGAGCTAGTTAAAGAAATCGCTAACCAAATTCTTGAAACTAAACCAGAATCAGTTGACGCATTGTTAGAAACTAAATTATCAACAGGTGACACTGTTAGCGAACGTATCAACAAAGCAATCTCAACAATCGGTGAAAAATTAAGCTTACGTCGTTTCGCAGTTAGAACTAAAGGCGACAACGATGCATTCGGTGCATACGAACATATGGGCGGCCGTATCAGTGTATTAACAGTAGTTGAAGGTACAACTGACGAAGAAGCTGCTAAAGATGTTGCAATGCATATTGCTGCTATCAATCCTAAATATGTTTCTTCTGACCAAGTAAGCCAAGAAGAACTTGCACACGAAAAAGAAGTATTAAAACAACAAGCATTAAATGAAGGTAAACCAGAAAAAATCGTTGAAAAAATGGTTGAAGGCCGTTTACGCAAATATTTACAAGAAATTTGCGCAGTTGACCAAGACTTCGTTAAAAACCCTGATGTTACTGTTGAAGAATTCCTTAAATCAAAAGGCGGTAAATTAACTGACTTTGTACGCTATGAAGTAGGCGAAGGATTAGAAAAACGTGACGAAAACTTTGCTGACGAAGTTAAAGGACAAATGAAATAATAATCTATTAAAATGTTGAACAAGAAAGAAGACACCCTTGTATATCTATATAAATGCACACATTTGTATCGGACGTACCTCAATGTGTCTTCTTTACTTGTATCACATACATATTTTTACTATAGAGAGGATAAGAAAATGGCTGAAACTTCTAAATACAATCGCGTTGTCTTGAAATTGAGCGGAGAAGCACTAGCAGGAGAAAAAGGATTCGGAATTAATCCAATCATCATTAAAAGTGTTGCAAAACAAATTGCAGAAGTCGTAGAATTGGACTGTGAAATCGCAGTTATCGTTGGAGGTGGCAACATCTGGAGAGGTAAAACTGGCAGTGATTTAGGTATGGATCGCGGGACAGCTGACTACATGGGTATGTTAGCAACAGTTATGAATGCATTAGCACTCCAAGACAGTTTAGAACAACTTGACTGTGATACACGTGTTTTAACATCAATCGAAATGAAACAGGTCGCTGAACCTTATATTAGACGTCGTGCAATCAGACACCTAGAGAAAAAACGTGTTGTAATTTTTGCTGCGGGTATTGGCAACCCTTACTTCTCAACAGATACAACAGCTGCATTACGCGCAGCTGAAGTAGAAGCTGATGTAATTTTAATGGGTAAAAATAATGTTGACGGTGTTTACTCAGCTGATCCAAAAGTTGATAAAGACGCAGTTAAATATGAGCATTTGACATACATTCAAATGTTACAAGAGGGTCTTCAAGTCATGGACTCAACTGCCGCTTCATTCTGTATGGACAACAACATTCCGTTGAATGTGTTCTCTATTTCAGAAGAGGGTAATATTAAGCGTGCGGTATTAGGCGAAGAAATCGGAACAACTATAACTAAATAATTTTATAAATTTGAGGTGTAAGAAAGATGAGTGACATTTTAAGCGAAACGAAATCAAGAATGAAAAAATCTATCGAGAGTTTATCACGCGAATTTGCGACAGTTAACGCAGGTCGTGCAAACTCTAACTTATTAGCTAGTGTAAATGTTGATTACTATGGTGCACCAACACCTGTACAACAATTAGCAAGCATCAACGTACCTGAACCACGTTTATTAGTAGTATCACCTTATGACAAATCATCAATCTCTGAAATTGAGCGTGCAATCAACGCAGCAAACTTAGGTGTTAACCCTACAAGTGATGGTGAAGTGATTCGTATTACAGTACCTGCTTTAACTGAAGAACGTCGTAAAGAATTAGTAAAAGACGTTAAGAAAATGGCTGAAAATGCGAAAGTATCTGTACGTAATATTCGTCGTGACAGCAATGATGAATTGAAAAAAGACGAAAAAAATGGGGATATCTCAGAAGATGAATTACGTTCAGCAACAGAACAAGTTCAAAAAATCACTGATGATTCTATTAAAGAAATTGAAAAAGTATTAGATGAAAAAGAAAAAGACATTATGGCTGTCTAATCATCTAAACAGATTTAAGCAAGACAGTGTTTAAATCACTTATTAAAACTGTACCAACTCAGACTTTGGTACAGTTTTTTAATTGTTCTATTCATTGCGTTTAACGAGTGTGATAAAATGATAGATAATTGCATGAATAATCTATTATAATGTAACAGAGATAGATTGAGCTCGGAGGATAGACCATGTTTAAAAAGCTAAGAAATAAGAATCGTTCTGAAACTGAAACGAACCATTCAGAATTAGATTTACATAACATACCCGAACATATAGCGATTATCATGGATGGTAATGGCCGTTGGGCGAAGAAACGTAAAATGCCAAGAATCAAAGGGCATTATGAGGGAATGCAAACCATTAAGAAAATCACAAGAGCAGCAAATGATATTGGTGTAAAGTATTTAACGCTCTACGCCTTTTCAACTGAAAATTGGTCCCGTCCTGAACAAGAGGTAAATTATATTATGAATTTACCAGTGAATTTCCTTAAGACTTTTTTACCTGAATTAATTGAAAAAGATGTCAAAGTTGAAACTATCGGATTTACAGATGATCTGCCGGCATCAACGTTAAAAGCAATTAATCACGCGAAAGAAAAGACAGCACATAATCAAGGACTTAAATTGATTTTTGCGATTAATTACGGTGGAAGAGCAGAAATCGTAGACAGTGTTCGTCGAATGTTTGATGATATGCAGAAACAAGGATATAATAGCGAGGATATCACTGAAAGTATGATGAATCAGTATTTAATGACAAGTCAGTATCCTGATCCTGAATTATTGATTCGCACATCTGGGGAACAACGTATCAGCAATTTCTTAATATGGCAGATTTCATATAGTGAATTTATATTTGACCAGAAATTGTGGCCTGATTTTGATGAACAAGAATTGTATGATTGTATTAAGATATATCAAAAAAGACAACGTCGCTTCGGCGGGCTATTATAATTTAAGGTAGGAATTTAATATGAGAGTAAGAACGGTCACGGCTATTATTGCCTTAATCATCTTTTTACCGATATTAATTATCGGTGGTCAAGTACTGATGTACTTTTCATTTTTACTAGCGTTTATCGCTTTAAAAGAATTACTAAATATGAATAAAATCCGTTTTATTTCTATACCAGGGATTATCAGTGCACTTGGGCTCGTCATTATTATGTTGCCGCAAGATTTAGGTTCATTAGTCCCTGCTATACAGTTGAAGGGACTTGTAATCATGAGTTTCGTGGTACTAAGTTATACGGTTATGTCTAAGAACCGCTTCAGCTTCATCGACGCAGCCTTCTGCTTAATGTCTGTTGCATATGTCGGCATCGGCTTCATGTACTTATATGAAACACGTGAAGCAGGACTTGCCTTCATTTTATATGCTTTCTTAGTCGTATGGACAACAGATACAGGGGCTTACTTATTTGGACGCAGTATCGGTAAACATAAATTATGGCCGGTTATCAGTCCGAATAAAACGATTGAAGGTTTTATCGGCGGCGTGCTATGCAGCTTGTTGGTACCGATCATTATGCAGATGTTTATTGAATTCCCAGTCAACATTTTCGTTATGATGGTTGTAACGGTTGTATTAAGTATGTTCGGACAACTTGGCGACTTAGTTGAATCAGGATTCAAACGTCACTTTGGTGTGAAAGACTCAGGTAAAATATTACCAGGACATGGTGGTATTCTCGATCGCTTCGACAGCTTTATGTTCGTATTACCGCTATTAAATATTTTACTTTTACAAAACTAAAAATGTGAGGCATGCGGTTATGCAAACAAAGAAACAGCGTTTGCTTAAGGCATGCCTCATTTTTGTAACATCGTATATTTGTTGTATGTTCGCATGATTTTCATTAAAATGATTTTATAAAATGTTACCGTCACATGTATCTTGTTTAAGCAAGTTTTACATATTTGATGGACCAATTAATTAAATAGGAGTGGCCCAATTTTGCTAATAACTATACTATCTTTTATTATCGTATTCGGCGTATTAGTCTTCGTGCATGAGTTCGGTCACATGTTCTTCGCGAAGCGTGCAGGGATTATGTGTCCTGAATTTGCGATAGGCATGGGACCGAAAATATTCAGTTTCAGAAAGAATGAAACGTTATATACTATCCGTTTATTACCCGTCGGCGGTTATGTCCGTATGGCAGGGGACGGTTTAGAAGAACCGCCTGTAGAACCAGGTATGTCAGTTAAGATTAAATTAAATGATCAAGATGAAATTACGCATATCTTGTTAGATGATCAACATAAATTCCAACAAGCAGAAGTCATTGAAGTGAAGAAAATTGACTTCAAAGATGAAATGTATTTAGAAGGTATTACCTCTTATGATGACGAACGCCATCGTTTTTATATTGCGAAAGAAGCATATTTTGTAGAAAATGGTTCGTTAATCCAAATTGCACCACGTAATCGTCAATTGGTACATAAGACACCATGGCAAAAATTCTTAACATTGTTTGCGGGACCATTATTCAACTTCTTGCTTGCGATTGTGATTTTTATCGGATTAGCATATTACCAAGGCACACCGAATAATGTGGTGAAACAAGTCGCGGATAATACACCAGCACAAGAAATCGGTTTGAAGCCTGGTGATAAAATTGAACAAATCGGTGATAAAAAAATTGAGAACTTTAAAGATATCACAAAAGCTTTAGAAGATAATAAAGGTCAAAAAGTTTCAATTCAATATGAGCGTGACGGTCACCAAAAATCAGCTGAATTCAAACCTAAAAAAGTCGTTGAGAAGTTAACCAAACTGACATCTCAAACACGCTATATCTTAGGTTTCCAACCTGATAAAGACCATAGCTCTCTGATTGCGCCGCTTACAACAGGTGTAGAGCAATTCTTCAAAGCAGGAACGATTATTTTCACAGCAATTGTGTCTATGATAGGCAGTATCTTTACAGGTGGATTTTCATTCGACATGTTGAATGGACCTGTCGGTATTTACCATAATGTTGATACTGTGGTGAAAACTGGTATCATTAACTTGATAGCATGGACAGCTATGTTAAGTGTGAACTTAGGTTTAATGAACCTATTACCAATTCCAGCATTAGACGGCGGAAGAATTCTGTTCGTTATTTATGAAGCGATTTTCAGAAAGCCCGTCAACAAAAAAGCGGAAGCCTACATTATTGGTGCAGGTGCTATATTTGTAGTAATTATTATGATATTAGTGACATGGAATGACATACAACGTTATTTCTTATAGGAAATGGAGGAGCTCAGTTTTATGAGACAGTCAAAAGTATTTATACCAACGTTAAGAGAGGTGCCAGCGGAAGCTGAAGCCTTAAGTCATCGATTACTGTTAAAAGCAGGATTGATTAAACAAAGTACAAGTGGAATTTATAGTTATTTACCACTTGCGACACGTGTATTAAATAATATTACATCAATTATCAGAGAAGAAATGGAGAAAATTGATGCGGTAGAAATCTTAATGCCGGCATTACAACCTTCAGAATTATGGGAAGAGTCAGGACGTTGGGAAGCTTATGGCAGTGAATTGATGCGTCTGACTGATCGTAATGGTCGTCAATTCGCGTTAGGACCAACACATGAAGAAGTCGTCACATCATTAGTACGTGATGAATTGAAATCTTATAAGCAATTACCTTTAACACTATTCCAAATTCAATCTAAATTCAGAGATGAAAAGCGTCCGCGTTTCGGTTTATTACGCGGTCGTGAATTCATTATGAAAGATGCGTATTCATTCCATGCGGATGAAGCGTCATTAGATGAGACATACAATGATATGTATGATGCATATGGCCGTATCTTTAAGCGTGCGGGTATTAACGCACGTCCAGTTGTCGCAGATTCAGGCGCAATCGGCGGCAGCCATACTCATGAATTTATGGCGTTAAGTGAAATCGGTGAAGATACAATTGTTTACAGTGAAAACAGCGACTACGCTGCTAATATTGAAAAAGCAGAAGTTGTGTATGAGCCAAAAGCACACGATGAAGCTTTACTGGAATTAGAAAAGGTTGAAACACCAAATGCGCATACAGCACAAGAAGTGGCAGATTTCTTAAATCGCCCACTAGATCAAATTACGAAATCAATGGTATTCAAAGTGGATGGCGAATTTGTGATTGTCTTAGTACGTGGCCATCATGAAGTGAATGACGTAAAATTAAAAGCTTACTTCGGTACAGACAATATTGAACTTGCGAGCCAAGATGAAATTATCAACTTAGTGGGTGCGAACCCAGGTTCAATCGGACCTATTCAAGAAAAAGGCATCAAAGTATATGCGGATAATTTCGTACAAGAAATTCCTAATATTGTCGTTGGTGCCAATGAAGATGGTTACCATTATGTGAATGCGAATCCAGAACGTGACTTTAACGTAGAGGCGTTCGGAGACTTCCGCTTCATCTTAGAAGGTGAACTGCTCAGCGATGGTTCAGGCGAAGCTAAATTCGCAGAAGGTATCGAAGTTGGACAAGTCTTCAAACTCGGCACAAAATACTCTGAATCTATGAATGCGACATTCTTAGATAACCAAGGTAAAGCACAACCATTAATCATGGGATGCTATGGTATCGGGGTTTCAAGAACATTAAGTGCGATTGTAGAACAAAACAATGATGACAATGGTATTATCTGGCCTAAATCAGTGACACCATTTGAAGTACACTTAATTACGATTAATCCTAAGAAAGATGATCAAAGAGAACTTGGTGATGAGTTATACCAAGCACTTCAAGCATCATTTGAAGTCTTATACGATGATCGTAAAGAACGTGCAGGTGTTAAATTCAACGATGCTGACTTAATCGGTTTACCAGTACGTGTTGTAGTTGGTAAACGTGCGGCAGAAGGTATTGTTGAAGTGAAACGTCGTGACAATGGAGAAAGCGAAGAAGTTGCGGCAGCAGATTTAGTGAATTACGTGAAAGATTTATACGAACAGATTTAATTTTATAAATCAACAAGCCGAAGTGCTCTGACTGCACTTCGGCTTTTTACATAGCGAAAAATTCAGTTTGCTCATTTTAAGTATTACTGGAAATTTGGTATAATATTTTAGAACTTCAGAACAGAGATGAAAATCAACCGCGTTGTCAAACGTGGTTCCATTTTTTCTATACTCAAAAGGGCATGCACCTTTTTAAATAAATTAAAATTCTCCCTAACCGTATGAACGATGTAATTAATGACTAAGGTGGTAATGGTCTTGGCAATGACAAATCAAGAAAAATTTAAAGTGTTAGCTGATCAGATTAAAATTGCGAATCAGCTCGAACCAGATATTATAGAAAACAGTGAATTAAACCGCATTGATGTCTCTCAAAAAGAGCGGACATGGTTATTTCAAATTACACTGCCTCGCTTTTTAACTTATGAAGACTACATGTTATTTACCCACGCTTTGATTGAAGAATTTAAAGAGATTGCGACTGTAGATTGGCATTTTGTTGTTCAAGATACAAGAAACCAAGATGAGTTTGCGATGAAATACTTCAACCATTGTATTGAACAGACGAGATTGTCACCCAAAGTAAAAGGACAATTAAGACAAAAACGTCTGATTACTTCAGGTAATGTCTTAAAAGTGATGGTTTCAAATGATATTGAACGTGATTATTTCCATAAAGCGTGTAACGGCAGCTTAGTCAAAGCATACCAACAATGCGGCTTTGATGTGAATAAGATTGTCTTTGAAACAGACACGTCTGAACATGATAATGATTTAGCTTCATTAGAAGCACATATTCAAGAAGAAGATCAACAAAGCGCAAGAGAAGCAACTGAAAAATTAGAACGTATGAAAGCTGAAAAAGCTAAGCAACAAGATAATAACGAAAGTGCTGTTGATAAATGTCAAATCGGTAAACCAATCCAAGTGGATAACGTCAGACCGATTGAATCTATTATTGAAGAAGAATTCAAAGTGGCGATTGAAGGCGTTATCTTTGATATGAATATCAAAGAACTAAAAAGTGGTCGTCACATCGTAGAATTAAAAGTAACAGATTACACAGACTCACTCGTACTAAAAATGTTTACACGTAAAAACAAAGACGATTTAGAACATTTCAAAGCGTTAAGTGTCGGTAAATGGGTACGTGCCCAAGGCCGTATTGAAGAAGATACTTTCGTACGTGATTTAGTCATGATGATGTCTGATATTGAAGAAATTAAGAAAACACCAAAACTTGATAAAGCAGAAGATAAGCGTGTGGAATTACATCTGCATACAGCGATGAGTCAAATGGACGGTATTAATCAAATCGGTGATTATGTGGCACAAGCTGCGAAATGGGGACATCCTGCCATCGCAGTAACGGACCATAATGTCGTTCAAGCTTATCCAGATGCGTTCAGTGCTGCTGAAAAGCATGGCATTAAAATGATTTACGGTATGGAAGGTATGCTGGTCGATGATGGTGTACCGATTGCATACAATCCGACTGACCGTAATCTTAAAGACGCGACTTATGTGGTATTTGACGTTGAGACGACTGGTTTATCAAACCAATACGACAAAATTATCGAGTTAGCCGCTGTAAAAGTCCATGATGGTGAAATCATTGATAAGTTCGAACGTTTCAGTAATCCGCATGAGCGTTTATCTGAAACTATCAAGAATTTGACGCACATCTCAGATGAAATGTTAGTTGATGCTCCTGAAATTGATGATGTATTAACAGAATTCAAAGAATGGGTCGGAGATGCGATTTTCGTTGCCCATAACGCATCCTTCGATATGGGCTTCATTGATACTGGCTATGAACGTGCAGGTTTAGGCCATTATACAAATGGTGTTATCGATACTTTAGAATTATCACGTACGATAAATACAGAATTTGGTAAACATGGTTTGAACTTCTTAGCCAAAAAATATGGTGTTGAACTGACACAACATCACCGTGCCATCTATGATACAGAAGCTACGGCTTATATTTTTATTAAAATGTTGAAACAAGTGGATGAACTCGGTGTTAAAAATCATCAAGATATCAACCAATCACTATCAAACGAAGATGCTTATAAACGTGCACGTCCAAGTCATGTGACGATTTTAGTTCAAAACCAAACAGGTTTAAAAAACTTATTCAAGATTGTCAGTGAATCTTTAGTGACGTATTACTATCGTACACCGAGAATTCCACGTTCATTATTAGATGAGTACCGTGAAGGTTTATTAATCGGTTCAGCATGTGATGAAGGTGAAGTCTTTACTGCGGTAATGCAGAAAGACCAATCACAAGTTGAACATATTGCGAAATATTATGACTATATAGAAGTACAACCGCCTGCGTTATACCAAGATTTAATCGATCGTGAATTGATTCGTGATAATGAAACTATGATTGAGATTTATCAACGTTTGCTTGAAGCGGGTAAAGCAGTCAATGTGCCAGTGGTTGCGACAGGTAATGTGCATTACTTAAATGAACATGATGCGATTGCACGTAAAATCTTAATCGCGTCTCAACCAGGTAACCCATTAAATCGTTCTACGTTACCTGAAGCACATTTCAGAACGACAGATGAAATGTTAGATGCATTCCATTTCTTAGGTGAAGAGAAAGCGAAAGAAATTGTCGTTGATAATACACAAGCACTAGCTGATCGTATTGAACGTGTTGTACCGATTAAAGACAAATTGTATACACCTAATATGGATGGTGCGAATGAAGAGATTCGTGAAATGAGTTATGCGAATGCGCGTAAATTATATGGTGATGATTTACCACAAATTGTTATTGATCGTCTTGAAAAAGAATTAGAAAGTATTATTGGTAACGGATTCGCTGTTATCTACTTGATTTCGCAACGTTTGGTTAAGAAATCACTCAACGATGGTTACTTAGTAGGTTCACGTGGTTCTGTCGGCTCAAGCTTCGTTGCGACAATGACTGAAATTACCGAAGTGAATCCATTGCCGCCGCACTACATTTGTCCAAAATGTAAGAAGAGCGAGTTCTTTAATGACGGTTCCGTCGGTTCTGGTTTCGACTTGCCAGATAAGACATGTGAATGTGGTGCTGAAATGATTAAAGAAGGCCAAGATATTCCTTTCGAAACATTCTTAGGCTTCAAAGGTGACAAAGTACCAGATATTGACTTGAACTTCAGTGGTGAGTATCAACCTGAAGCACATAACTACACGAAAGTCTTATTCGGTGAAGATAAAGTATTCCGTGCCGGAACTATCGGTACAGTCGCAGAGAAAACTGCATTCGGTTATGTCAAAGGTTATTTAAATGACCAAGGTATTCATAAACGTGGTGCTGAAATTGACCGTTTAGTTAAAGGTTGTACTGGTGTTAAACGTACAACAGGCCAACACCCTGGCGGTATCATTGTAGTACCTGATGATATGGATATTTATGACTTTACTCCGATTCAATATCCAGCGGATGACCAATCATCAGCTTGGATGACAACGCACTTCGACTTCCACTCCATTCATGACAACGTCTTGAAACTAGATATTCTTGGGCACGATGATCCGACGATGATTCGTATGCTTCAAGATTTATCAGGCATTGATCCGAAAACAGTGCCGGTCGATGACAAAGAAACAATGCGTATTTTCAGTACACCAGAATCCTTAGGTGTCACAGAAGAAGATATTTTATGTAAGACAGGGACATTCGGTGTACCAGAATTCGGTACAGCGTTCGTTCGTCAAATGTTAGAAGATACGAAACCGACAACATTCTCTGAACTCGTTCAGATTTCTGGATTATCCCATGGTACTGACGTATGGTTAGGCAATGCCCAAGAATTAGTACGTTCAGGTACATGTGATCTATCTGGAGTTATCGGTTGTCGTGACGATATCATGGTGTATTTAATGTATGCCGGATTAGAACCATCATTAGCCTTCAAAATTATGGAGGCAGTACGTAAAGGTAAAGGCCTGCAAGAAGAATGGGAAGAAATTATGAAAGAGAATAATGTACCGGATTGGTATTTAGACTCATGTAAGAAAATCAAGTACATGTTCCCGAAAGCCCATGCGGCAGCATACGTATTAATGGCGGTACGTATCGCTTACTTCAAAGTGCATTATCCGTTATATTACTATGCGTCTTACTTTACTGTTCGTGCATCAGACTTTGACTTATTAACCATGATCAAAGATAAAGAAGGTATCAAAGCGGCAGTGAAAGATATGTATTCTAAATACATGGAACTTGGCAAGAAAGAAAAAGACGTTTTAACTGTGCTTGAAATCATGAACGAAATGGCGCATCGCGGTTTCCGTATGCAGCCGATCAGTTTAGAAAAGAGTCAGGCATTTGAATTTATTATTGAAGGCGATACATTGATTCCACCGTTTATTGCGGTGCCAGGTCTAGGTGAAAACGTAGCGAAACGTATTGTTGAAGCGCGTAATGAAGGACCGTTCTTATCTAAAGAAGACTTGAATAAGAAAGCGGGTCTTTCTCAAAAAGTCATTGAGTATTTAGATGATTTAGGTTCATTACCTGGTTTACCTGATAAAGCACAATTATCAATTTTTGATATGTAATGCTTAAAAAGTGTCAACTGTGCTACAATTGGCATTTAAAGATGTACTGTGTTATAATCATAGTGCGTAAAAAATGAACTTTAGTCACGAAGAGTGGGGTTTACCCGCTCTTTTCTATTTGTATAAAGGAGGTCAGCATGAGTAAAATTACTGAACAAATCGAAACAATTATTCAACCGGTTTTAGATGAACTGAATTTTGAACTCGTGGATATTGAATTCACAAAAGAAGGTAGAGACCGCTATCTTAGAATCTCTATTGATAAAGAGGGCGGCGTTGATTTAAATGATTGCACATTAGCATCAGAAAAAATCAGCGCAGCAATGGATGAAGCAGATCCGATTGAACAAATGTATTACCTAGACGTTGCGTCACCAGGTGCTGAGCGTCCTATCAAAGACGATAAGGCGTTTCGTAATGCAGTCAATCAACCTGTATTTGTCACTCTTTATGCGCCGGTTGAAGGTGCTAAAGAATGGTTAGGTGTCTTGCAGTTAGTAGATGACGAGTCAGTTGTGATCGAAGTGCAAGTCAAATCAAAGAAAAAGCAAGTTGAAATCCCAAGAAATAAAATTGCTAAAGCACGTCATGCAGTTTTGATTTAACGTGAGTAGGAGGATTTAACCGTGTCAAATGAATTAATATTAGCAGTAGAATATTTGGAAAAAGAAAAGAAAATTCCTAGAGAAGTACTAATCGATGCGATTGAAGCAGCATTGATTACTGCTTATAAAAAGAACTATGAATCTTCACGTAATGCACGTGTGGAATTGAATATGGACGAAGGTACGTTCAAAGTTATCGCACGTAAAGAAGTCGTAGAAGAAGTATTTGATGACCGCGATGAAGTGGACATCAGTACAGCGTTGGTGAAAAACCCAGCATATGAAATCGGTGATATCTACGAAGAAGATGTTACACCGAAAGACTTCGGCCGTGTGGGTGCACAAGCAGCAAAACAAGCTGTGATGCAACGTTTGCGCGATGCTGAAAGAGAAATTCTTTATGATGAATTTATCGATAAAGAAGAAGATATCATGACTGGTATCATCGACAGAGTCGATCACAGATATGTGTATGTTAACTTAGGACGCACTGAAGCGGTATTATCTGAAGCTGAAAGAAGTCCAAATGAAAGTTACATTCCAAATGAACGTATCAAAGTATACGTTAATAAAGTAGAACAAACGACAAAAGGTCCTCAAATCTATGTATCACGTAGTCATCCTGGCTTATTGAAACGTTTGTTTGAAGAAGAAGTACCTGAAATTTATGATGGTACTGTTGTGATTAAATCAGTTGCACGTGAAGCGGGCGACCGTTCAAAAATCAGTGTCTACTCTGAGAATGATGATATTGATGCTGTCGGCGCATGTGTAGGTGCAAAAGGTGTCCGTGTTGAAGCGATTGTTGAAGAGCTTGGCGGAGAAAAAATTGATATCGTACAATGGAATGAAAATCCTAAAGTCTTTGTGAAAAACGCATTAAGCCCTTCACAAGTTTTAGAAGTAATTGTAGACGAAGACAATCAATCTACAACAGTAGTCGTTCCTGATTATCAATTATCACTAGCTATCGGTAAACGTGGTCAAAACGCACGTTTAGCAGCGAAATTGACAGGTTGGAAAATCGATATTAAATCTGAAACAGATGCACGTGAAGCAGGTATCTACCCAGTGCCAGAACAAGACGAAGTTGAAGAAACACCAATCGAAGAAGATCTTTCTGAAGATGTGGTAGTGGCACAAGTAGAAGAAGTACCTGAAGTTGAGGAAGTTGAAGATGTTGAAGTAGAAGAAGCGGAAGACATTGAAGCAGCTGAATCAGAAGAAGACGAAGCTTCAGAAGAAACAGAAGCTAAAAAAGACGTAGAAGAATAATTTGGAGTGAATGCCTTTATGAAGAAAAAGAAGATTCCAATGAGAAAGTGTATACTTTCAAATGAAATGCGTCCCAAAAACGATATGATTCGTGTGGTTATAAACAAAGAAGGTGAAATTTCTGCAGATGCGACAGGTAAGAAACCTGGACGTGGTGCGTACGTTTCTAAAGATGTAGCACTTGTAGAAAAAGCACAGCAAAAAGGGATTTTAGAGAAGTTCTTTAATGCTGATGCTGAAACTTTAGAGCCTGTCTATAAAGAAATCATACGTCTCATTTACAGAGAAGAGATTCCAAAATGAATAAGAGCAACATCTTGAATTTTTTAGGATTGGCAATGCGGGCTGGCAAGGTTAAAAGTGGTGAGTCGGTTATTCTGACAGAAATCAAAAAGCGAAAAACATCGTTAGTGATTCTGTCTGAGGATGCGTCATCGAGGACAACCAAAGAAATCAGTCAAAAATGTGAGAGTTATCACGTTCCGTTGCGTATATTCGGTACAAGAGAAGAGTTAGGCCAAGCACTTGGCAAATCTTCTCGCGTGAATATAGCTATAATGAATAACGGTTTTGCCAAAAAGCTATTATCAATGATAGATGAATAACGTAAGGAGTGATTATATGAGTAAAAAGAGAATTTACGAGTATGCAAAAGATTTAAAATTAAAAAGTAAAGATGTTATTGATGAATTGAAGAAGATGAATGTTGAGGTGTCTAACCACATGCAAGCGTTAGAACCGAATGAAATCAAAGAGTTGGATAAAAAATTCAAACCAAATTCATCTAAAGATAAGCAAAACGATAAAGCTGCTCAAAATAATCACAAAAAACATCAAAACAATAATAAAGATAAAAATAATAATAACAACAATAATAGCGGTAATGCTAAAAAGAATAATAAAAAAGGCAACAAGAACCACAACAAAAATAATAATAAAAACAACAACAAACATAAGAAAAACAATAATCAAAAACCAGCACCAGAACAACCGAAAAAAGAAATGCCAGAAAAAATTACTTATTTAGAAGGTATTACGGTTGGCGAATTAGCTGACAAAATGAATATTGAGTCATCAAGTATCGTTAAGAAATTATTCTTACTTGGTATTATGGCAAACATTAACCAATCATTAGACGATGAAACAATTGAGTTAATCGCTGATGATTATGGTGTAGAAGTAGAAAAAGAAGTAGTCATTGACGAAGAAGACTTAGATATCTACTTCGATGATGAAGAAGAAGATCCGGATGCAATTGAGCGTCCAGCAGTTGTAACAATCATGGGACACGTTGACCATGGTAAAACAACGCTACTTGACTCAATCAGAAATACACATGTGACACAAGGTGAAGCGGGCGGTATCACACAACATATCGGTGCTTACCAAATCACAAATGACGGCAAAAAAATCACTTTCTTAGATACACCTGGACACGCAGCCTTCACTACTATGCGTGCACGTGGTGCGCAAGTCACTGATATCACTATCTTAGTGGTTGCAGCAGACGATGGTGTTATGCCTCAAACAATTGAAGCGATTAACCATGCAAAAGAAGCAGATGTGCCGATTATCGTAGCGGTAAACAAAATTGATAAACCAACAGCAAACCCTGATCGTGTTATGCAGGAATTAACTGAACATGGTTTATTCCCTGAAGACTGGGGAGGCGACACAATCTTCGTACCACTTTCAGCATTAAGCGGTGACGGTATTGAAGACCTATTAGAAATGATTGTCTTAGTATCAGAAGTACAAGAATTAAAAGCGAACCCAGACAAACGTGCTGTCGGTACAGTTATTGAAGCTGAATTAGACAAATCACGTGGTCCTGCGGCATCATTATTAGTTCAAAATGGTACGTTGCATGTGGGAGATGCTATTGTAGTAGGTAATACGTTCGGTCGTATCCGTGCAATGGTGAATGATTTAGGTCAACGTATCAAATCAGCTGGTCCATCAACACCGGTTGAAATTACTGGTATTAATGATGTACCACAAGCCGGTGACCGCTTCGTTGTCTTCTCAGACGAAAAACAAGCACGTAGAATCGGTGAAGCACGTCATGAAGAAAGCATCTTACAACAACGTCAAGAAAGCAAAAACGTTTCATTAGACAACTTGTTCGAACAAATGAAACAAGGTGAAATGAAAGACCTTAACGTAATCATCAAAGGTGACGTACAAGGTTCAGTAGAAGCATTAGCAGCTTCACTTATGAAAATTGATGTTGAAGGTGTTAACGTTCGTATCATCCATACAGCAGTGGGTGCAATCAACGAATCTGACGTTACACTTGCGAATGCTTCAAACGGTATTATCATCGGCTTCAACGTACGTCCTGACTCTGGTGCGAAACGTGCAGCTGAACAAGAAAATGTAGACTTACGTTTACACCGTGTTATCTACGACGTAATCGAAGAAATTGAATCAGCGATGAAAGGTATGCTTGACCCTGAATACGAAGAAAAAGTTATCGGACAAGCTGAAGTTCGTCAAACATTCAAAGTTTCTAAAGTCGGTACAATCGCAGGATGTTATGTAACTGAAGGTAAAATCACACGTAACGCAGGAGTACGCGTCATCCGTGACGGTATTGTCATCTTCGAAGGTAAACTTGATACGTTAAAACGTTTCAAAGACGATGCGAAAGAAGTGGCAAAAGGTTACGAGTGCGGTATCACAATTGAAAAATACAACGACTTAAAAGTTGACGATATTATCGAAGCATACGAAATGGTTGAAATCCAACGTTAAACTTGATAATTTAGATAAAAGCACTTCCTTAAGCGGGAGTGCTTTTTCGTATGATTAAGGGAATACTATCATAAATATAATTGGGAGGTGTATGTATGATGGTTAACAATATTTGGTTTAATCTTGCGAGTCAGGACTTAGACAAAAGCAAGAAGTTTTATCAAAATATCGGCTTTGAGATTATGGAACGTCCGGAACAAGAGGGCAAGATGTTCGGTATCAAAGCAAAAAAAGGCTCTCCGATAATGATTGTAGCCATGAAATACTTTGAATCATATATTCATCGCGTACCTTATGGTAATGATGCGTTGATTTCACTTTCGGTTGATACAAAAGAAGAAGCACATCAACTTAAAGAAGATGTACAGAGTTTCGGAGGTAAAATTATCGATCAACCTAAAGAACGTGATGGTTTTTATGGCTTCACATTTGAAGATATTGATGGGCATTTCTTCAACATTCTAGTTTTTGATGAATAAAAATCATAAAACATATTAAATATCCAATCTGATGATAGTCTCAGCACTGTATTCAGATTGGATTTTTTTATTTTAAAACAGATTGACCTCTATAAGAACTGGGTTTGTAAATGTATTGTAAAGTTTCAATAAAAACCATAAAACTTATTGAAATAGGCTTTGTATAGGCATATGATTAAATTGAAATTATACATAATTTTTAACAAGTTGTGGGAAGTTGAATTTAATATCGCTACAGCAATCTATTTTATAATCTAGAAGGTGAACAGCTATGAAAACAATCTTTGGACACAGGGGTGTACCAAGTGTCGCACCAGAGAACACGTTAGCATCTTATCATGCCGCAGCAGAAATTCCTGAACTGCAATGGATTGAAGTCGATGTCGGAATTACTGCAGATGAACAATTAATAATGATTCATGATGATTATTTAGATCGTACAACTTCAATGACAGGAGAAATCAGTGAAACCTTATTTAAAGATATCCAACAAGCGAGTGCAGGTTATTGGTTCCATCCAAAATTCAAAGAAGAAAAAGTTCTAACTTTCGATGAATTTATTGATTTTGTGAATGCCTCTCAACTAAATGTCAATATTGAACTAAAAGGTATTACAGGTAATCATGGACCAAAATTAGCTAAATCATTAATTAAACAGTTAGTTGAAGCAATGCCGAAATTTAGTCCTGAAGTAGAAATATTATTTTCTAGTTTTAATATTCCATTGCTTAAAGCAGTTCAAGAAGCACTTCCTCAATATCCTAGAGCGGTACTCTATGAAATGTGTGCATTTTATGAAGATTGGCGTACAGTTTTAGATTTTTGTGATACACATATTTTGCATTTGGAAGATATTGATTTGACTGAAGCGTTAGTCAGACGTATCAAAGATGATGGTTATATTTTAAATGTATATACTGTGAATGATGTAGCTAGAGTGAACCAACTCTTTAACTTTGGTGTGGATGGTGTGTTTACTGACTATCCGCAAAAATTAGTACATTTGCAAGAATCACTTTGACATAGGCCGCAACTAGGAGGAAAAACAACATGAATTGGCTGATGCATAAACTAGGATTGAAAAATGCGAGACAACTGGCAGGATACCTTTCTGTTGTCACTGCAGGACAAATTATTTATTCAGGATTCGAAGCTTTTAAAGGTACGTTTTATCACCAACTCTTGCAGGTACTGCATGTTAATAATGCGGAACTTGGTGTGATTTTTAGTTTAATCGGGTTATCAATGTTCTTCTATATTCCAGGTGGATGGATCAATAATAGATTCTCGATTCGTTCTTTACTCATCACGGGGATGTCAATTCGTTTTATTACGATGTGTATCGTGATTTTCTTGAATCCAAGCTTTACGATATTAAAAGTGATCGCAGTCATTTGGGGGTTAGTTGAAGCGTTCTTCTGACCTGCAGTATTGAATGGGGTAGTTTTCTTCACTGATCGTGAACATAGAGGTTTAGGTTTTGGATTATTAGAATCCATTCGCCGTGCACAAGAAATGTTGATGAACTTATTACTTGTAGCCATTATGGCTGCGGTGAGTGGCGTCGTCGTATTAAAAGGCGGTATGTTAGCCTATAACTTATTATTAATCCCGATGATTATTTTAATATGGAAATTTGTACCGAAAAATGGGATTGCGGCTGATGAATCGCATAATCAAGAAACAGGTTATAAATCTGCGAAAGCTTTAAAAGGGTTATTGTATGTGTTAACACAACCAAAAGTGTGGTTAGCCGCGATTACCGCAATGTCAGTATATTGGGGCTATATTATTTTGATATACACTGTACCTTACTTACAAAGTGTTTATCATTTAACAACAGCACAAACTGCATTTTTCGGTGTAATCAATACAGCATTGATGGGGGTTATCGCAGGTGTTATTGCGGGAATGATTTCGGACTTTGTCTTTAAATCTTCAGCGAAAATGATTGGTGTAGCATTACTCGCATCAACAGTTATTTTAATCATTATTGTATACTTTAAAATCGGAACACAGTTAAGTATTGTCTTATTAGTAATCTTGTCATTAACGACATTCTTATCAAAAAGTGTATTGCTTGCGCCAATTTCAGAATTGAAATTACCTGAAGATTTTTCAGGGTCTGCAATGAGTGTCGGTTCGTTTTTAGCGTATGCGCCAGTCTTTTGGGTGTATCAATTAAATGGTAATTTACTGGATGCATTTAAAGGACATGAAGCTGTTGCCTACCAAATGATTTTTAAAATTGGTATTGTGGTCGCATTATGTGGTGCAGTTTCAGCATTAGTATTAACGTATTTGATGAAACGTTCACGACAACGAGAAGTTCAATAATGAAATGAAATTTAAAAATGAAACGACTAAAAATAACATAATAGTGATTGAATTATTTTTAGTATGAATAAGAAATTTTAACCCAAGTACTTTAAACGCTTGATACAGCTATAAAGTGCTTGGTTTTATTTTTGAAGGAGACTATTATTTTTAAAAAGTATGTGTTCATTTCTGAAATGTAAAGATTGTTTTGAAATGATATCTTATACGTTTACGCAAAATTAATATGCTTAACTGTTTCTTAACATGTTGCGCGTGTCATATTGATTAATTGTTCAATATAAAGGGAAAAGTTTTGTAAAAGGGACGATTATAGTTTATAATCTTGGATTGAACTCAATCGTTCATTGTTGAAATAAAGAGGTGAAACACACATGAGTAAAATGAGAGCAGAACGCGTTGGTGAACAATTAAAACAAGAGTTGATGGATATTATCAACAATAAAGTTAAAGACCCGAGAATCGGATTTTTAACTATCACTGACGTACAAGTGACAAACGATTTATCTCAAGCTAAAGTCTACTTAACAGTATTAGGTAAAGAAAAAGAAGTAGACGATACGTTTAAAGCGTTAGAAAAAGCACGAGGCTTTATTAAAGCGGAATTAGGTTCAAGACTTCGTCTAAGAACAATTCCAGAATTATATTTCGAATATGATCACTCAATCGAGTACGGTAATAAAATCGAAAGAATGATTCAAGATCTTCATAAAAATGACTAATTAAATGAAGTTATGGGCAGCTATGCAAGTGCATAGCTGCTCAGACTGTCGACAAAGTCCTACGGACTTGTCGGCATTTTTTATTTTTTAACATTTTACATAATAACCTTTTCCCCATTTCTTGTATAATGATAGTAATAAGATAATGAGGTGATAGTATGCTAAATA
>NZ_JAHMSB010000019.1:0-24122 GCF_018986355.1 Staphylococcus sp. CWZ226 | reverse complement strand
ACATACAACTTAGGTGACTATGTATGGGAAGACAGCAATAAAGACGGCATCCAAAACTCGAATGAAGTGGGTATCGAAGGCGTAACAGTAACATTGACAAAACCAGACGGATCAACAGTAACGACAGTTACAGATGCGAACGGTAAATATGAGTTTACTGGTCTAGAAAACGGCGACTACACAGTTGATTTCACAGCACCGGAAGGTTATGAAGCAACATTAGTCAACGTAGGTGACGATGCATTGGATTCAGACGGCGCGTCAACAACAGTGACAATCAATAACGCGGATAACTACACAATCGACAGCGGATTCTTCAAACCAGCGGTTGAAGAACCAACGCCAGTACCGGCAACATACAACTTAGGTGACTATGTATGGGAAGACAGCAATAAAGACGGCATCCAAAACTCGAATGAAGTGGGTATCGAAGGCGTAACAGTAACATTGACAAAACCAGACGGATCAACAGTAACGACAGTTACAGATGCGAACGGTAAATATGAGTTTACTGGTCTAGAAAACGGCGACTACACAGTTGATTTCACAGCACCGGAAGGTTATGAAGCAACATTAGTCAACGTAGGTGACGATGCATTGGATTCAGACGGCGCGTCAACAACAGTAACAATCAATAACGCAGATAACTACACAATCGACAGCGGATTCTACAAACCAGCGGTTGAAGAACCAACGCCAGTACCAGCAACATACAACTTAGGCGACTATGTATGGGAAGATTCAAATAAAGACGGCATCCAAAACTCGAATGAAGTGGGTATCGAAGGCGTAACAGTAACATTGACAAAACCAGACGGATCAACAGTAACGACAGTTACAGATGCGAACGGTAAATATGAGTTTACTGGCCTAGAAAACGGCGACTACACAGTTGATTTCACAGCACCGGAAGGTTATGAAGCAACATTAGTCAACGTAGGTGACGATGCATTGGATTCAGACGGCGCGTCAACAACAGTAACAATCAATAACGCAGATAACTACACAATCGACAGCGGATTCTTCAAACCAACGGTTGAAGAACCAACGCCAGTACCAGCAACATACAACTTAGGCGACTATGTATGGGAAGATTCAAATAAAGACGGCATCCAAAACTCGAATGAAGTGGGTATCGAAGGCGTAACAGTAACATTGACAAAACCAGACGGATCAACAGTAACGACAGTTACAGATGCGAACGGTAAATATGAGTTTACTGGTCTAGAAAACGGCGACTACACAGTTGATTTCACAGCACCGGAAGGTTATGAAGCAACATTAGTCAACGTAGGTGACGATGCATTGGATTCAGACGGCGCGTCAACAACAGTAACAATCAATAACGCGGATAATTACACAATCGACAGCGGATTCTACAAACCAGTTGAAGAGCCGACACCAGTTCCAGCTACTTACACAGTTGGCGATAAAGTTTGGGAAGACACAAACAAAGACGGAGTACAAAACTCAAATGAACCAGGTATTCCTGGCGTAGAAGTAACGTTGACAAAACCGGACGGATCAACAGTAACGACTACAACAGACGGAAACGGTAACTATGAGTTTACAAACTTACCGAATGGCGATTACACAATCACATTCGAAACACCTGAAGGTTACGAACCAACAACACCGAATGTCGGCAACCCTGAATTAGACTCAAACGGAACAACAACAACAGTTACTGTTAATAACGGCGACGATAAGACAATCGACAGCGGTTTCTACAAACCAGTACAAGAAACACCACAAGAGCCAGCAACTTACACAGTTGGTGATAAAGTTTGGGAAGACACAAACAAAGACGGAGTACAAAACTCAAATGAACCGGGTATTCCTGGCGTAGAAGTAACGTTGACAAAACCAGATGGTTCAACAGTTACGACAACAACAGACAATAACGGTAACTATGAGTTTACAAACTTACCGAACGGTGATTACACAATCACATTCGAAACACCAGAAGGTTATGAACCAACAACACCGAATGTCGGCAACCCTGAATTGGACTCAAACGGAACAACAACAACAGTAACTGTAGACAATGCAGACGATAAGACAATCGACAGCGGTTTCTACAAACCAGTACAAGAAACACCACAAGAGCCAGCAACTTACACAGTTGGTGATAAAGTTTGGGAAGACACAAACAAAGACGGAGTACAAAACTCAAATGAACCGGGTATTCCTGGCGTAGAAGTAACATTAACGAAACCAGATGGTTCAACAGTTACGACAACAACAGATAATAACGGTAACTATGAGTTTACAAACTTACCGAACGGTGATTACACGATCACATTCGAAACACCGGAAGGTTATGAACCAACAACACCGAACGTCGGTAATCCTGAATTAGATTCAAACGGTACGACAACAACAGTTACTGTTAATAACGGCGACGATAAAACAATCGACAGCGGTTTCTACAAACCAACAGTTGAGCCAACACCAGTACCAGCAACATATAACTTAGGTGATTATGTATGGGAAGATAGTAATAAAGACGGTATCCAAAACTCTAACGAAGTAGGTATCGAAGGTGTAACAGTAACGTTAACGAAACCGGATGGTTCAGTCGTTACAACAACAACAGATGCGAATGGTAAGTATGAATTCACAGATTTACCAAATGGTGAATACACGATCACATTCGAAGCACCGGAAGGTTATGAACCAACATTAGTTAATGTAGGAAATACTGCGCTTGATTCAGATGGAACAACTACAACAGTTACAATCAATAATGCAGATAACTACACAATTGATAGTGGCTTCTTTAAACCAGTAGTAGAACCAACACCAGTACCAGCAACTTACACAGTTGGCGATAAAGTTTGGGAAGATACAAACAAAGACGGTATCCAAAACTCAAATGAACCTGGCATCCCTGGCGTAGAAGTAACGTTGACAAAACCAGATGGATCAACAGTTACAACTACAACAGACGAAAATGGTAATTATGAGTTCACAAACTTACCGAATGGTGAATATACAATTACATTTGAAACGCCAGAAGGTTATGAACCAACATTAGTTAATGTAGGAAATACTGCATTAGACTCAGACGGCAAAACTGTAACAGTGATTGTAAATAACGCAGATGATAAAACAATCGACAGCGGATTCTACAAACCAGTAGTAGAACCAACACCAGAGGATCCAACACCGGAAGAGCCAGGCACACCTGAAAAGCCGGAAGAACCGACAACACCAGAGGAACCAGGCACACCTGAAAAACCGGAAGAACCGACAACACCGGAAGAACCAGGCACACCTGAAAAGCCGGAAGAACCGACAACACCAGAGGAACCAGGCACACCTGAAAAACCGGAAGAACCGACAACACCAGAGGAACCAGGCACACCTGAAAAACCGGAAGTTCCGACAACACCGGAAGAGCCAGGCACACCTGAAAAACCGGAAGAACCGACAACACCAGAGGAACCAGGCACACCTGAAAAACCAGAAGTTCCAACAACGCCGGAAGAACCAGGCACACCTGAAAAACCAGAAGTTCCGACAACACCGGAAGAGCCAGGCACACCTGAAAAACCGGAAGTTCCAACAACACCAGAGGAACCAACTGCACCAGCTGTTACTCCAGCTCCAAGCGTGGAACAACCAGCAGTTGAAAAACAAGAAAAGCCTTCTGAAGAAGCAAGTTCTAAAGAGAAGGAAGAAGCTTTACCAGACACAGGTGAAACAGAAAGCACAAATAACGCACCATTATTCGGTGGATTATTTGCAGCTCTAGGTTCAATCTTGTTATTCGGTAGACGTCGTAAAGACAATAAAGATAAACAATAAGTTTAACTAAAAAATCTATCAATGATTTTTGGAACACATCTCATTTGAGGTGTGTTCTTTTTTTATACATAATGAAAGTAATAGGGATTAAAAGAAATTATTGAATTTGCAGCGTTTAAATAGATAAAAAGAAGAAAAGGTGATTTAATGACGAAAATGAGTGATTATCAATCTCCAATAGGAACATTAACGCTTGTAAGCGAAGATGATGTATTGACAGGTATTTATTACGAAGGACAAATTAATAAAGAAGATCCAAATATAGATAAAGTGGCATTAACCTCAGTGCCAGTTTTTAACCAAGTCAGTGATTGGTTAGATCGTTATTTTAAAGGGGAAAATCCAGAAATTAATTTTAAGTATCATGCTTCTGGTACTGAATTCAGAGAACAGGTTTGGAATGAGCTTGTTAAAATTCCTTACGGTGAATTAGTAACGTATGGAGATATAGCACGTAAAATTGCACAGTTAAGAGGTAAGAAAAAAATGTCTGCACAAGCAGTTGGTGGAGCAGTAGGCAGTAATCCGATTTCTATTATTATCCCTTGCCACCGTGTGGTAGGCCACCACAACAAACTGACTGGATATGGTGGCGGATTAGATAGGAAGCGTTATTTATTAGAATGTGAACATCATGACTTAAATCAATTTACGACTTAAATTTCTAAACATTGGTGTAAGAATTGCTCTGCTTGTTGGTATATTGTTTTAATATTACTATTAAACGAACGATCAAAATCGTGTTCATCACTATCGAGTGTAATTAATGTGGAATTAGGAATATATTGTTTCAACCGTTCGCTTTCACTAAAAGGAACATCAATATCTCTTGAAGCATGCGCAATAAAAACGGGAGGCAATTGTTTTAAAGCACGTGCACTTAAATTTAATTCAGTTTTTTCAGCATCTTGAATACCGACAAATTCATACCACTGTCCGATGCCTCTTGTATATAAATAGAGTGGATAACGAAACTGAATCGGTCCTTCTGTAATCGGTTGTGATTGAATCATCATATCAATCATAGCTGAGTTAAGATGGGCCGTTTTCTTTTGGAATTCACTGTGCGGTAATTTGAATTCAGGCAAGTCCACTTTTGCATAACCATAAAAATCAATGACACCTTTAACAGTACGTTGAGATGCGATTTGCAAAGCTAAATAACCTCCGGAAGATCGTCCGAAAGTAAAGAGTGGCAAATCAGGATATATTTTATTGATGTTATCAAATACTAAAAAAGCATCATTTAAAATAGTGCCGATATTGGATTCGGGTGCTAACCGATAGGGTGCTTCCACTAAATGAAAATGTTGTGTCAGTATTTGAATTGCTTCATCAGATAAATCGTGAGGTGAACCCGCAATTAAACCACCACCATGATAATAGATGATGATACCTTTCGGTTGTTGTGAAAGGTGCGTACGTATATGAAGTTGGAAATTATCAGGTGTTTGTATGGTGTTTGTTTGTGTATCTATTAGAATCACTACTTTCTGCTTGAATAAGTCACTACAAATGACTTGTTAATAGTTTAAGCTTTTTTGAATAGAAAAACGAATCATAAATATATAAATAAGAGGGAATGACACACATGTTCATTCCCTCTTATACATTAGCTATATTATTGAATGGATGCGCCAAGCAATCCGAATCCGATTGAAATAATGACTAATGCAACACCAAAAATAATAGAAACTTTTCCTGATAACTTACAAGTTTTATACAGTAAAACACTCAATAAATAACCAGAAAGTAAAGTCTGTAAGTTAAATACGCTAAGTACTTTATTACCTGGGTCAAATATATTCAAGCTTGTGATCGAAATTTTCACAATATCTAAACCAACAATCACTTGAATCACTAAGACAATCAGTGCTACTAATGAGCTGATTAACAGCGCAAATAATGTTCCCGCAAAAATGCTTTTCTTTTTCACATTAGATTTGAAAATACGCGCAATTGCCCAAACGATTAAAAATGCGATAAGTAAATAGAAAAGTTGTGAGAAGAGGCCTCCAATAACAGTGACTGGTCCCATAAACGATCTAGCTTGTTCAACTTGTGCTTGATTCATATTTGGGTTGGTTTGTTTCATGAGTTCTGTCCAATCACTAAAAGCGAAAGTCAACCATAGTGAACCAATAACTACGACAATCCAAATAATTAAATTAAGTATCCATTTTGGACGTTCTCTGAATTTGCTAAAGGAATCCCCTAGCAGTAAGTTAGAATTTTCCATATGCTACTCCTTATGTAAGATTTATTAAGAGCGTATCATAGTCATTAATTTTAATAAATGGTTTTTCTAAAAATGATAAAATTTTTTATTGATGTTTTAATCATTTGATTTCATTGTTAATGAGCGTTGCTTAAATTAGTAGACAACTTTAAAGATTATAAATATCTAACTTTATTAATGTAAAGGTATTCATTTATTTTTAAGTTGTGATATTATGCAATTGTGAGTTTAAAATTAATCGTTAGGAGAGAGAATTAGTGTGAAAAAGAAAATGACATGGATAATTTTAATCATTGCGGCAATTCTACTATTATTTATTATCGCAATCATTGTTAAAAATGCTGGAGGCACATCAAATAAGGAAAATACATATAGTGTCTATAAAGCTAAAAAAGAAAGTCCGCTAACTATGCAAGGTAAAGCTTCTCCGGAAACAGTGAAGTCTTACCAAAATAATTCAACTATCGGTACATATATCAATACCACTGTTTCAAATGGTCAAGATGTTGAAAAAGGTCAACAAATTATCAGCTATGATACGAGCCAGAATCAACGTCAAAGCTTACTTGATAAAGTGAACCAATCAGAACGTGCAAGACAAAAAGCGCAAGAAAGTGTCAATCGTGCACCAAATGATGAGCAAGCCAACGAACAACTATCAGAAGCACAAGCAAACTTAAATAAAGCGAATCAATCATTAAATCAATTTGATCAACAAATTAACGATAGCTTATTTGCGGCTTTCCCAGGAAAGATAGAAATTATGCAAGAGGATTATCCTAATGAAGGTGAAACGATTCTTCAATTAATTTCAAAAGATCCGCAAATCAAAACAACAGTAACTGAATATGATTTGAATAAAATTAAAGAAGGACAAAAAATTGAATATAAGGTCAACAGCACAGGTGACAAAGGGACAGGTGAAGTTATAAAGATATCTGAACTTCCAACAAGTTATGAAGACAGTCTGAATGAAAATGCGATGAGTGGTGCTTCTGCTGCAGGTGCTTCTGAAGAAGAAGGAGCAGGACAAGCTTCGAATCCTGTTATGAATGATGTATCAGGTAAAGACAGCTCAAACGATGCTTCGAAATATAAAGTGGTTATTGGTCATTTATCTTCTCCAGTACGTGCAGGTTTATCACTAGATGCTTCTGTCGCTACTGACAAAATTAAAATTCCTCAAAATGTATTGGACAAAGATAATACAGTTTATGTTCTAAATAAAGAAAATAAAATTGAAAAACGTAAAATCAAAGTAGAAAAGAAAGAGGGTTCTATTTACGTTAAGTCAGGATTGAAAGAAGGAGAACGTTTAGTTCAAAATTCTAAATCATCTCTAAAAGAGGGAGATAAGATTGAGGTGAAAGAATGATTAAGTTAGAAAACATCAATCGTTCTTTTAAAAATGGAGATAAAGTGAATCATATCTTAAAGGATATTTCCCTGGAAATAAAAAAGGGCGAGTTTATCGCAATTATGGGGCCTTCTGGTTCAGGTAAAAGTACGTTGATTAATATCATAGGTTTCATTGATAGAGGCTATGAGGGCGAATACTTATTTAATAACAACAATTATAAAAAGAGTTCGGATAATCAATTAGCTGAAATTAGAAACCAAGTTGTAGGTTTTGTCTTTCAAAATTTTAAATTGATACAAAATAACACAGTGCTAGAAAATGTAAGTATTCCTTTAGTTTATGCAGGTATCGGAAGTCAAGAACGAAAGCAGCGTGTTTTAAATACACTGCATAATGTCGGGCTCTACGATAAAGAAAATTTTGTGCCAAATAAATTATCTGGCGGTCAACAACAACGGGTGGCAATTGCGCGTTCCATAGTGAATCAACCAAAGTTTATTATCGCAGATGAACCTACGGGTGCACTCGACTCAAAAACTTCAGAAGATATAATGGAATTATTTATACGTCTGAATCAAGAACAAGAGACAACGATGATTATGGTGACACATGATAGAGCAGTAGCTGAAAAAGCAGATCGCATCTTCCACATCTTGGATGGACGCATTCAGGAAGAAGAGGTGATAAAATGAGTCGATTATCTAATATACTCATTGTTTCACTACGTTCAATCATGAAAAATAAGCGGCGTAATATCTTCACGATGATTGGGATTATTATTGGTATTGCGGCTGTGATTACTATCATGGCTTTAGGAAATGGATTCAAAAAGACCGCAAATGAACAGTTTTCAGATTCAGGTGCGTCTAAAGATGCTGCGCTTATTAGCTTTATGCAGTCTACGGATGCTGATATAAAAACAGAGCCTTTTGCACCTAGTGATATTCGATTAGCGGAAAGAGAAAAAGGAGTAGAAAAAGCACAGATTAAAAAAGATAAAGATCAAGCATTTACAGCTAAAGTGACGAATTCACGTAAAAATGGCAATGCAAATATTTACGTGAAGGACCAATTTAGCAATGTAGATGAAGGTCACGGTTTTAATCAAGGTGATAATGCGATTGAAAACAAAGTTGTAACCATTGATAAGAAATTAGCTGAGGATTTATTTGATAAACCTAAAAAAGCAGTTGGACAATCACTATTTATTAATGGACAAGGATTTAAGATTGTCGGTATAACCACGGGTGATGGCTTTGAAAATAATGTCGTACATATGCCGACACAAACGCTTGAACATTATTTACCTAATCTAACGCAAGATTTTGCACAGTTAGAAGTTAAGATCGAAGATGGTTATAACAAAAAAGAAGTAGGTGAACGTGTCGCAAAGGTGTTATCGAAAAAAGGAAGCGGCCAAGCAGCAGGTAGTTATCAATATTCAGATATGGAAGAAATGATGAAAGGCATCAGTAAAATATTTGATGGAATTACGTACTTTGTAGCAGCAGTCGCAGGTATATCTCTATTCATTGCAGGTATTGGTGTGATGAATGTGATGTACATTTCCGTTGCGGAGCGTTCAGAAGAAATCGCAATACGTCGCGCGTTCGGTGCTAAAGCAAGAGATATTGAGATACAATTCTTAGTTGAAAGTGTCGTACTTTGTTTAATAGGTGGCATTATCGGATTATTATTAGGTATCGGAATTGCTTCGCTTGTCGATGTAGTCACACCTGATTATATCAAGAGTGCTGTAAGCTTAGGATCTGTTTTACTCGCAGTGGGTGTATCAACTTTAATTGGTATTATATTCGGTTGGATACCAGCACGTGCAGCAGCTAAAAAAGAATTGATTGATATTATTAAATAAAAAGAAAGCAGACCGAGAGTTGAAAAGTTCTCTGGTCTGTTTTTCTGGATATATAGCACTTCAGCAGTTGATATTATAAAATAGTGGTATATGTGAAAAGAAAGAAATTGTAAAAAGAGAAGGGGCACAAACATGGATATTAAACAAATGGGATATTTTATTGCAGTTGTACAACATGGCGGTATGACAAATGCCTCTAAAGAACTTTATATTGCACAGCCCACAATCAGCAAAGCAATCAAAGATTTAGAAAACGAACTGGGCAGTGCGTTATTTGATCGTAGTAAACGTCATTTAACTTTGACAGACAGCGGAGAGATTTTCTATAAGAAATCATTGGAAATTATGAATTTGTTTGAGAACCTGCCTAAAGAAGTGAATCAGTTAAAGGGACTTGAAGCGGGTCATATCAGTATTGGATTATCAGCTGTTATGAACATGAATAAATTCATTGATACACTAGGTAATTTCCATCAAATGTATCCAAATATTACGTACAATTTGGTAGAGAATGGCGGGAAGGCATTAGAATCTCAAATCATCAATAATGAAATTGACATTGGCATTACAACTTTGCCTGTAGACAGTGCTATCTTTGAATCTATTCCACTTTATACAGAGGATATTTTGTTGGTTGTTAGTGAAACACATCCATTCGCTGGACGTGAAATGGTAGAAATGCATGAGTTAGCAAATGAAGATTTTATATTGTTTAATGAAGATTTCTATTTAAACGATAAAATTATTGAAACAGCTAAACGTTCTGGTTTTGTGCCTAAGACTATTTCCAAAATTTCGCAATGGAACTTTATCGAAAACTTATTAACAGCTGGATTAGGAGTCAGTATCCTACCAGAAAACATTGTGAAAATGCTGCGTGGGCCTATTCATAGTGCGAAAATTAATGATGCTTCTATGAGATGGCAACTAGGTGTGATTTGGAAAAAAGAAAAGTATATCAACTATGCGACAAGAGAATATATTGATTACATGAAATCATCATTAACTATATAAAACTAGACAAAGGACGTCACTTTTTGCGACAGCATAAGGGCGTCCTATTTTTATTAGATTGTAATATACCTAAAGGGGGTATATGATAAATGTGGGAGTAAAGAAAGGGTGAAAGGTATGTTGAAAAGAATCGGAATGGTTATGTTAACGTCGTCTCTGATACTTACCGCTTGTTCAAATGATCAAGAGGACACACAAACCTCAAGTCAAAATGCTCAAAATACAACACAAGATAAACAGACTTCAAAAGAGGGAGAACATCACATGGGGCATCATCATGGCCAAATGCCTGAACATATGCATCATGCACGTCACAGTCAGTTTGATGAGGGGGATGATGTTAGATTAAAAGAAGGCCACATGCCAGGCATGATGAATGCTGACGGTAAAGTTAAAGGCGCTTATAATACATGTGTGTACGAAGTCAGCTATCAACCAACTGATGGCGGTAAAAAAGTTTCTCATCACAAATGGGTCGTAAATGAGGAAATCAAAAATGCACCGAAAGAAGGTTTCAAAAAAGGGGACACTGTTACTTTGAAAGCGAATCATATGAAGGGTATGAAAGGTGCGAAAGCAACAATCGATAAAGT
Source organism: Staphylococcus sp. CWZ226 (assembly GCF_018986355.1). Classification (NCBI taxonomy): domain Bacteria; kingdom Bacillati; phylum Bacillota; class Bacilli; order Caryophanales; family Staphylococcaceae; genus Staphylococcus; species Staphylococcus sp. CWZ226. The sequence continues at coordinate 13,230 of NZ_JAHMSB010000019.1, read as the reverse complement.
AGAAAAAACAACAGTTTATACAGTGGACTATAAAGATAAAGATAATGGCAAGATGGTTAAGAATCATATGTGGATGACTGAAGATGAATTGTCACCAAGATAAGTAAAGTTCACTAGAATGTCATAATGGGGTATAAAGCGAATGTTTAAGAGGTTGCACAGATCATACAATTATATTTAACGGTATTTTCAATGCTTTCATTTCTAAAGCAAGACAGTTGTTCGGTAAAATGAACAGCTGTTTTTGTGTGCTTTTAAATTTATTGTTAAGACTGTCAGAAAGGGGTATATACGTTATGGAACAAGATTGATGGTAACAAAAGTTCGTATTTGGAAGAAAAGTAATCGATGTTATCGCTTTCATAGAAAAAAGTAATAGGTAGTATCTAAAATCGATATTTTTATTATACACAGAATTGTCATAGAATAAGGAATGTAAGTCAAAAGAATGTGTATAAATAGTGATGGACACTAGATTCAGACACCAGAATCGATTTGGACATGACCATTTATACGCTTATTTTTAAGGAAAGGTGTTAGCTTATGACATCGAAGGTTTTAAAGATTATCTTCCAAATTATCTTGATTATGGGCATCACGTATTTAGGCAACACCCTTCAGCACCTTTTGCATATTCCATTAGCTGGAAGTATCGTCGGCCTAGGACTCTTTTTCCTACTATTACAATTTAAAATTATACCTGTCAAATGGGTCGAAGCGGGTTCCAACTTCTTGCTAACAACGATGGTGTTTTTCTTTATCCCTTCCGTCGTTGGTGTAATGGATATCATAGGTGACATACACCTCAACTTTATTTTGTTCTTCGGCGTCATCATTCTCGGAACAATAGCTGTCGCTTACGTCTCTGGGCTAATTGCTGAGAAGATGGCCAGAAGACAACATGGTGGTAAGGGGAGTCACACATCATGATTATTTTAAAAGACATCATAATGATAGTACTGACAGTGGTTATGTATCTTGCAGCGAAGAAGCTGCACAAGAGATTTCCTAGCCCATTCTTAAATCCAGCCCTAGTTGCTTCAATTGGAATTATAATCGTGTTATTGTTGTTCCGTCAGAATTATAATTCTTACATGGCAGGCGGCCATTTAATTAATTACTTGCTGAGCTGTACGGTTGTTTGCTTAGCTTATCCGCTTTATATCAATCGTCATAAAATATTTGAAAACTTCAATATTATTTTTACAAGCGTATTGACTGGCGTATTACTCAATTTTGTGTTAGTTTATTCGTCGTTGAAGATTTTAGGCTTCAATAAAGAAGAAATTGTCACATTATTACCGCGTTCCATCACAGCAGCGGTTGGTATCCAAGTATCTCACCAAATGGGCGGTGCAGATACAATTACAGTACTATTTATTATTACCACTGGCTTAATCGGCAGTATGCTCGGCTCATTGCTGTTGCGTATGGGGAACTTTAGAACTTCCATTGCAAAAGGGCTTGCATTTGGAAATGCATCACATGCGTTCGGAACAGCAAAAGCCTTAGAATTAGATTTAGAATCAGGTGCATTCAGTTCAATTGGTATGATTCTGACTGCAGTCATCAGTTCAGTGTTGTTACCAATCCTGATTATTCTTTTTTATTAGCATTAGAATATATAGACACACTTTGCATAACGCAGCATCAAACACTAACTAAAGGGTAGTTTGAATACAGTTACTTTTTTAATGAATAGAAAGGGGCTATTTTTAAAATGGCAAAAATTAAAGCAAATCAAGCACTTGTAGAAGCTTTACTACAATGGGATATTGATCACTTATATGGTATCCCGGGCGACTCTATCGACGCAGTAGTTGATAGTTTACGTACAGTAAGTGAACAAATTAAATTCTATCATGTTCGTCATGAAGAAGTAGGAAGCTTAGCAGCTTCAGCTTACACAAAACTTACTGGTAAAATCGGCGTATCATTAGCAATCGGTGGTCCAGGTGCGATTCACTTATTAAATGGTATGTATGACGCTAAAATGGATGGCGTTCCTCAATTAGTGCTAGTAGGTCAATCTAATAGTACTGTACTTGGTACTAAAGCTTTCCAAGAAACAAATTTATTATCATTATGTGAAGATGTTTCAGTATACAACCGTCAAATCTCAGAAAAAGATGACGATATCTTTGGTATCGTAAACGAAGCTATTAAAACAGCTTACGAGAAAAAAGGTGTGGCAACTTTAATCTTGCCTAACAACTTATTAACTAACAAAGTTAAAGATACAACTAATAAAGTTGTAAACAAAAAACGCCCAACAATCCCAGCACCAAACACAGCTAAAATTAAAAAAGCTGCAAAATTAATTAATAAAGCTAAAAAACCTGTAATGTTAATGGGTACTGGTGCAAAACATGCTGGACCTGAAGTAGAAGCTTTAATCAATAAAGCACAAATCCCTACAATCATCACTTTACCAGCTAAAACAATCATTCCAGATGACCACCCATATAACTTAGGTAACATCGGTAAAATCGGTACAAAACCTGCATATCAAGCAATGCAAAATGCTGACTTATTAATCATGGTAGGTACAAACTATCCATATGTTGATTACCTTCCTAAGAAAAATATCAAAGCCGTTCAAATCGACATTGATCCAAGTGCAATCGGTCACCGTTTCAAAGTAAATGCTGGAATTATCGGTGACGCTAAAATCGCGTTAACTGAATTAACAAACCTTGTTAAACCAGTTAAAAACCGTAAATTCTTAAAAGAAGCATTAGATAACATGGCTACTTGGAAAGAATGGATGGAAAAAGACCTTAACAATGATTCTTATCCAATCCGTCCAGAACACTTGATGCAAGCTATCAACAGAGAAGCAGACAATGACGCTGTATTCTCAATTGATGTTGGTACTTCAACAGTATGGTCAACACGTTACCTAAACCTTAAACCAAGTAACGAATTCATTATTTCTAGTTGGTTAGGTACAATGGGTTGCGCGTTACCAGGTGCAATTGCATCTAACGTAGCATTCCCTAACCGTCAAGTTATCGGTATCGCTGGTGACGGTGGTTTCCAAATGGTAATGCAAGACTTCGCAACAGCTGTTCAATATAACATGCCAATGGTTATCTTCGTATTGAACAACAAACAATTAGCGTTCATCAAATACGAACAACAAGCAGCTGGTGAATTAGAATATGCAATCGACTTCTCAGATATGGATGTTGCTAAATTCGCTGAAGCATGCGGCGGTGCTGGTTACACATTAGAAGATCCAGCAGACATCGATACTGTTGTTGAAGCTGCATTAAATGAAAACAGACCAACAATCGTAAACGTACATGTTGATGCGAACGCTGCACCACTTCCAGGTAAAATTGTACCGGATGAAGCAATCAACTATGCTAAATGGGCATACAGATCTATTACTGAAGATAAAAAATTAGACTTTGATGAAATCCCACCACTTTCAGTAGCAGCTAAACGTTTCTTATAATATTTAAGAAATGAACTGAATACTCAATTTCGACGAGTAGTGCATTTTGCATTACTCGTCTTTTTTTTACATCGAATTAATATTGAAATATTCTGTCAACTCCACTATACTCTAGTTATTCATGAAAAAATACATAGAGCGAAAGCAGGCGATACATGTGGACTTTTTTTATTTTCCAGTAGATGAAGACATAAAGTTAGCACAACCTGAAACATTCATGGCTGAACCTTTATTTCAAGTGATTGAACAAGATAGAGCATTTCTTTCAACGTATTTACCGTTCATTGATCATACCTTAACGGTGGAAGATGAACTCAACTTCATTAAGTTAATGTTGAAGAAACAGGCTGCAGGTGAACATCGCCTTTTTGTGATTTACTATCGAGACCAAGTAGTTGGCACTATTGATATACAGCAAATTGATTTAGAAAATAAAAAAGCTTTTGTAGGATATTGGTTGCAGAGTAAGTATAATGGCTTAGGAATCATTGCCCGTTGCCTACATAAAATCTGTGATTTCGCATTCAATACTTTGGATTTAAATAAGTTATCGTTGCACATCAACACTAAAAACAAAGCCAGTCAAAAAGTCGCAGAACGTGCAAACTTCCGTTTTGTTGGAACGGATAAAGATGAGTCATTTGAACGTGGACAATTTGAAGACTTTCATAGATACGCTTTGCTGAAACATGAATTCAATACAGAAACTTCATTGTAAATTAAGATAACACTTATCAACTTTATAAAAACGTTGTTATACTGATGTTATAAAGAAAGATAGGAGTTGTCGGTGTTGAGCGAACGTAAATTAGTGGCAGAAACAGAAATTGAAGTAAACGGCTATGATATTGATGCGATGGGTATCGTCAGCAATATTGTCTATGTCCGTTGGTTTGAAGATTTAAGAACAATATTTGTAAATAAGCATCTAACCCCTTCTGAAATGTTGAAACAAAATATTTCACCTATACTTATGCATACTGAAATTGATTATAAGATACCACTTACTATTCACGACAAACCCGTTGGCAAATGCTGGTTAACGAAAATCAGTCGTTTAAAATGGGTGTTTGAATTTGAAATCAGTACAGGTAATCAAATCCATTGCCAAGGTATGCAGTATGGCGGGTTCTACAATATTGTTGAACAAAAAGTAGTACCAGTACCTGATGCTTTCAGAGTTTTATAAGCTACATTAAATCTTCGGAAAATGTATGTTTTTCGAAGATTTTCATATACATAGAAAGAGGATTGATAGTCATGACTGAACATCCGCATTTAAAAGCTATAAAAGCAGCATTTCCTCAAACAATTCCAATTTTCGCAGGGTTTTCATTTATTGGTATTGCTTATGGTATTTATATGCATTCATTAGGCTTCCCGCCAATTTATGCGATGCTGATGAGTTTGTTGATTTTTGCAGGATCCATGGAATTTGTGGCCGGAAGTTTATTATTAGTTCCATTTAATCCATTAAGTGTCTTCGTATTGACACTTATGCTGAATTCCAGACACTTATTTTATGGTATTTCCATGTTGGATCGATTTAAAGGGACAGGAAAATATAAGCCATACTTAATTTTTGGGATGTGTGATGAAACCTTCGTAATTAATAATATGGCGAATGTACCTAAAAATGTCGATAAGACCTTATTTATGTTCTATGTCACATTATTAAATCAATTTTATTGGTTTTTCGGTACGACAATCGGAAGTCTGTTCGGTGTCTTTATTAAGTTTGATACAAAAGGCTTAGATTTTGTGATGGTCGCTCTTTTCGTTGTAATCTTTTTAGAGTCTTGGTTGAAAGAAAAGAATCATGTAAGTTCATTAATTGGGTTGGCTATCCCTATAGTTTGTTTGGTCATCTTCGGACCTAATCAATTCATCTTACCTTCAATGATTTTAATTGTGCTCGCATTGACTATCCTCAGAGGATATTTCGCAAGAAAGGGTGTGGCTTAATATGACCTTAACCCAACAAATTTTAACGATTGCGGTTGTTGTGATTGGAACGATGTTGACACGCTTCTTGCCGTTTTTAATCTTTTCTAAAGATAAAGAAACACCAAAGTTTGTACAATATTTAGGCGCTGTACTTCCTGCAGCGGTATTTGGTTTCTTAGTCGTTTATGCGTTACGTAAAACGCCTATCTTAACTGGCAATCATGGGTTGCCAGAGTTGATTGCGATTGTAGTGATTATTATCTTGCATGTGATTAAACGTAATATGTTGATTTCAATTGCGGGTGGTACAATCGCTTATATGATATTAGTTCAATTTGTATTTTAAAAAGCAATCCTTACATTTACTTAATTTTTAAAGTGAAATGTAAGGATTGCTTTATTTTAGATGAAGGTAAGGAATTGTTATGGTAAGAAAAGTTTTGAATACTATCGCAACTGTTGTTCTTCAAAGTGATTAAGTTTCCAAATAATCACAGATACTAACCAAAACAATAAGAATACGCCAACGAGCAGATAACCTAAATGATTAAATTCAATTGATGCAACTTCATCCCAAAAAGGACTGTGCAATTTAAAATGTTCGCCAATCATTTGTAGAATTTCTACAGTACCGATTATCAACGCAGCTATGACGGAGATGGCGGTAATGGTAATATTGTAATAAATTTTACGAACTGGTTTTAGAAATGCCCAGTGATAAGCAGACTTCATGAGCGCGCCATCTAGTGTATCTAATAAACTCATGCCTGCCGCAAATAATAATGGAAGTGCGATAATGCCAGCAAAAGGCAATGACTGTTCAGCAGCCCCAGATGATAATGCAAGCAAAGCAATCTCACTTGCAGTATCAAAGCCTAATCCAAATAGGAAACCTAATGGTAAAACGTGCCAACTTCTGTTGATGAATTTAAAATAAGGACCAACAAATCGTTGAATAAGCCCTCTAGAAGCTAACAATTGATCCAGTTCATCGTCAGAAACTTGTTCAAAGCGTAAACGCATAAATAAACGAATCAATGACACTAAGATAATTAAGTTCAAAATACCAATTAGTAGTAGAAATAGACCAGAAACCATCGTTCCGATGATTCCACCAATAGCTTGAAAGAGGGGCATCTGTTGCTGTGCCCATGATACTGAAACACCTAATAAAAGTGCCATGATAAAAACTACGCTGGAATGGCCGATAGAAAAATAGAAGCCAACACCTGACGGATTTTGTTTTTCTTGCATCAGTTTGCGAACTGTATTATCAATAGCTGCAATGTGGTCAGCATCAAATGCATGACGTAAACCTAGTGTATATGCTAAGATACCCATTCCGAATAAAATAGGGTGTGTATGTGCACCCATCCATAAACAAGTAACACCTATCAGGTGCAATAATATAATAATGATTAAATAAGGAAGCATATCTTTAATATGAGTAGTCCTGATGTTCAATAGCGTCATCTGCTTTCTGTATTTTATAATTTAGTCAATATAATAAATTAACTATGAAAGAACTCTATTATTTTAATACGAATAAACAAGTAAGTAAATAACTAAAAAAGAATGGAGCTATTGTATTGAAAAAGTGATTTTCAAGTCTGCATAGGGTAAGTGAAAATAAGGATATATAGTGAAAGAGAGGTTTTTATCTGTGTCAGATATTGATTATATTTCATCTTTTGATGGTGTGAATCTCTACAGTAAAATTACGTTAGGTGAACAGCCAATGGCTAATTTGATTATTGTACAAGGATTGTCAGAAGAATTAGATGACTATGATGGTGTGGCTTCAACATTTAATGAATATGATTATAATGTCATTCGTTATGATCAACGAGGTCATGGTAAAACTCCTGGTGACAAAAATCTTTATGAACATGTAGATATCGTCGTAGAAGATTTAAAGGCTGTTGTAGATTATGTTAAAGCACAATTGACAGGAAAAATATTTATTTTAGGCCATGGTGTAGGCGGTACAATAGCGACATTATTTGGTATACGTTATCCGAATGCAGTGCACGGTTATATTTCTGCAGGTGGTTTGTCTCCAACGGGGCAACCTGTCTTTCGTGATGATGTCGTAGATCATTCAGCAGAAATAGAAAATCAGGATGAAGAAGCGGATATTGAGAAACATAAAAGAATCAAAGCATTTAGAGAAGCGGTCCGAGATATGGATATCGAATTTTCTAAGTTTGAAGACAAAGTGTTGATTATGCATGGTGGCAGTGACCGCATTGTAAGTTCTGATGATGCAATCCAATTCTTCAAAGAAGCTAAAACCACACATAAATCATTAAGAATTTATGACGGGTTAGATCATGAGTTATTAAATGTAAGTTCATATCGCGGTATGTTATTATCAGATATTGTAAATTGGTTAGATTTTGAATTATCTATGGAGAACATTGATAAGTAAGCACACCAAGAATAAACAACAATTCAACTGATTCAAGGAGTTTGAAAGAAAATGAAGAAAACACAACCGACCTTACATGATATTGCGAGAATTTCTGGCTTGTCGATTGCGACGGTCAATCAAATATTAGAAGATAAAAAGCATGTTTCTAATGATCAAGCACGTGCACGTGTAGTGGAAGCATTAGAAATGTTAGGCTATGAACCGAGTCGATATATTCAATCTTTACGCGGAGAAAGTATTAAAACAATCGCATTTATTATACCGAGACACGATGCTTATTATGCCTCTGTCATTGATGCGATTGAGCATCAACAAGGTTCAGAGTCTATTCGAATTATTGCGATGGCATCTAATGAACAAGTACAACGTCAAGATGAGCTGATAGATTGGTTTGTATCACAACAAGTAGATGGTATTATTGTTTCGCCAGTTTCAGCACAAATGCGTATTTCAAAACGTTGGAGAGACATTCCAATGGTAATTATTGATAATCAAATTGAGGATGAACAGATACCTTACATTGGGTTAAATCATGAAGATACAGCCTATCAAGCTGCTGAACATTTATTGAAACAAAACCATCAATCAATCGCTTTAATTTTAGGTAATCCTGCTTCCAGTGCAACAGCTGATACAAGAATGGGATATAAAGCAGCATTAGAAGATTTTGAACAACAAATGGATGAACGACTAATCTCATATCAATATACTGATTTAAGTTTACAAGCTACAGAAAAATACGGCTATGACACCGTCCAGCAACTCTTTGCGCAATCAAATCATCCAACTGCATTGATTGCTTCGAATCATGCGATGTTGTCTGGTATTTTACAAGCACTTAAAACAAAGGAATTAAAAGTGCCTGAAGATGTTGCAATTGTTACATTAGAAGAGAATAGTTGGAATAAAGTACATTATCCATCATTAACCGCTGTAGGTATTCATGCTGAAACTATCGGCGCATCAATTTTTGCACGCTTAAAACAATTTTTTGAAGGAGAAAGTGAACAAATTCAATCAGATTGGTTAATGGCACAGTTAAATGTCAGAGACTCTAGTGTGCACTCATCTAAAAATGAATAAAAAATAAACAGACTTAGAAACAATGTCTTAAAGAAAGGGAGAAAAGACAGGTTTCTAAGTCTGTTTTTTTAGGGATTTTAGAAAAGATATACTAGGGATTTTTCAATCAAACGTCATCTCGGTTTGGAACAACTGAACGTGCATTTTGTCTGCATACGTGAATAAGGGCAATAGTAGAGACAACAATACTCATAATAATGGCTATGACAGCACCCGATTCTGGATGGTCAACGTGTCCTGTTTCTGGCAAGTCAGCGTATGATGCGGTTTCACCCTGATAGTGTGAGCCTGCATCTTCACTTTTTGAAGTTGTTGCTGATGCTTGATGCGCATAGGTTTGTCCTGCTGTTGCTTTTGAGGTTGTGGACTCAGTATCTGCTTCTTTACGATTTCCTTCTGCATCTGCGACATTTGTCTTTGAAACATTTTCTGCAAGGGAAGGATCGGGTTCAACATCAGCAGCTTGAGCCACATCAGTTGGATGCGATGTAGGGATAAATGTTTCAGTTGTTTGAGCAGTATCAGTATTTTCGACCAAAGCGGATAATTCAGCGGACTGTTCATTTGCGTAATCATGACTTTCAGCAGCATTCATCACTCCAGGCATATTAAAGAATAGTAAACCGCTTAAAGCTAGCGTAGAAACATGAAGCAAGCTTTTCTTTTTACTTAACTTCATAGGCATGAAAACAACACTCCTATTTCAAAATGAAAGTGTCATGTCATCCATGGTGTTATGAGTATGAGGTATAAACTGTCGGATGAAACAGACAAAACGACAACGAAGAAAATTGATATACACATGCGGATATGTGAGAGATAGATTTCTGGTGTACGGCTTTATGGGATAGTATTGCTTTCCGCAGTGATTCGGCGTTATCATCAATTTCGTCACTTCAAGCATGGCATAGGAATATTAAGCTAACTTAAAATTGAGTTTAAAAAAGGATAAACTTCGTAAATTTTCAGTATATTAGAACTTTTTAGGTATTAAATTGCTCAAAATCCTACGGTATCAAGCATTTTAGCTTTTACCCGATAAAATCACCCGAATTTGTTGGTTTAAAGTTATTTACTAAAGTGTTATAGTTGCTAATGGAAAATAATTTGTATAGACAAATAACAATAAAAGTCTAAAGGGAGTCTTTAATGTTGTTTTAGGGTTAACAAGATTATTTTTATTAATGGTAAGTGTTTAAATTAATTGCTATCGTTTAAACTAATTGTGACAACTTTATAAACGTTATGATTATAATTACTCTTTATATTTAAAAATAAAGAGTAATAATAGTCATAATAAAGAGTTTGTGAAATTATTCGCAATTTGTTCACAAAATGTTTGCAAAAGGTATTGAAAACGCTTTATCAAAGGTAGTATGATGTCGGTGGTAGGAAAATTAAATATATAGTAGGAAAAGAGGTCATTTGGCATGGATATTATTTTGGGAACTGGGACGTTGTTGCTAGTCCTTCTAGCAATGTCGTTATTCTTAAAATTTGCTCCTTATGGTAAACAGGGGCTACAAGCACTTTCAGGTGCAGCATGTGCAACATTTTTACCGCAAGCATTCTTAAGTTATGCGATCGGTGGCGTGTTCCACTTGGAATTCTTCCAAAGAATTGGAGACTTAGCAGGAAGCTTAAGTGGTATTGCAGTAGGTATTTTAACTGGTTTGAAATTGGGAATCTCTCCAGTCTTCGCAGTTATCATTGGTTTAGTTTTACATGATCAAAAATTATTACCGGCATTTATCGCTGCTTACTTAGTGAGCTTCTTGATTAAATTGATCGAGAAAAAAGTACCAGAAGGCTTAGACTTAATTGTCGTAATCTTAGTCGCTCCGGCATTAGCATTCGGAATCGGCGGATTAATTTCACCAGGAGTAATGGCTGTGTTAAGACAAATCGGTGGTGCGATTACAGCAGTTGGTGACAATAATCCTTACGCTTTAGCAATTATTTTAGGCTTAATCATTCCGGTGGTAGGTATGACGCCATTAAGTTCTATGGTATTAACAAGTTTACTTGGTTTAACAGGTGTTCCGATGGCTATCGGTGCATTAACAACTACAGGTTCATCATTCGTTAACTTTATGATGTTCAGAGCACTTAAAATCGGCGGCTTAGGTAAAGCCTTCGCAGTTGCAGTAGAACCTTTAACACAAATCGATACAATCGCAAAATATCCGATTCAACTTTACGGCGCAAACGCCATAGTCGGTATGTTTACAGCGACAATTGTTACGATTGCAGGTTTAGTTATTAATGTAACGGGAATGGCAACACCAATAGCTGGTGCAATTGTATTGTTTGGATTTAACAAACCAATTCCATCACTTATTACTATCGCAGCTGTTATCGTGACAGCAATTATCCTTGGTTGGATTTTAGGTAAGATTATGAGCAAAATCAACTTCAAGAAACTATCTGACAAATTACCTGAAGGCAAAGCAGAACCGTCAAAAGCAAATTAATTAAGCATTTCTTATAAAGAGATTAAGGAGATGACAATACGCTATGGCACGTAAACATGATTACCAAAGCGCATTTGATATAATCGGTCCAGTTATGATGGGACCATCAAGTTCACACACTGCAGGTGCAGTAAAAATCGGTAACGCAGCAAGAATGGTACTTCAAGGAGAACCTGAAGATATTGAAGTTCATTATTATGAATCATTTGCACAAACACACTTAGGACACGGTACAGACGTTGCAATCGTTGGTGGCTTACTAGGATTCAGCACTTTCGACGAACGTATCAGCAATGCAGTAAACATTGCTAAAAACGATGGTATCGATGTTCGTTTCATCGAAGAAACTGGAAGAAGTTTAGGAGAGCATCCTAACTGTGCATTAATTAAAGCAAAACAAGGTGATCGTCACATCGAATTGAACGGAATCTCAATCGGTGGCGGAACTATTAAAATTAAAAGCATTAACGTCAATGGTCAATGTATTCTAATGAACCACGGCTTACCATTATTAGAAATCGATGGACCAACTGACAATGCGACAATCAACCATTTAATCAATGATTTAATCGAACACGGTGCAGACATCAACGAAGAAATCAAAACGATTAATCCAGATGGCTGTTTAATGGCTTTACACTTAAACAAAGCCTTACCAGAAGAAGCACTTAGCGATTTAAGAGAGAAATATAGCGACTTAAACTTTGCATATATAAAATAAAGAGGTGTAATGTATGTTTGATTCAATTAAAGAGATCATAGATTATGCGAATAAACATGATATGAAATTCTCAGAAATTATGATTGAAGAAGAGAAAGAATTAAGTGGGAAATCACGTGATGAAATCCGTGAACAAATGAGACAAAACTTACAAGTAATGCGCGACGCAGTTGAAAAAGGGACAACTGGCGAAGGCGTTAAAAGTGTAACAGGGTATACTGGTCAAGACGCAATTAAAATTAAAAACTATAACGAAAACAACCATGCGCTTTCAGGTAATGAAATGATGAGTGCCGTTATGGGTGCAGTTGCGACAAACGAAGTGAACGCAGCAATGGGTATCATTTGTGCTACTCCAACAGCTGGTTCCTCCGGTACAATTCCAGGTACACTATTCAAATTAGAAAAAACACATGGCTTAACTGAAGATCAAATGGTGGACTTCTTATTCACAGCAGCTATCTTCGGCCGTGTTGTAGCAAACAACGCAAGTGTTGCTGGCGCAACAGGCGGTTGCCAAGCTGAAGTTGGTTCAGCATCAGCTATTGCTGCAGCAGCAGCAGTTGAAACATTCGGCGGTAAACCAGAAGCTTCAGGTCAAGCAATGGCTATCGCAATCAGTAACTTATTAGGTCTAGTTTGTGACCCAGTTGCTGGTTTAGTAGAAATTCCATGTGTAATGCGTAACGCAATCGGTTCAGGTAACGCATTAATCTCAGCTGACTTAGCATTAGCTGGCGTGGAAAGCCGTATCCCAGTAGATGAAGTAATTGAAGCTATGGATAAAGTTGGACGTAACTTACCAGCTGAATTACGTGAAACTGGTCTTGGTGGTTTAGCAGGTACACCGACAGGTGAAGCAATCAAACGTAAAATCTTCGGTGACTCACAAGTTAAATCATAATTGCCTGATGAATATGTAAATTTCATTAAAAGTTAAATTGATAAATTCTAGAAACACGCAACCTGAAAAAGGTTGCGTGTCAGACTGTCGACAAAGTCCTACGGACTTGTCGGCATTTTTTATTTTTTAACATTTTACATAATAACCTTTTCCCCATTTCTTGTATAATGATAGTAATAAGATAATGAGGTGATAGTATGCTAA